>JBEPYA010000043.1:0-19725 GCA_041641615.1 Salinigranum sp. | reverse complement strand
CGAAGAGCGCGACGAACGCGACCACGACGCGGCGGTACGCGGTCGGGTGGAAGGCGAGCGGGGCGAGCATCGGCAGGCCACCGCGGACGACGAGCGAGAGCGCACGCTCGAAGCGGGTCGGGAGGTGTTCGGCGTCGAGGAGCGCGAGCAACGCGTAGACGTCCCCCTGGCCCCAGTGGAACCAGGTGAGGAGGACGAAGAAGACGGCCGCCGAGGCGGGTGCGACGAACCACCACGCGAGGTACGCGCCGCCGGCGACGAGGTACAGGAGGGCGACGGCGGCCATCGAGCGGACGGTGTCGCCACCGGTGGTGCGGGCAGGTGCGAGGTGGTCGACCGCGCCGTGCGGGAGGCCGAAGACGAGGACGCTCACGACGAACGGAAGGTAGCGAACCACGGGAGGGAGCGTCGCGACGACCGGGGCGAGGAGGACGGCCACGCCCAGCGCGAGCCACGAGGGACGGATCACGGCCGCCGAGAGCGTCCGGCGGACCGGCGAAGAGAGAGAGGCAGAGACGACGGTACGAGTGGGTGAGGAGGAACTCATCGGCCTCGGTCGGGGGGCGCACGGTCCGATCGGGTCGGTTCCCGGGGTGAAACGCGGGTCGGGACGGAGTCGCTCTCGGTCTCGTCGACCGAGTCGGGGTCGAGCGGGTCCGGGCCGTCCTCGTCGTCGAGGGTGAACCGCCCCCAGCGGTGCATCACCCACTCGAAGAGCACCAGCCCCTGGACGACGAGGAGGTTCGTCACGAGGAAGAACGCGGCCTCCTCGAACGGGAGTCCGAGGATATCGAGACCGAGCGTGTGCGTGTCCGAGATGGTCCAGATACCGAGGCCGATGGCGACCCGGTCGGCGAACCAGAGGTAGAGCGTGGGAACGGCGACGGCGACCGACCACTCGTGGCGCTGACGCACGAGGTAGCCGCCGCCGACGGCCCACTGGAGCGCCAGGAGGGGGCAAGCCCACACCAGGATGGCCCCGAGGTAGTAACCCGACGTCGTGGTGAGGAGAACACCGCCGAGCGCACTCAGTGCGAGGAACCCGACACCGCCGACCAGCCGAGGGGGGAGTCGGGTGTCGCGCTGCTCGAACGCGGGTGAGAAGCCCATCGTGTAGAGGAACAGTCCCGTGAGCACCGGCTGGAGGACGAAGAAGAGGTACTCTTCGAGCGGAGCGGAGCCGATGTAGGCGACGACCGTTCCCTCGCCGTACCACCAGACACCCTGGTCGATGAGGAAGTTGTCCCAGGGGGTGGTGTAGACGAGCGCGAGGAGTGTGATGCCGACGAAGCCGGTGAGTGCCACCCGACGACGCCCCGACGGGAGCGACGGCGCGGCGCGGAGGAGCAACAGGAGGGGAGGGAGGATGAACACCAGGTGGAAGCCGAGGTAGGTGAGCCTCATTCGGTACGGGGGAAGGTCGCCGGACGGGTGGTCGTCATCGCTCGACGGGAGGGTAGGACCCGACGGGGATGAAGCTCACGGCTGCCGCCGTGTCGAGAGTGGTATTTCAACGTTTTGGCCGCAAGAAGGGCTCTCAGCCGATGAAATTCGCATTTTTCTCTCAATCTGCCATCAAATATAAGTCGGGTTCATCCTTAGCCGCGTTCGGGTATGGCACAACCAGGCGCAGGCCTCGAATCGATAGCGCTGTGGATCGGCACGATCGGGATGACACTCGGCACCCTGTACTTCGTCGCACAGGGATGGTCCGTACGTGACCCCGACCAGCAAGAGTACTACATCATCACCATCTTCATTCCCGCCATCGCGGCGGCGTCGTACTTCTCGATGGCCACGGGGTTCGGCCTCATCGAGGTGTCGGTCGACGGGCTCGGGACGCTCGACATCTACTGGGCTCGGTACGCCGACTGGCTGTTCACCACGCCGCTGCTGTTGCTCGACCTCGCGCTGTTGGCCGGCGCGGACAGGAACACGATCTACACCCTCATCGGGCTGGACGTGTTCATGATCGGCACTGGTCTCGTGGGCGCGCTGGCCACCGAGGGGCAGCTGTTCCGCATCCTCTGGTGGGCGATCAGTACGGGCGCGCTGCTCGTGCTGTTGTACTTCCTGCTCGGCACGCTGTCGGAGCAGGCCAGCCAGCAGTCCGGCGAAGTCGGCGCGCTGTTCAGCCGGCTCAGAAACCTGATACTCGTCCTCTGGTCGGCGTATCCGGTCGTCTGGATACTGGGCACGGAGGGCGGCTTCGCCATCATCCCGCTGGGCATCGAGACGGCGGCGTTCATGGTACTCGACCTGGCGGCGAAGGTCGGCTTCGGGTTCATCCTGTTGCAGAGCCGTGACGTCCTCGGTGCCGCGAAGCCGACGGGCGCGACGGCGACGGCGGACTGACTCGAATCGAGCAGAGACCACAGACGGTCGCGGCCCGGTTTTTTCGACGCCGTCACCCCGAGAGCGGCAGCGACGGGGGTCGGTTCCGTTCGCACGGCCGGCAGTAACAGCCCCCGTCAGACGATCTGCTCGCCGTCGTCGTCGAACAGTTTGATGGCGTCGACGGGACAGACGCGGGCGGCGTACTCGGCGTCGAACTTCGAATCCTCGGGTACCTCGCGGACGAAGACGTCCTCCTCGCGCTCCTCGCTCCCTCCGAGGTCGGCCTTGCCGTCGTCGAGGTTCTTCTCGAAGGCGTCCCACTCGTCGACGCACTGGAACATCCCGATACAGGTGTCGCGGTCGTACTCGATGCGCATGGCTCGGGGTAGACTGGCGGGGGGTTTAGACGTGGCGCCCGCTCTCATCAGATGCTGGCAAACACGACGGAGACGATGCGATGAACCGACCAGTTCTGTTCGCCTAGAGATGCTGACGGCGACGGACGTTCGGTCGGTTCTGAGAGCCGATCTGGAGCCGCCAGAACGGGAAGATTCCTCGGAGCACCCAGCCGGGGAGATTCCCCGGAGCACCCAGCCGGGTTGTTCGCGCACGGAGGCACGAACCGCGCCCTCTCGGGCCCCACACTCGCGTACGGAACTCAGCACGAGTACGTGTCTCCAGACGTGGTCTCTGCAACCGAACGCAGTGCGGCCATCGAGGTTTCCAGTGGACAGAGAACAGATGAAGCCAGCAGTTCGGGGTGGTCGAGGTGCACACTGTTCGCCAACAGCGACAGGCCAAGGTCACTCCTGGCTACCGAGGGGATGCGGCTCCCCCTCCGCGACCGCACAGGAACGACAGTCGACAGCGTCACCTCCGGGTCGATGGGGGAGGGAGTCCTGTACGTACGACCCGAAACTTAAAACCGGAGACGGAACCAAGCGAGCGACAGATGAACCCCGCCGACGTCCCCGGGCTGCCCGAGGGGGTCGCAGACCGCCTCCGGAGCGAGGGGATCGAGGAGCTGTACCCGCCGCAGGCCGAGGCGGTCGACGCGGGCGTCACCACCGGCGAGAGCGTCGTCGCCTCGGTGCCCACGGCTTCAGGAAAGACGCTCGTCGCCGAACTCGCGATGCTCTCTGCGGTCAAGCGAGGCGGAAAGGCGCTCTACATCGTCCCTCTCCGCGCGCTGGCCTCCGAGAAGAAGAGCGAGTTCGAGCGCTGGGAGGAACTGGGCTTTACTGTCGGCGTATCCACCGGGAACTACGAGTCCAGCGGCGAGTGGCTCGCCTCCCGCGACATCATCGTCGCCACGTCGGAGAAGGTCGACTCCCTGGTCAGAAACGACGCGCCGTGGATCGACCAACTCACCTGCGTGGTCGCCGACGAGGTCCACCTCGTCGACGACCGCAACCGCGGACCGACACTGGAGGTGACGCTCGCCAAACTCCGGAGAATCAACCCCGGCCTCCAGGTGGTCGCGCTCTCCGCCACCGTAGGGAACGCCGACGAGATCGCCGCGTGGCTCGATGCCGCGCTCGTCGACTCCGACTGGCGTCCCATCGACCTCCGAACGGGCGTCCACTACGGCAACGCCATCACGTTCGCCGACGGCTCACAGCGGGAGGTGAAAGTCGAGGGAAAGCGACAGACGCCGGCGCTCGTCGACGACGCGCTCGCGGGCGACGCCGACCACGGACAGGGCTCGTCGCTGGTGTTCGTCAACTCCCGGCGGAACGCCGAGGCGGCGGCCAAGCGGCTGGGCGACGTGACGGCGAACCACCTCACCGGTGAGGAGGAGCGCGAACTCCATGAACTCGCCGACGAGATTGCGGACGTCTCGGACACGGAGACGTCGCGGGACCTCGCACGCGTGGTGAGGAAGGGTACGGCCTTTCACCACGCGGGGCTGGCGGCCGAGCACCGCGCGCTCGTCGAGGACGCCTTCCGCGCGCGCCTCGTCAAGTGCGTCTGCGCCACGCCCACGCTCGCCGCGGGCGTCAACACGCCCTCCCGCAGAGTCATCGTCCGCGACTGGCAGCGGTACGACGGCGAGTTCGGCGGGATGAAACCGCTCGACGTGCTCGAAGTCCACCAGATGATGGGGCGGGCGGGCCGACCCGGCCTCGACCCCTACGGCGAGGCCGTGTTGCTGGCGAAGGACTACGACACGCGCGACGAACTGTTCGAGCGGTACGTCTGGGCCGAACCCGAGGCCGTCCGGTCGAAACTCGCCGCCGAACCCGCCCTCCGAACCCACCTCCTCGCCACCATCGCCTCCGGCTTCGCCCACACCCGGTCCGGACTCCTCGAGTTCCTCGACCGGACGCTGTACGCGACACAGACCGACGACCCCGACTACCTGGCGGGGAAGGCCGACACAGTACTCGACTACCTGGAGCGGAACGACTTCCTCACGCGCGAGCGCGAGGACGGCGACGTGCGGCTGAAGGCGACGGGGCTGGGTCACACCGTCTCCCGGCTCTACCTCGACCCGATGAGCGCCGCCGAGATCGTCGACGGCCTGGCGTGGGCCGACGAGCACGAGCGCGAGATGCGCCGGAAACTCGGCGGGGCGGCGGCGGCAGCGGAGGCGGCGTCGACGGGCGGCGAGGACGAATCGGGAGGCTTCCGGACGGCGAGCGAGATGGTCGCCGACGCCGACAGCGGCGGTGAGGACGACGACGGCGAGGCAGGCGAGAGCGACCGGACCTACCCGACACCGCTCGGCCTCTACCACCTCGTCTCGCGCACCCCCGACATGTACGAGCTCTACTTGAAGTCGGGGGACCGAGAACGGTACACCGAGGAGTGTTACGAGCGGGAGGCCGAACTTCTGGGGCGGACGCCGTCGGAGTACAGCGACGCGCAGTTCGAATCGTGGCTCTCCGCACTGAAAACGGCCCGGCTCCTCGAGGACTGGGCGAACGAGGTCGACGAGGACCGCATCACCGACAGATACGGCGTCGGCCCGGGCGACGTTCGAGGGAAGGTCGAGACGGCGACGTGGCTGCTCGGTGCGGCCGAGCGCATCGCCGGCGACCGCGGCTTCGACGCCGTCGCGGTGCGCGAGGCAAAAAAGCGCGTCGAGTACGGCGTTCGCGACGAACTGCTCGACCTCGCCGGGATTCGAAACGTCGGGCGGAAGCGCGCACGACGGCTGTACGAGGTCGGTATCGAGACCCGCGCGGACCTGCGTGAGGCGGCCAAGTCGGTCGTGCTCGCTGCCCTGCGCGGCCGACGGAAGACCGCTGAAACCATCCTCGAGAACGTCGGGCGACAGGACCCGTCGATGGACGACGTCACGGCAGACGAGTCGGCACGGGAGACAGTCGACGGGGGGAGCGAGTCGACCTCCGGGTCGAGGGGGGCGTCGGAGTTGGAGTCGGAGTCGGAACCGAGCGGAGAGAGCGACCAGGCGAGCCTGGGTGATTTCGGATGAGACTCGTCGAAGGGAGGGTGGAGATCGACGACGTCGACGCGTTCGTCGAGCGACTGAGCGGCATCGGAGAGAACCGCGACGTGACCGTGCAGGCGTTCGACGCGCGGTACGTCGTCTCGCGCGCGCACCTCGAACGGGCCGTCGAACTCGCAGACCGCGCGTTCGAGCGGGGCGAGAACGTCGCCCGCGAGCGCGGCGTCGAGATACTCCTCTACGCGGCCGGCCGCCGGCAGATCGACCGGGCGCTCACCCTCGGGGTCTCGCCGGGTACCCAGCCAGTCGTCGTCCTCGTCGACTCCGGAACCGACGACGAGAGGGCGGAGCGAGAGGCGGTCACCGCCGTCGAAGTGGAGTTGATCCCGGAGGAAACGCTCGGGACGTTCGACGAGGGACGGGTCAGAACGTACTTCGACGTGAACGAGCGGGAACTCGACGCCGTCGCGGGAACGCTCGAAGATGTCGTCCTCGAACGGGTCGCGCTGCTCGACGTCGAGAAGTGAGGCGACCCCTTCGTTTCGTCTGCAGATTCTTACATATAGTTCGTTCGGGGTGTTCGGCGAATCGACACGTTCTGGTCGGTAGCGCACCTCTGTGTGGCGATGAACTTTCGAACGTTGTGGTCGGTCGTCGCGCACTGGACACCGTGGGTCTTCGTCGCCCCGCGGCGGTACGCCGGGAGGGGAACGAAGTGGGGAGCGTTCGACTTCGAGTCGTGGACCGAGCGGTACGAGTGGCGCGAGGACGAGTGGAACGGCTGGCTCGACGTCGCACTGACGCCGGACGAAACGGTGGAGCGCGAGGCCGGCGACTGTGAGGACTACGCGCTCGTCGCGGCGTCGTGGGCGCTCGCCCGGGGGCGAACGCCCGTCGGGCTGGGCTTCTGTTTCACGTCGCGGCTTCCGGTACCGAGACACGCCATCGCGTACGACCGCGACCGGGTGTATTCGAGCGGTGAGGTGCGCGAGGAGAGCGTCGACGCCTACCTCGACCGGTCGGAGTACACGTGGGCGATTCGACGGCGGTTGGCCTGAAGGGCGCGGAACATTCAACCGACTGACGGGCCAAGGTCGAGTATGTACCGAGTCCTGTTTCCCGAAGGACAGCTCGAGTGCGCACACTACGAGCGAACCGAGTATGGCGTCGACCTCTACGACGAGGACGACGAGATGGTGGCGTTCATTCCCTACCCGAACCTCCACGCGGTCATCGACGAGGCGGGGTTCGACGACGACGAGACGGAGCCGTCCGTGATCTGACTGGGACACGTTCGTCCACGGCGGGGCTGGGTGAGGCGAATCGACGGACCGGTAGGAACTGACTACTCCGCGGACCGGACGGCGTGGAGCGCCGCGTTCCGAGACAGTCGTTGCGTCGTCGAGACGCGTTTCGACGCCGGAGGTCGAGAGACTGTGGACGTCCCCGGAAGCGAGTCTATTACTAATCCCGTGGAGGCCGGGATACTGGAGCAGTGTTCGGAAACGTCGTTCGGCTGTTGAGAATCCTCTCGCTGGAGGGGCCGGGCGCTGCGGGCGCTGCGGTGACCCGCTACCGGCGGAACAGACGGTACGGGGCGCACGGGAACGTGTATCAGGCGCTGGTCCGCGGCCGCGTCGCAGCGGCGGCCGGCATCGTGGCCGACCGACTCGTCGGCACGAACCCCTACAAGGAGTGGTTGCGCTGGCGTCACGGGAACCCGGTCCGCCTTCGCGTCAACGGTCACGCGATGTACGTCGACCTGGACGAGCCGGGGTTGCACGACGACCTGCTCTCGTACCGGGAGCGCGAGGTCAACTCGACGCGGGCGTTCGCCGCGGCGCTCCGAGAGGTTCGAGCGTCGACCGACGGCCCCGTCACCGTGCTCGACGTGGGTGCACACATCGGCTACTTCGCGCTCTTGGAGGCCAGCGTCCTCGGCGAGCGGGCCGACGTTCACGCCTTCGAACCGGTCCCAGGAAACTTCGAGCTGCTCCGCAGGAACGTCGAACTGAACGGGGTCGAAGGACGGTTCACCCTCAACCGCGCGGCCGTCGGGAGCGGGGCCGGGAGCGCCGAGGTGGCGCTCGCCGTCCACTCGAACCAGAGTTACGTGCCCTCGGAGCACATCGTCACCGGCGGGACGACGCTGACCGGTGAGCGGGTGGCGGTCGAACAGTGCTCGCTCGACGCGTACCTCGCCGAACGGGACATCGCCCCCGAGGAGGTCGACGTGCTCCGGATGGACCTCCAGGGGGGCGAGTACGACGTGCTCGCGGGGGCACGATCGATCCTCGACGCCGACAGCGACCTGGTGCTGTTCGTCGAGACCCATCCGGAGAACCTCGGGCGGGAGCGGCAGGCGGAACTCGTCCGCTGGCTCGCAGAGGCGGGGTTCGAGCCGGTCCACGCCGCGCGGGGATTCAGAACGCCGGAGACCCATCCGGAGCTTCGTGTCGCTTCCATCGACGACCTCCGAGACACGAACGCGGAGGTCGTGCTCCGACGGCGTTGGTCTACACGCGGTGCGTCGAACGCGATGGTGAGCACTCCGGAGGGGGAGACGAACGGAGAGAAGTAGTCCCACCAGGATTCGAACCTGGGTCGTTGCCCCCAGAAGGCAACAGGATTGGCCACTACCCCATGGGACTGCACTCGTGACGACGGCACAGTGAAACAAAACGCTGTCGCTTCATTTCGGGAGTGGAACCCTCTCCCACGGCGTGTCGCCGGCGGGGAAGGGAGAACGTGCACACATCGTCACCTACTTCACCCCGAGATAGCCACTGTCGTGCATGTACATCGGGAGATTCGTCGTCGTCGGACCCGGACTCGGAGCGTACCGCGTCTCGTCGCGGTCGTTCCCGAACCGTCGGATCGTCGACAGGGAGGGGACGCTGACCGTCGGTCCCACTGCCGCGGCCGAGGAGACGGACAACCCGTACGTCTCGTACAACTGTCTCCGGCCCGCGGGAGACGGCGTCGTCCTCGGCAACGGCTCGCACGTCGATCCGGTCGCCGAAAAGGTCGATATGGGATATCCAGCGCGCGACGCGCTCGCGCTCGCACTCTTGGCGCTCGACTTCGAGAAGGACGACTACGACACGCCCCGGGTCGCCAGCGTCGTCACCGCCGAGACCGCGTTCGTCGGCATCGTCCGACGCGACGCGCTCCTGATCGAGGAGGTCGACGAACCGACGCTCGTCGCGACGTACGAGGAGAACTCGCCGCGTGCGTTCGAGTTCAGGGCGACGACCGCCGAGGACGCCGCCCGGGAGGCGTACGCGCTCGACTTCGAACACCCGGTCTGTGCGGCGGCCGCACGAGTAACCGAGGACGGGATCGAAACGGCGATCGAGAACGGCGGGGAGTGATACGGCCCATCGTGAGTCGGGTCCGGCTGTCGCCGCCCCGGGACGGCGACGACTGGGACATCGTCACGACAGATCGTACGACTAGCCAGCCGACAGTATAAACCGCCGGCGTGTCTCGTCTGACACATGCGTCTCGGACTCATCTCGGACGTCCACGGGAATCGGGTCGCGCTGGACGCCGTCTTGGACCAGATGCCCTCCGTCGACCGTCTCGTCTGCGCCGGCGACGTCGTCGGCTACAACCCCTGGCCCGCCGAGTGTGTCGCCGCGCTTCGCGACCGGGAGGTCCCGACGGTGATGGGGAACCACGACCGCGCGGTCGCCTCCTCGACCCCCTTCGCGTTCAACAGCATGGCGCAGGCGGGCGTCGAGTACGCCCGCGACCGCCTCGACGAGGACGCCCTCGCGTGGCTCGCGGAGCTCCCCGACGAGCGAACCCTCCTCGACGGCCGCGTCAAAATCGTCCACGGCCATCCCGACGACCCCGACCGCTACACCTACCCGGCCGACTTCGCGCCGGGGATGCTCGACGGCGAGGAACTGCTCGTGATGGGGCACACGCACGTCCAGCACCACGCGGCTTTCGACGAGGGGCTGCTCGTCAACCCCGGGAGCGTCGGGCAACCCCGCGACGGCGACCCCGACGCGGCCTACGCCGTCGTCGACGTGGACGAGAGAGAGGTCGAGGAGTACCGGGTGTCGTACGACGTCGCCCGGGTCGCCTCGGCCATCGACGAGGCGGGGCTCCCCGCACGCCTGGGGCAGCGGCTGTACGAGGGTCGGTAGCGAGTGGGGAGAACGAGGCGAGACCGACAGGAGTCACGCGAGCGGTGCGGAGACGTGGTAGGCCATGACAGACGAGCGGCGGAGTCGCGAGGCAGCGAAGTCGGGGGAAGTGAGCGAAGCGAACGGCCCCGACGGGGGTCAGCCCTGGAACTCCTCTTGGATGATGCGGAGCGTGTCCTCGCGGTCGTCCCAGGCGACGAAGATGGCGACGGAGGTGGCGGAGGTGATGAGGTCGTGGATGTTGATCCCGGCGTCGGAGATGGGCTGGACGATGTCGAGGATGATGCCGGGGCGGTTGGGGAGTTCCCCGCCGGTGACGCGGACGACGGCGATGTCGTCCTCCACCGTGACAGAAGAGAGCGTCTCGTCGGAGACGACCCGCTCGTGGAGGACCGTCTCAGCGAGTTCGGCGTCGTCCTCTCCGACGTAAAAGGTGATGGAGTCCATCCCGCTGGCGACGGAGTCGATGTTGACCTCGGCCTCGCGGAGCGCCTGGGCGAGTTCGGCGAGGATGCCGGGACGGTTGCGGATGGCGCGCCCGGCGATGGTGATGCACGCCAGCGGGCCGTCCTCCATGTCGATGAGGTTCTGGAACTCGCCCTCGATGAGCGTGCCCCCAGTCAGCAGGTCGCCGTGCTGGTAGTGGACGACGCGGACGTTGAGACCGGCGTCCTTGTACGACAGCGCCGAGGGCGCGACGACTTCGGCCCCGCGGAACGAGAGGTTCCGGAGTTCGTCGACGGTGATGCGCCCGACGTTTCTCGCCCCCTCGACGACGTGGGGGTCGCCCGTCATGACACCCTCGACGTCGGTGACGATGACGACCTCGTCGGCGTCCATGTACTTGCCCATCATCACCGCGGTCGTGTCGGAGCCACCCCGCCCCAGAGTGGTGACGGTGCCGTCGAGCGTCTGTGCGAGGAAGCCCGTGATGACCGGCACGACGTCGTCGAGTTCGGCGGCGAGTTTCCCCGCGCGCTTCGTCGTCTCCTCGACGTCGACCTCGCCGTACTCGTCGGTGACGACGGGCCAGTCGTCGCTGCCGGGTTCGAGGAACTTCGCCTCCACGCCCCGAGAGGAGAGCGCGGCCTTCAGCATCCGCACGGAGGTGCGCTCGCCCATCGAGACGATCTCCGCCTTGTCGCGGTCGTCGGCGTCGAACTTGATCTCGTCGAGGAGGTCGTCAGTCGTCGACCCCATGGCACTGGCGACGACGGCGATCTCGTGACCCTGTTCGACGGCCGCCGCGATGGAGTCGGCGGCCCGGTTGATACGGTCACCGCTCCCAAGGGAGGTCCCCCCGAACTTCGCGACTACTCGCACGGTCGGGCCCCCGTCGCTCGCTGCATCGCGCCGTTGGAAACAGGCTTCTCAGGCATGCCGGCGACTAACACAGGGGCCGGTATAACTGTGTCCAAATCGGTGCCTACAGCGTCGACCGAGGCGTGCCGCGCCGGCACAGCGGCCGCCAGCGACGGGGGAGACAGGGCGGAGACACCGCGTCTCGGTCGTCTCCCGACACCGAGTTGCGACGTCCGGGACGGACGTCCAGCGGTCCGTCTCAGGGCGACTCGGCCTCGACGATCGAGGCGAGGTGTTCCAGTTCGACGGAGAGGAGGCGGACGAGGTCGTCGAGGGTGACGATACCGACGATGATGCCGTTGTTGTCGACGATGGGGACGCGCCGGACGCTCTCGACGTCCATCCGCTCTGTGAGTTCGAGGAGGCCGGCGTCGTGCGGCATCGTCAGCGGTTCGGGCGTCATCACGTCCGCGGCGGTGAGCGTCGTCGGGTCGGCCTCGCGAGCCAGCGTCAGCGCCACGTCGCGGTCGGTGACGATGCCCACGACGCGGTTCTCCTCGGTGATGACGACGCTGCCGACCCCCTTTCCGTCCATCGTGTTCGCCAGCATCGGAACGCTGGCGTCCGGTCCTGCGGTCTCGACTCCTCTGATAGCGACGTCTTTCAGTGTCATGGTCCACCGGGGATCGACGGGCTGACAGCATAGCTCCGGGCGGTCGTTCCCGGAAATCGAGAAGGGGGAGAAAGTCAGAAGCGGTCGATGACGGGGATGCCCACGGTCTCGAAGTCGGTCATAGCGGCGAGCCGGTCCGAGACGTCGTCGAGCGACACGGTCTCGGAGATGATGCCACTCGGGTCGAGCTTACCAGTCGCGACCATCTCGAAGATCTCGTCGTACCGCGTCGGCGGCATGCCGAGCGATCCGATGAACTCGATCTCTCGCATCACCATGAGGTCGGTCGGGAGCGAGACCGAGCCCTGTTCGTCCTGCGTCGTGAGACCGATCTGGACGTGCTGGCCGCGCGTGCCGAGGCTCAGCACCGAGTTGGTGCACGTCTGGGCGATACCGAGCGCGTCGACGGAGACGTCGGCCCCGCCGTCGGTGATACCCATGACCTCTTTCGGGACCTCTTCGACCTCGCTGGCGTTGACCGTCTCGATCGCGCCGAGGTCTCGCGCCTTCTGCAGCTTCTCCTCTTGGAGGTCGACGGCGACGACGTTCCCACCCAGGGCGTCGGCGATGTGGACTGCGGAGAGGCCGACGCCGCCACAGCCGTGGACGACGACCCAGTCGCCCGCGTCGACGGAAGCCCGGTGGGCGAGCGCGTGGAACGAGGTCATGAACCGGCAGCCGAGTCCGGCCATATCGGTGGAGGAGACGCCGTCGGGGAGGTGGACGAGGTTGTAGTCCGCCGCGGGGACCCGGACCTCCTCGGCGAACGCGCCCTGGGCCGGTTCGACGAAGCCGAGCGGCATGACGCTCTCGCAAGTGTTGCCGTGGCCGTTCCGGCACTGGTGGCAGCTTCCGTCACCAAGGTTGAACGGGATGGCGACGTGGTCGCCCTCGCTGATGGTCTCGACGTCGTCGCCGACGGAGACGACCCGTCCCGCGGGTTCGTGTCCGAGAATCTGTCCCGACTCCGGTTTGATACCCAGCCACTCCCAGTCGCCCTGCCAGCCGTGCCAGTCGCTCCGGCAGATACCACACGCTTCGACCTCCACCACTGCGCTCGCGCCGTCGGCCGAGGGGGCGTCGACGTCCCTGATGTCGAGCGGTTCGCCGTACGCGTCGAGTACTGCTGCACGCATAGCCAGATTATGTTGACAATAGATCACCATAAATCTGGACGCCCGCGCGACCGGTGACGGCCGTGTGCAGGGGGTAAACGGGCAGAATCAGGCGACGTTGCGCTCGTCGGCCACCTCGCCCCGGTCGAACCGGCCACGCGAGAGCGGCGAGATGTCGAGGAGCGACGCCTCGCCGTCGGCGCAGAGTTCGGCTACCAGTTGCCCGGTCGCGGGCGAGTGCTGGAAGCCGTGGCCGGAGAACCCGCCGGCCGTGACGACGCCGGGGCGCGAGATCTCCACGATGGGGTGGTGGTCGGGCGTGACGGCGTACAGCCCCGCCCAGCCCCGGACGATGCCGGTCTCGGGACCGAAGTACCGCGCCGCCTCTGCGGCGCGTTCGACCGCCTCGACCGCCCAGTCGAGGTCCATCCCCGTGTCGTAGTCGTCAGGGTCGACGTCGGGGTCCTCGGCGGCGAAGTGCCCGCCGACGAGCGCCTGCCCCTCCCGTTCGGGCCGGAAGTACGACCCCGTGTCGAGGTCGATGGTGAGCGGGACCGAGTCGGGAACCGGCGTCTCGGGCGCGACGACGGCGACCTGGCGGCGTCGCGGAGAGATCGGGAGATCGACGCCCGCGAGCGACCCGACCCGACGCGCCCATGCGCCGGCGGCGTTGACGAACACGTCGGCGTCGAGCGTCCCGTCGGGCGTCTCGACGCGAACGTCGGCCGTCACGTCGTCTCCGGTCTCCTCGACGTCGACGGCCGTCACGGGCGTCTTCGTTCGGATGGCGGCACCTGCTTCGCTGGCAGCCTGTGAGAACCCCTGCAGCGCGAGGTGCGGGTCGGCGAAGCCGTCGGTGGGCGAGTACGTCGCCCCGACGAACTCCTCCGCTCGCAGTTCGGGGCAGTGCTCCCGTGCCTCGTCGGGCGAGAGGAACTCGCTCGGGACGCCGCGGTCGTTCTGCATCGCGACCTGCTCGCGGAACGCCTCGGCGGTCTCCGGGGAGCGGGCGAGGAAGAGATAGCCCGACCGACGGTGGGCGATGTCGACGCCGAAGCGCTCCTCGAAGGAGTCCCATACGGCCATGGAGGCGAGCGAGAGGTCGACGTTCACGGGCGTGGAGAACTGCGCGCGGATGCCGCCGGCGGAGCGGTCGGTGTTGCCGCTGCCGAGCGACCCCGCCTCGCAGACGGTCACTTCCACGCCGCGACGGGCCAGGTAGTAGGCGGCGGCGAGGCCGACGACCCCACCGCCGCAGACGACGACGTGCACGGACCGTATCGACGGGCAGGGGGTATGAAGATTGTGTGCCCCCTGGGACGAAGACGAGAGAAGCGAGGGGAGAAACGTTCACCATCCGTCCGCGAGACCGAAACGTATGCGCGTCCTCTCCGACAGCGACCTCGTACAGGTGCTCTCGCTTCCCGACCTCCTCCCGGTCGTCGAGGAGGCGTTCGTGAAACAGGGCCGCGGCGAGGTCGAACGCCCGCCGCGCCCGCACTTCCCCATCAGCGGGGGCGAGACGGCCGGGACGGGCCTCGTGATGCCCGCCGCCATCCACGGCGCGGCGACGTTCGCGACGAAGGTGGCGACGGTGCACCCGTCGAACCCCGAGCGGGGGCTCCCCACCGTCCGCGCGCAGGTCCACGTCACCGACGCGGCGACGGGCGAGACGCGCGCGACGATGGACGGCAGCCGACTCACGAACGCCCGGACGGGCTGTATCGGCGGCCTCTCCGCGCGGGAGCTCGCTTCTGAGCGTCCCATCGACCTCGCCGTCATCGGCGCCGGCGCGCAGGCGCGCTGGCAGACGCGCGCCATCGCGGTCGCGACGGAGGTCGAGCACGTCCGTGTCTACTCGCCGACACCGGACTCTCGGGAGGGGTGTGCGGCCGACCTTCGAGAGGAAGGGCTCGACGTCGAGGCGGTCGACGCTCCCTCGAAAGCGGTCGAGAGCGCCACTGTGGTCGTGACGGCGACGACGGCGACCGAGTCCGTGTTCTCCGGAGCGGACCTCGCGCCCGGAGCCCTCGTCGTCGCCGTCGGCGCCTACTCCGCCGAGATGTGTGAACTCGACGAGACGACGGTCGACCGGGCGGCCCGGGTGTTCGCCGACGTCCCCGAAGAAGTCGCCGAGACGGGCGATATCGCGGGGCGACTCGCCGTCGACGACCTGATACCGCTCTCGGAGGTGTTCGAAGGGCGCGTGAGCAGAGAGTCGGAGGAGGAGATACTCGTCGTCGACAGCGTCGGGAGCGCGGTGCTGGACGCGGCGGCCGCCGAGCACGTCCTGGAGCAGGCCGAAGAACGGGAGGTCGGAACCGTCGTCGAGGGATGATCGGCGGACGAATCGCGGGACAGTCGAGCGAAGTCAGTCGTCGGCCTCGCCGGCGATGCGCCGTCTCGGGGATTCGAGCTCCATGTCGAGGTCGTCCAGGAGATGTTCGACCTCCGCGCGCTTCTCCTGGTGTTCTGTTAAGAAGTCCCGCATCAGCTGGGCGGCCTGCTCCTTGCAGTCGCCACAGAGGCGTTCGCCGCCGACGCACTCGTCGTAGACCCGCTTCGCGAAGTCGTCGTCGTCGCCCGAGAGCAGGTAGGCGTAGAGCTCGTACACCGGGCACTTGTCGGCCTCGCCGCCGAGTTCGCGCTGCTCCTCGGCGGTGTCTCTGCCACCGGTGGTCGCGGACTTGACCTTCGCGTAGCCGTCTTCGGGATCGTCCAGCAGCGAGATGTGGCTCGCCGGAACCGACGACGACATCTTCCCGCCCGTCAGTCCGGTCATGAAGCGGTGGTAGACCGAGGAGGGCATCCGGAAGCCGTAGCCGCCGTTGTCGACCTCGACCTCGCGGGCGAGCTCCTCGGCCTCGCCGGGCGAGAGGTCGAAGGCGTCGACGTGTTCGTCGTATCTCCGCTTCTCGCCGTCGACGCGCTCGACGAGATCCTCGAAAGCGTCGGGGGAGGCGTTGCGGTCGAGAAAGCGCACACGAGGGCGAAGCGGTTCCATCCCAGCGTTCTGGAGCTTTTTCACTGCGGAGGCCCTGACCGGGTCGTCCAGTTCGGGGACCTCCACGGTGGGTCGGTCGGCGTCGAGCGTCACCGAGTTCGGGTCGACGAGGTACTGCGCGCCGTGGACGCAGCGGACAGCCTGATCGCCGTCTGCCGCGTCGATGAGCGCCTCGTACGCCTCCGCGACCAGCGCGCGCTCCCGTTCGCTCAGTTCCTGGCTGAAGTACGCCTCCGTCACCTTGAAGAAGCGCATCCGCGCCGCGAGGTCACGCGCGAGTCGGACGTGGGGGTCCTGGTCCGGACCCACGGGGATGACGGTCGGTTTCGGCTCGTCCATCTGTGGGTAGAGGATGTCCGCCATCTGCGTCACGACGCTCTGCATGTGCGAGACCGACGTCTCGCTGTCGAAGCCGTAAATGCCCTCGAACTCCGCGAACCGAGCCTTGGAGCCGAGTTCGAAGGCGAGGTCCTGCACCTCCCGGTTGCCGGACTGCCGGTAGAGCGTCCCCTCCTCGGGGTCGAACCCGAGCGCCAGGAGCGAGAGGAGGTAGTCGCGGGCGTGTTCGTCTATCTCCTCCCAGGTGAGCCCGCGCGCGGCGTGGGCTTCGAGATCGGCGATGAGACCGTACGCCTCCGCACCCTGCTGTTGGTGCCAGATGATCTCGTCGAACACCAGTTTGTGGCCGATGTGGGGGTCACCGGTCGGCATGAAGCCCGAGAGGACCGCCGCGGGGTCGTCGTTCCGGAGCGCCTCGGCCACGGGAGCGTAATCGCGGTGGCCGAAGATGACGCCGCGGCGCATCAGGTAGTGGGGATTCGGCACACTCTCGATGAGTTCGTCGAACTCCTCGATGCCGAACTCCTCGAACAGCTTTCGGTAGTCGGCGATGGTCGACGAGCCCCACGGGTCGAGCGTCACGTCGTCCGCGCCGGCGGCCGTCCCGCCGTCGGGGAGGTGGCGTCGATTCTCGGGCTCGACTCCGGAGTCTTCGGGGTCCGCGTCCGTGTCCGTGGGTGTGTCGTCGGTCATGGGGTCAACCGGGCTACGGAGAGCCAGTCTACTCCACCGTTGGCGTCGGTCAGCGCAAAAACCATTCGTTTGCGGACCCCGCCGGCGAGTCGGACGTCGAGCGAGAGGTCACGCGGGAAGAAGGTGTGGCCAGGAGAGAGCACGCGGACGAGCGAGTCCGAGTGCGAGAGCTCCGACACCGAGTCGAACGACTCGTACACCCGGAAGTCGGCACCGAACTTGAAGCCGGACTTCGGGACTCCCCCCTCCCGTCGAAGGGTCGTGTAGGTCTCGAGCCGGCGGTCGAAGCGCTCGCCCTCGACCTCCCGGCCGCGGGCGACGACAGCGCTGTCGTCGTCCATCGGCTCGCCGGCGGGGTCGGTGACTGTCAACGCACCCCGCCGGACGAGCGACGCCGCCTCCAGGAGTGAGAGCTGGAGTGGGCCCGAGTCGGCGTTCCGACCGTACAGTCGCTGGCCGTAGAAGTGGCCCTCGTACAGCGCCTCGGGCGGGTCCCAGACGAGGACGCGGTCGGCGAGGAGCGTCCCAGTGAGCCCTCCCGGTGGATCGGCCGAGAGCGTCCCGCCGGGTGGCTGCCGGGTCGTCTCGAAGTACGTGAGGTCGCCGTCCTCGTCGACGACGGCGAGGACGACGTCGCCGAGTTCTCGGGCGGGAATCGACTCGCGCTCGCCGACCACGCGTACGTGATAGGCTGCCTCGTCGTCCCACGGACCGCTCCCGCGGGGATAGACGACGAAGTCGGCGTCACCTCCACCTCCGTCCCGGCTCCCGCCTTCGTCGTCGACGTGTCTGACCGGCGAGAGGTAGAAGCCGCGGTCGCGGAGGTCCTTGTAGACGACGAACTCGAGGACGACGCCCGTCGTCGCGAGAAACGACCGAAAGCCCAGTTCCCGACCGCCGGCGTCGACGCTATCGAGGTCGCCTCGCTGGAGGAGGTGGGCGGCCTCGACGGCGGCCAGTTCGAGTTCGTCGCCGCCGGCCGGTCGGCCGTACCCCCGCGAGTCGTAGAACCGCTGACGGGCGTCGCCGGCGAGGTGGACGGTCCGCCCGTCCGCGTCGAGCGTCGCGTGCATACGGCGGTTGCCGTTCGGCGGGGTGAAAGCCTCACCGATTGTATTCGTCCCAGTCAGGTGCCGTCCGTGCTCTCCCCGTCTTCCTCGACGGAACGGAACTCGTCGCAGGTGCTGTCGAGACAGCGCCGACTCGTCGGGGTCTCGAAGACCGGGAGCCCGCAGTCGCAGGTGTCGCAGACGACGCCCGACGGGATCGAAAACGCGGTCTCACAGGCAGGGTAGGCGTCACAGCCGGCGACGAGGCCCGACCGCCGGAGGATTCTGAGCGGAGCGCCGCAGTCGGGACACGACCACGAGCCGTCGAACCGTTCTCGCACCGCGTCGTCGAGGGGGTCACACGAGCGGTCGACGCAGACCTCGAAGACCGCGCCGCGCTCGACCCGCATCAGCGGGAGGCCGCAGTCCGCACACGTCTCGTCGAGAACCCGTGCACCCGCGACGAGCGGGTACTCGACGCCCGAGTCGAGCCCGGCGACGCGGCCAGCGGTGCGGACGAGGGGTTCGCCCGTCTCGGGGTGGTGACCGACCGGCACGCCGGCAGCCGAGATCGGGTGGGTCGCCTTCCCGCTCAGGTCGTGCGAGACGACGCGGAGGGTCTGTTCGCCCGCCCGGGCGGTGAGGCCGAAGCCCGACCCGTCCTCCTCGACGGAGAGCGAGTCCGGGCGTGTGAGCCACGCCACCGGCTGGTAGCCGTCGGCGTCGTGGACGAGAACGGTGCGGTCGGGCTTGACGATGACGACGACGCGACCCCGGGTAGTCCGGTCGCGCGTTCCCTCGAACGTCGTGGTGCAGTCGCCGGCGAAGATGCGAGCCGAGTCCATGCCGCGGGGTGGCCGCGGTCTTCGGTTTGAACCCTCGGACGAAGGTTAATCAGGGGGGGCCCTCAGTCGCGACGTGCGAGGAACAGCGCGGCGAGCGCCAGTGCAGAGAGCGCGACACCCGCGCCGAAGCCGGGGAACTGCGTCGACGTCGATCCCGTCGACGTCGCCGTCGCCTCGTCGGGCTCGACGACGGTCACTGTCGCCGTCTCGGAGTCGACACGGGCGGTGTACGTCCCCGGTTCGACGATGTTGATGTCGAACTGCACCGTCGTCTCTCCGCGGGCCGGGACGGTCACCTCCCGTGAGTTCACCACCTGTCCGAACATTTCGAGTTCGACCGCGTGTGTGTCCGTCGTCGGCTGTGGGTTCTGCACGGTGACGACGACGGTCGCCTGGACGTTCGTGGAGATGCGTGAGGGCTCGAACGAGACGTCGGTCACGACCGTGTCGTTGGCCGCCGGAAGCGACGCGTCCGACGTGTTCGTGGCCGTCGAGAGGACGACACTCGAGTTGTTCGGCGTCGTCACCGTCGAGGTTGCGGTACCGGTGTCCGTGTCGGTGCCGGTCGCCGTCGGCGAGTCGGTCTGCTGCCCTCCGCCGGCTCTCTCGTCGTCGTCATCGTCGTCATCGTCGAGGAAGTCGAGCACACCGCCGCCACCGCCGCCACCGCCGCCACTGTCGCTGTCGTCGTCTTCGGTCGGTGCCTCCGTCGGCGTGTCGGTCGGCGTGTCAGTCGAGGTGTTGTTCGGAGAGTCGGTCGGTGCCTCCGTCGGCGTGTCGGTCGGCGTGTCAG
>JBEPYA010000042.1:0-20027 GCA_041641615.1 Salinigranum sp. | reverse complement strand
CAGGAGGCCATCGAGGCGGCCGACGACGGCGCTGGCGTCGTCCTCCTCGTCGACCTCGGGAGCGCGGTGATGAACGCGGAACTCGCGGTGGAGATGGCGGAGTCCGAGGTGCGCATCGCCGACGCGCCCGTCCTCGAAGCGGCCGTCAACGCCGCCGTCGAAGCCACCAGCGAGAAGTCGACGCTCGACTCCGTCCTCGAATCGGCCGAGGAGGCTCGCGACTACCGGAAACTGAACTGATCGACCCGAACGGAGCGACGCGCTACCCTTCGACTTCCTCGGTCGAGAGGACCTCCTCCAGCGCGTCGAGGGCGGCCTCGGCGTCGGCACCCTCGGCGACGAGTCGCACCCGCTCGCCGCTCTTGACGCCGAGCCCCGTGACGGCGAGCATACTTCCGGCGGGGGCGAGGTCGCCGTCTTCGGGACCGATCTGGATGTCGCAGTCGTACTCGTTCGCGGTCTCGACGAATTTCGACGCGGGACGGGCGTGCAGGCCCGCCTCCGGGACGACGGTGACGAGTCGTTCCATATCCTCCTCTGTTCGGACCGAGAGTGTTAGCCGCTTCGGTGTCCGAGCCGTTGTTCGGATTCGGACCGACGGGGTGCGGTCGGACCGTCACCGAGCGGGTCGAATTCACGGACCCGACCGAAAGAAGTCGAGGCCACGGTCGGGCGAAGAGTCAAGTCCTCACAGACTAACGACACTCGATGGCACACCGAACGGACGTACTGGTGATCGGCGGTGGCGCAACCGGCGCGGGCATCGCCCGCGACCTCGCCCTCCGGGGGGTCGACGTAACGCTCGCGGAGAGAGGGGGGCTCTCCTCGGGGACGACAGGTCGGTCACACGGCCTGCTCCACAGCGGCGCTCGGTACGCCGAGGCCGACGAGGCCGGTGCCCGCGAGTGCATCGCGGAGAACCGCATCCTCCGGGAGATCGCCGGCCACTGCGTCGGCGACACCGGCGGGCTCTTCCTCCAGCTCGCGGCGGACGACCCCGACTACTTCGAGGCGAAGCTCGCGGCCTGTCGCGAGTACGGCATCGGAGCCGAGGTGATTTCGGGCGAGGAGGCGCGAGAGCGCGTCCCCGACCTCTCTCCCGAGGTAGAGCGGGCAATGGTCGTCCCGGACGCCGTCGTCTACCCCTCGCGGCTCGTCGCCGCCAACGCGGCCGACGTCGAACGACACGGCGGAACCGTCCTGCGACACGCCCCCCTGGAGGCGTTCACCGTCGAAGACGGCCGCATCACCGGAACGCGACTCGGGGGGAGCGCGGGCGTCGACGTCGAGGCGACGTACGTGGTGAACGCGACGGGCGCGTGGGCCGGGCAGGTCGCCGAGAAGGCCGGGGTCGACGTCGAGATGCGCCCCACGAGCGGCGTGATGGTCTCGGTCGACTACGCCGACCTCGGCCCCGTCCTCAACCGGTGTCGCGAACCAGACGACGGCGACATCGTCATCCCGCACGACGATCAGGTCGTCTTGGGGACGACGAGCAACGTCGTCGACGACCCCGACGACTACCCCCAGGAGGAAGAGGAGGTCCGGAAGATGTTCGACGAGTGCGGCGACATGCTCCCCGCCGTCCGCGACTGTGAGACCCTCCGGGCGTGGTGGGGCGTCCGACCGCTGTACGCGCCCGACGAGGACTCCCGGGGGAGCCAGAGCGGCGGGCGGGGAGCGAACCGCGGCATCTCCCGCGGCTTCTTCGTCCTCGACCACGCCGACGAGGTGGAGAACTTCGCGAGCGTCGTCGGCGGGAAGCTGACCTCCTACCGGCTGATGGCCGAGGAGACGGCGGACCTCGTCGCCGACCGCCTCGGCGTCGACGAACCGTGCCGAACCGCCGAGGAGACGCTCCCCGGTGCGGACGACCCCGCCACGCTGAACGAGTTCGTCTCGGCGTACGACGCGCGCTCTCCGACCGACGAGGACGTGGTGGCTGGCGACTGAACGCGAACGCCGAACGGCCGGCCCGTCCGGGGCTTCCGAGCGGTGCAATTCGTGATTGACACGAACGCGACTCGTGGTCGTTCGCGAGCGATCCGTTCGAGATGCCGTGACGCTCTGACGTACGCTTGTGAACGTGGCCATGAATCACCGGACGATGAGCGGTGACGAGGCAGACCCGATGCCGCCCAGTGTGCGCATAGCGACGGCGATCACCGCCGTGCGAAGCGTCGACTCGACCGATCTCGACCCGCTCCCGGGCTGGCTAGACTTCGACGCGATCGACGATCTCTTCGCGAACAGCTCCGCATCCATCTGCGTCGAGTGCACGGTCGAGGGGCTCGTGGTCGCGACCGCCCCGGAGAGGGGTTGACGTCTCGCCGTCGTCGATCGAGTGATACGGTCCGGGGCTTCGTTGCGTGGTACTGTCACAGCTGTCCGTGTGTCTGGATGGACAGGAGGTGTATGGTCCGTCGAGAGGCATGGCTGCTGCTCTAACCGAAGGTCTCGGTGATTAACTATTGGGCGTTCATAGTGTCGCTCTTCTCCCGACATCCGAAAATTCCAATGTAGATTTAAATGAATATAAGAGGTAATTTGATATTTGAATTAGATTTATATATTTACATGTGTGTGGATAAGATGTGTCCCGAAAACACAATTCTCCGACCGCACGCAGAGACGTACTAAGGACCGGCGCGCTCGTCGCCGTGGGGATCGGTGTCGGTCTCCCTACGTACACCGGGCGAGCCGCAGCCGCGACGATCACCGTCCCAGGGGACTATCCGACCATTCAGGCTGCGATCGACGCCGCATCGGCGGGCGACACGATCCAGGTCGCCGCTGGGACGTATCCGGAGACCATCGTGGTCGACAAGCGACTCACGATCGAGGGGGCGGGAAGTGGCTCGGACCCCGCGTCGAACACGATCATCGACGCGAACGGTGGCCAGCCGAGCGTCTCCATCGAGGCATCGGGTATGGACGCGTCGACGCGGCTCGTCCTGCAAGGACTTCGGGTGACCGGATCCGGACAGGTGGGCGTACGCGTGAACAGCGGCGGCTCGTACATGACCTTCGAAGACGTCGCCGTCGTCGATAACGCACAGGACGGGTTCCGGACCGACGACACGTCGATCCCTGCGCACGTCGACATGGAGTTCGTCGACTGCGAGTTCTCCGACAACGGGGGGAACGGGTTCAACACCGCGTCGTTCTCCACCATCGAGGGGCTGGTGTTCGAGAACTGTTCCGTCGAGCGAAACGGCGGTCTCGGGCTGTTCCTCGAAGGACCGCTCACGGGTCTCGACGTCGACGATGGGAGCTACTCGGACAACGGACAGGGTTCGAGTTCTGGACAGGACGACAGCGGTATCTACGTATTCCAGCTCGACAACGTCTCCACGACGCAGACGAACCGTATCGCCGACGCGACGGTGAACGGGAACGACCGCGGGATGACGATATTCGTCAGGGGTGGCGACGCCGAGATCACCATCGAGGACTGCGAGGTCTCGGACAACGGGCCGACGTTCTTCTTCGATGGAGGTATCTCCCTTGGCCCGTTCAGTGGCACGCTCGACGCGACGATCCGCGGCGTGACGGCGAACGGCAATGAAAACAACGGGATCGGGGTCTTCGCGGTCGGAACTGGTGAAGTCACGTCCTGTGTCATCGACGACTGTACGGTCGAGAACAACGACAACAACGGCCTCATCCTGTGGGGAATCGGAGCGCCAGTGGAGGGTGTGGAGGCGACAGAGTGCGAATTCAGCGGCAACTACGACAACGTCTTCGTGTGGGGTGACGTCGTTGACCCGACTTTCGACCTCTGTACGGCGACTGACGCCACCGAAAACGGGCTGCTGGTGCAGTCGTGGTCGAGTTCCAGCCCGACCGGCGTCTCCTACGACCTCTGTAACGCCTACGACAACGGGGGCTTCGGCGTGAGGAACGACACCTCGAACGAGGTGAGCGCCACCTGCACGTACTGGGGCCATCCGACGGGTCCTGACGGCAAGGGCGACGAGGTCTCTGGAGACGTCGACTACACGCCGTGGAACGTGAAGGACGTCACGAAGGGTTCGAATCCCGAGAACGCCTGTGTCGGTGGAAACAACGAGGAGAGGGAGGGCGGATCGAACAACTGACGGCTCAGACGAGCGCTTCTTCCAGAAGCTGGAGCGGGTGGCGGATCTCGTAGCCGCTGCCGTGAGCCATCTGCATCGAGCAGGTGGGACACTCGGTCATCCCGACGGTGCCTTTCGCGTGGCGCATGTGGTCGAACATGTCCTCGCCGATCTTCATCGACTTCTCGTACTTCTCGGCCTTCCAGCCGTAGGTGCCCGAGATACCCGAACACGAGGAGCCGACGTCCTCGATCTCGAAGCCGTCGACTTCCCGAAACAGTTCGACCGCCTGTCGGTCGAGTCCCTGGTTGCGGGCGTGACACGGCGCGTGGTACGCCAGGTCGGGGTAGTCGACCGTCTTGCCCGTCAGGGCACCCTCGATATCCTCGTAGATGCGGAGATACTCCAGCGCCTCGTACGTGTGGTTCGACACCTCCTCGATTCCCGAGATCTGAAACAGTTCGGGGTACTCCTGCTTCAGCGACATCGAACAGGACGTACAGGAGGCGATGACGTCGTACCCCTCGTCGATGAGGTCCTTGAACTCGGGGACGTTCACCTTCGCGGCGCGCTCGGCGTCCGAGAGCATCCCGTTGGCGAACATGGGCGTGCCCGAACAGCGCTGGCGAGGGACCGCGACCTCGTAGCCGAACTCCTCGAACACGCGAACGAGCGCCTTGCCCACCTCGGGTGTGTTGTAGTTCGAGTAACAGCCGTGAAAGTACGCGATGCGCTTGTCTTCGCTCTCTATCTGTGCGCCGCCGCGCTCCCGCCACCACTCGCGGAAGGTCTGGGAGGCGAACTCCGGGAACTCCCGCTCGGACGTGATGCCGAGCAGCTTCTCGTTGACCTTCTGGACGAGAGAGTTACCCATGACGGCGTTCGTGAGCCCCGGGACCTTGCTGCCCAACTCGGCGAGCGTCCGGTAGTTCGAGAGGATTCGATTGCGCAGGTACTCCCGCGAGCGGTGGTCCATCTGGTTCTCGACGTACTCTCCCCTCGCCTCGTTGTGCATCTGCGAGAGGGGTACGCTGGAGGGACATGCGTTGTCACAGCGCATGCAGTTCGAACAGGACATGATGGAGTCGTCGATCACGACGTCCTCCTTGCGCTTGAGCCGCCACTGCTCGGGCCCCTGGAACTTCGGTCCCGGGAACTCGTCGTCGACCTCGGCGACCGGACACGACGTATCACATGCCGTACACTTGTAGCAGTTGTCCGCGCCGGGACGGAGGTCCATACCGTCGTCGAACACCTCGACGGGTTCGTACTCGTCAACGGGGCCGAAGTCGAAGTCTGAGGGGGATTGTGCGTCACTCATGCGGATTCACCTGCCTCACGTCCCGCGACCACGCCAGTCGCGAGGGAGACGCCGCTGGCCGACTTCTCGGCCGCGACGTTCGCGCCGCCGACGACACCGCCGGCGGCGAAGAGGTTCTCGAACTCTGCGTGTCCGTCCGCGCGCGTGGGACGGAGGCGGTCGTCCGGCACCACGCCGAACGAGGTAAAGGGATGGTCGCCGAAGGCGTCGTCGACGAACCAGTCGTAGCGGTCGTCCGGGTGGGGGACGTAACAGTCGAACAGCGGTTCGCGCACGCCTTCCCGGGAAGAGGCGATACCCTTTCCCACGAGGCCGCCCGTCGCGAGGACGACCGCGTCGGCGTGATAGGGGATCTCTCGACCCTTCCGGTCGACGACGACGGCCGATATCTCGCCGTCGTCGGTCTCGTAGCCGACGGCCTTGTTCCCCGACGAGATGCGGACCCCGGCCGCGTCGAGCGCGGCGAAGAGGAGGTCCTCCAGGCGGAGGCCGGGAAGCGAGGGGGGCCCCATCGGAATCTCGAACACCTCGGCACCAAGATACGCTTCGAGGTCGGCGCGCACCTCGTGGCGGTGGTCGTCGCCGAGGAGAGAGGGGAACCCGACGCGTTCCGCGCCGTCCAGGTGTGGTTCGACCGTCGCCGCGAGCGCTTCTCTCGTCCCCCTCCCGCCGACGTCCTCGTCAGTGTCGAGCGCCTTGGCGAAGCGGGTTACCTTCGCGTCCGCCCGGACGTTCCGCGGGAACGCGACCGTGACGCCTGACGCCGCGAACGGAACGCCGGCCGCGTCGAGGTGGTCGGCCGCCAGCGACGCCTCGAAGTCGGTCATCGACTCGAACCCCACCAGCAGCATGTCGCGGTCGTCCGAGGCGACGCCCGCAGCGGCCGCCTTCGGATACCGCGCCGTCGGCTTCACCGCGCCGCCGTGGGTCGGGACGAGCGCGTTCGCGTCCGTGTGCGCGCCGAGGTACTCGTCGCCGACGATGTCGTCGAACGTCGCCAACCCCTCTCGAATGGCTTCCTCGCCGACGATCCGGTAGGGGTGGCCCTCGGGCAGGTCGCCGAGTCCCTCGAACGGATCGACGAGCGGCCCGTCGCCGTCGGACGTGTACCCGAGCACGTCGACGAGGCCGCTCGCGTGTCGGAGCGTGCTCTTCTTGTGGGTGACGAGGCGGACGCTCGCGCCCGTCTCGGCAGCGGAGAGGGCGGCGACGGTACCGGCGACTCCCCCGCCGACGACGACGACGTCCTCGCTAATCGGCATCCCGCCGCCCTCCGTCCGCCGCGGCGCGCGTCGGCCCCGAGTCGTCACCGACTGCCGGACCACCGTCGAACGCGCCGAAGTCGATCTCGTCTCCGCGACGAACGGGGTCGCGGTCGCGGTTCATCGTCGTCGCGTGCAGGAGGTGCTTCAGCATCGCCTGCGAGAGCTGTTCGCCCCACAGCGCGTGTTTCTCGCCCTTCCAGCGCTCCTGGTAGAGCTCGTCGAGCGCTTCGCGGGCGACGGGTTCGGGGTACTCCACGGCGAGCGCGTTCGCCATCCGGTGACAGCAGAACGCGCCCTGGCAGTTCCCCATCGAGGCTCTGGTTCGGAGTCGGACGGCGTTGAGGTCGGAGCCCGCCTTGTCGATGGCGTCTCTGACCTCGGCGCGGGTGACGCCTTCACAGTCACAGACGACCGGGTTCGGGCCGTTCGTCTTCAGCACCTCGTCCGCCCGGGAGCCCAGTCGCTGGACGGAGCGACGACCGATGGGCGAGCGGAGGCCGAACTCGTCCATGTAGTCGCGGAGGACCGAGAAGTCCTCGCTGCCCGGGAGCGGCACGTCGGCGGTCCGGCACTCGGTCGTATCGCCGAACTTCTCGCAGACGTGGTCGGAGATCTTCTCCGCCATCATGCGGTAGGTGGTGAACTTCCCGCCGACGATGCTCGTCATCCCCGGGAGGTCGTCGCGGTCGCCGTGGTCGAGCAAGAAGAAGTCGCGCGTGATGTCCGTCGGGTCCGTCGTGCCGGTCCCGGGCGGCTCGTAGAGGGGGCGAACGCCCCAGAACGAGCGGATCGTCCGCGCCTCTTTCAACATGGGAACGAGCTTCGACAGCTCGGAGATCATCAGGTCGACCTCCCACTGTTCCTCGGGGTAGTCCTCGGGGTCTTCCACCTCCTCGTCGGTGGTGCCCAGGATGGCCGTCGTCTCGTGGGGGACGATGATGTCGGCGTTGCCCTTCGGCTGACAGCGGTTGATGACCGTGTCGACCTGCCGGACGTTCATGATGGTCATGACGCCCTTCGAGGGGCGGACCTCGATGTCGACGCCGGCCATGTCCCCCACCCGACCGGCCCACGCGCCCGTCGCGTTCACCACGTAGTCGGCGTAGATCTTCTCGCGTCCGCCGCTCCGTCCGTGGACCCGCTTGCCCTCGCCCGAGGCGTGTTCGACCTTGACGCCGACGACCTCGCCCTCGTCGACGAGGACGTCGACGACCTTCGAGTGCGTCTCGATGCGCGCGCCGTGTTCCTCGGCGCTGGCGGCGTTGGCGACGCAGAGTCGGAACGGGTCGATGGCCCCGTCGGGCACCCGGATCGCCTTGTCGATGTCCTTCGCGAGGTACGGCTCCAGTTGCCGGGCCTCCTCGTTCGTGAGGACCTCCGTCGGGATGTCACACTCCTCACACCCCTTGAGCTTCTTCTCGAAGTACTCCTCGGTGTCCTCGGGCCGTTTGACGAACAGCCCGCCGGTCATCTCGACGCAGTGGCTCGCGATCTCTCTCAGCACCCGGTTCTCCTCGATGCACTCCTTGGCACTCGGCTGGTCCGTGACCGCGTACCGCCCACCGCTGTGGAGGAGGCCGTGCATCCGGCCCGTCGTCCCGTGCGTCAGGTTCCCCTGCTCGACCAGCGTGGCGTCCATCCCACGCATCGCCAGGTCCCGCACGATCCCCGTCCCGGTCGATCCCCCGCCGATGACCAGGATCTTTGGTGTGTCTGTCATCAATCTTTGTAACGCTGAGGACCGTATCCACTTTACTTTACCTCTCCTCGGGACTCGCCAGATACGTTGCTCGTTACCGTATCGCTCGTATCCGATTCCGTGACCGTTCAGTACTCGGCCCGCGCGCGACCGTGACCGGGACTTTTCATCCCGTCGAGTCGCCGTGAAACGCACTCGGACGGGTGATTATCGGGAAGGACACACCTTTTCGCTATTATGCACGCGTGCGTGTGCAAAGACTGGGAAGGACCCTCGAACACGTGTCTACCACCCAACGGATTAGCAAAGTTTATCACACTCTTTCACACTGTTTACTGGTACCGCCGGACCGACGATAAAGAACAGACGTCCGGCAGCGGCTGGCACACCAAGGTGCTACACACATGAGTCAGGACACATTCGTCGGTGCGATCGACCAGGGGACGACAGGAACGCGCTTCATGGTGTTCGACCACGCGGGCGAGGTGGTCGCGAACGCCTACGAGAAGCACGAACAGATCTACCCGGAGCCGGGCTGGGTAGAGCACGACGCGAACGAGATCTGGCGGAACACGAAGCACGTCATCAACACGGCGCTCGACGATGCCGGCCTCGACTCCGAACAGCTGGAGGCGATCGGCATTACGAACCAGCGTGAGACCACCGTCGTGTGGGACGCTGAGACCGGCAAGCCGATCCACAACGCACTCGTCTGGCAGGACCGCCGGACGACGGACAGGGTCGAGGAGATCCAGGCGGAAGACAAGGTGGAGTGGATCCGCGAGAAGACGGGGCTGGAGGCCGACGCGTACTTCTCCGCGACGAAAGTCGAGTGGATCCTCGACAACGCCGACCCGATCAAGCTCTCCCGCTCGCGACCCGAGGACGTCCGCGACCGCGCCGAGAGCGGCGAACTGATGATGGGAACCATCGACTCGTGGCTCATCTACAAGCTCACGGGCAACCACATCACGGACGTCACCAACGCGTCGCGGACGATGCTGTACAACATCCACGACAACGACTGGGACGACGAACTTCTAGAGGAGTTCGACGTCCCGGCCTCGATGCTGCCGGAGGTCCGACCCTCCTCGGACGACGAGTTCTACGGCACCACCTCCGACGTCGGCTTCCTCGACGCCGACATCCCGGTCGCCGGCGCGCTCGGCGACCAGCAGGCTGCGCTGTTCGGGCAGACCTGCTTCGACGAGGGCGACGCGAAGAACACCTACGGCACCGGCTCGTTCATGCTGATGAACACCGGGGAGGAGGCCGTCGCCTCCGAGCACGGGCTCCTCACGACGATCGGCTTCCAGCGCTCCGGCGAGCCGGTCCAGTACGCGCTCGAAGGGGCCATCTTCATCACCGGCGCGGCGATCGAGTGGCTCGAGGACATGACGCTCATCGAGAACGCCGCGGAGACCGAAGAGCTGGCCCGGTCGGTCGACTCGACCGACGGCGTCTACGTCGTCCCGGCCTTTACGGGGCTGGGTGCCCCCCACTGGGACGGCCGCGCCCGCGGCACCATCGTCGGCATGACGCGCGGGACGCGGCGCGAGCACGTCGTCCGCGCGACGCTGGAGTCCATCGCGTACCAGACGCGCGACGTCGCCGAGGCGATGGAAGCAGACTCAGGCATCGACATGGGTGCGCTCCGTGTCGACGGTGGCGCCGTGAAGAACAACTTCCTCTGCCAGCTGCAGGCGGACATCATCGACACCAACATCGTCCGCCCGGTCGTCGACGAGACGACCGCGCTCGGCTCCGCCTACGCGGCGGGCCTCGCCGTCGGCTACTGGGAGACGCTCGACGAACTCCGCGACAACTGGCAGGTCGACCGCGAGTTCGAGGTCGACCCCGACGCGGACTACGAGTCCAACTACGGCCGCTGGAAGGAGGCGGTCGCTCGGGCCGAAGACTGGGCCCGCGACGGTGGTGACTGACCGATGAGCGCCCTCCTGCAGGTGTCGGCGATCATCGACGCCATCGCGAACCCGGGGCTGCTCCTCGCGGCGTTCGCGGGCGGGGCGTTCGGCGCCGCGCTCGGCGCGCTGCCGGCGTTCTGTTTCACCGGCTTCATGGTCATCGCAGGCGAGGCTGCCAACCTCGCGGTCAACTCCGTCGGCGTCGCCGAGGCGGTCGAGGCGGCCGCCCTCGGAGCACCCGGCATCACCGGTTCCATCGCGTTCGGCACCGTCTTCGGCCCGCACATCTCCTTCGCGGGCGGTGCGGCCGCCGCGGCCTACGCCGCGAAGAAGGGGTACATGGACTTCGGCTTCGACTACCACGAGGCGAAGAACATCCCGGCGGCGCTCGGTACGAAGCCCGACGTGCTCGTCGTCGGCGGTCTCTTCGGCATCCTCGGCTTCATAATCACGGCCATCTCCGCGAACCTGGCTGCGCCGTGGGATCCCATCGCCATCGCAGTCGTGCTCTCGGCGCTGGCCCACCGACTCGTGTTCGGCTACGACGTCATCGGCGACGTCCGTGGCGGCGGCATCCTCGACATGACGCCGTTCGAGCGCGAGGAGATGCGCCCCGCACAGAGCGACGCCGGGGCGATGACCGACGGCGGCGAGACGCAGACCAAGCAGCGCCTCGCGACCGAGCCGTGGCTCCCCCACCAGTACGAGTGGGGCAACGTCGCGATGATCGGTCTCGTGACGGGGCTCATCGGCGGTATCACCGCGCTGACGACCGGGAGCGCCTTCCTGGCGTTCGGTATCAGCGCCGCGTCGCTGACGTTCCTCAACCTCGGCGTCGAGCGCATCCCGGTGACCCACCACATGACCCTGCCCGCGTCGACGGCCGCGCTGGCCGTCACCGGCGGGAGCGCGGAGGTCACCACCGTGGCGATGGTCGTCGCCGGCGTCTTCGGCGTCAGCAGTGCACTCACCGGTGAGGTCGTCCAGCGTGTCTTCTACGCGCACGCCGACACGCACTGGGACCCGCCGGCATCGGCCATCGTGGTGAACACGTTCTTCATCGCGGTGCTGGCCATCGTCGGCGTCTTCAGCACGAGCGTCTGGATCCCGCTCCCGTAGTCGGGATCACCTCCCTCGTGGTACCGTTCTCCGGTCGTCCGCTCGACGTGACGTCCCGAGCACCACGTGTCGTCCACACCACCGACACGCGACAGAGAACCGTCACGTGACTCCTCACGCCAGACCCAGCATGGACCTCGACGAACGAATCGAACGACGTCGGCGCGGCGAGAGCGAACGCGCGCTCGTCCGCGACTTCGACGTGCTGAGCCCCGTGACACACCTGACCGAGCCGAACGGACGAGGGCCCGTCCTCGAACGGCTGCTCGACGTGCTCGACCCGACGTTCGGCGGTGACCTCCCGGACGACGCGTACGTCTGGGGTCCGAAAGGGACCGGGAAGTCCGCCATCGTCAGCGCGCTGTTCGGTCACCTCTCCGAACGGAACGCCCGGCGGCGGTCGACCATCCTCACGACGACGCGTGCGGTCGCGCCGCCGGCGACGCTGTTCATCTACGTCGACGCACGGGACGCCTCCAGCGAGTTCGCGCTGTATCACGACATCCTCGACAGCGTCGTCGACGACCCCGTCCCCGAGGGCGGCGTCGGGACCGACGACCTCCGAGAGCGGCTCGGGGAGGAGCTGGTCGGGACGGCCCGGGCGGTCGTCGCCGTCGACCACGTCAACGAGTCGAACACGCTCACGACGCCCGAGATCGACTCGCTGCTCGATATGCCCTCGATGGCGTACCTCGTCGTCGGCCGCGACCCGCCGGACGCCGACGTGCCCGGAAGCGACGAGTCGGTCGCGGCGCGGGTCGACGAAACCATCGAGGTTCCGCGGTACGAGCGCCACGCGCTGGTCGACATCCTCACCCAGCGGGCGTCGCTCGGTCTCGCGCGCAACGCCGTCGCGCACACCGACATCCGCGAGGTGGCATCGTGGGCTGACGGCGACGCCCACGACGCGCTCGCGGCCGTCTTCGGCGCCGCCGACCACGCGCTCGAACGCGACGGCGACCGGATCACGACCGACGACATCGAGGTCGGGATGGACGCGGTCCCGTGGCCCTCGGTGTCGCTGGGGCGCGTCCTCGCGCTCCCGGAGAACCGGCGGCGCATCCTCCGTCGGCTCCTCGAACTCGACGCGAGCGACGTCTCGTCGGTGACGGCCGCGACCAACGCACTCACCGCTGACCCCCACATCGACCTCTCGGCGACGACGATCAAGCGAGTGCTCTACGAACTCGCGGAGGCGGGCATCGTCAAGCGCATCGAGACCGACGAGGACCGGGGACTGGGTCGACCGCCGAGCCGACTCGAACCGCAGTTCCCGACCCGGGTGTTCCGGCGGCTGGTCGACATTGACGACTAGCCGCCGAGGCACCGGGGTGCGGGGACACGAATAAACGGCTCCGCGAAATCCGTTTCGGGTCTTAATTCCGGGTTCGACAGCCCCGACTGTGTTCGATTCTCCACGACAGTTTCGGGTAGTGACCGCTATTATATATTTTACTCACGACTGCGTACCCATGGTAGCGATCGCTCAGTTCGTGCTCGAACCGGAGGCGGTGCCGCTTTACAGACTCTTCGAGGAAAACCCCAATGTGACGGTCGAACTGGAGCGAGTGGTCCCACTTCAAAACAGGGCCATCCCATACATTTGGGTCTCGGGTGTGAGTAGGGCGGACTTCGACGACGTATTCGATTCCGACGGTGAAATATCGCGACTGAACGTCGTCGACGAACTCGATGACCGAGTACTGGTGCGGGTCGAGTGGGCTGAGGATCACAACGGTTTGGCACGAGCTATCGAACATTCGGAGGTGACACTGCTATCTGCGGTCGGAACGACAGACGGTTGGCAGGTCGAAGTCCGGGGTGACGACCGTGGCTCGATTTCACGGTTCCACGACATGTGCACCGAACGGGGGGTCCCCGCCAGACTTGTAACCCTCCATCGGCTGACACCCGATGCCCACGCAGACACGACCGGACTGAGTAGTCCTCAGCGGGAGGCGCTACTGTTCGCATACGAGCAAGGCTACTACGATAGCCCTCGGTCGACGAACCTCTCCGCTATCTCGGAACATTTCGGTATCTCCAGACAGGCGGTCTCGAACCGCCTCAAGCGAGGCACTCGTCACCTCATCGAGAACGTGGTACTTCGGCCCGAAAAGTGACATCCTCCTGGGCAAGTTAGATTGTCTGTGGCCCCTGTGACAAGAGACGTGAGAGTGTCGACTGTTAATCACGTCACACACTCCCGTCGCGCGTCAATATTAAACGAGTTACATAATCAATCGAGGGGAATAATGTATGGGCTCTGTTACTGATTTTGGACGAAGTCGAGTGAGTTGGGTAGTGCTGGACGCATCCGTCGTGTGAACCTTCACCCCTGTGGTTCGCTCGGTGCCACTCGATTCGAGTCCATTACCTTTCCCCCCATGATTCACTATGCAAGTCGGTCGATTCCCTGTTCGTCACCCACGAGCGAACCGGTGGTCGACTCGGATTCGCGCCTCACGGGTTGGTCCCCACTCCACCTGGGTCACAGGTGTGCCATCGATACTGAAGCTGTCCACCGATTCATCGCGACTTCCCAGCAGAGGGCGACTACCGTTCTTACGGAGGTTCGGTCACGAAGTACATCTCACGTGGCTCACGACCGTCGACCTGTAGGGACGGAGCTATTGCCGTACACATGATTGATGAGTCCGAATATCTAGACGACACGTCTCCTGTTCAGGCGGGTCGTGATCCCGTTCGTGTGCTCCTCGTCGATGACAAGCCCGACGTATTGGAACTGACGAAAACGTTTCTCAGACGTGTCGACGAGAGACTCGAAATCATCACTGAAACGTCCGCTGATGCGGGCTTGACCAGACTCACAGACGACGCCGTCGACTGTGTGGTTAGCGACTACAACATGCCCGGCATGAACGGTCTCGAATTCTTAGAAGTGGTTCGTGAGCGGGACCCCGAGCGTCCGTTTATTCTCTTCACCGGCCGTGGTAGCGAAGAGGTGGCCAGCGAGGCCATCTCGGCAGGGGTCACCGATTATCTACAGAAGGGGACCGGGCACCAACAGTACGAACTCCTGGCAAATCGAATCCGGAACGGTGTCGCGAGACGCCGTGCAGAGGTACGAATGCGTGAACATGAACGCATCAGCACCGTTGTTCGACTGATAAATCAGGTGCTCGTTCGCGCGTCTTCCACGGACACGCTCGAGCAGGAGGTCTGTGAGCTGATCAGTCACTCGGAACCGTATCTGTTCGCGTGGATCGGCGCGGTCGATTCCGATGCCCAGACGCTCGTCCCCAGAGCGGCCGGTGAGCGGGACGCGGGGTACCTCGACGAAATCACACTCAAAATCGACGACAGTCGAGAAGGACAGGGACCAGCGGGACGGTCGGTGAAAACCCGGACCGTGCAGGTCGCCCAGAACATACGGGAGGATCCCTCGTTCGAGCCCTGGCGCGAGCGAGCGCTCGCACGGGGGTTCCGATCCGTCGCCGCGGTCCCGCTCGTCTATCAGGACGAGCTGTACGGTGTGTTGAAGATCTATGCGGGGCAAACAAACGCGTTCGACGAATCCGAACAGAAGCTCCTCGCCGAAGTCGGGGCTGACATCGCACACGCGTTGCACTCGCTGAAACTCCGCGACGAACTACAGGAGAGTGAGGCCCAATTCAAAGAGTTAGCAGAAAACATCTCGGAAGTGGTCTGGATGCGAGACACGGAGACCGGTGAGACGGTGTATGTCAACCCGACGTACGAAACCGTGTGGGGCCGCCCAATCGAAACCGCGTACGAACGTCCGAACTCGTTCATGGAGGCGATTCACCCGGACGACCGTGACCGTGTGCTCGCGGCCGTCAGTCGACAACCACAGGGAGAGTACGACGAGGAGTACAGAATCGAGCGACCCGATGGGACAGTTCGGTGGATTCGTGACCAAGCCGTCCCGGTTCCCGACGGGTCAGGAGAAGTGTCTCGAATCGTTGGGGTCGCCACGGACATCACTGCTCAGCGTGAACGTCAGGAGAGACTCGACCGAGAACGGCATCGATACGAACAGATTTTGAAAACGGTACCGGGCTGCATCGTCCAGATCGACGCTGACGGACAGTTCGTCTTTGCAAACGATCGCGCGATCGAGATACTCGGGAGAAGCGAGGACGAGATTTCGACGCTCACGTACGACGACCCGACGTGGCGACTCACCGAGCCCGATGGAGCGCCGGTCTCGGACGAGGCGTTGCCCTTCCGGACCGTCCAGGACACCGGCGAACCGGTGTTCGATGAAGAGAAAGCCATCGAGTGGCCGGACGGCACGCGCCGGATCCTCTCGGTGAACGGTGCACCGATAGCCGACGACGACGGGACCGTCGAAAGCTGTGTGTTTACCCTCACCGACGTCACCAATCGGAAAGAGCGTGAACGCGAACTCCGTTCGTTCAAGACGGCAGTCGATCACGCTGGAAACAGCATCTATCTCACCACCGTCGATGGGACCATCGAGTACGTGAATCCAGCCTTCGAACTCGAGACGGGGTACACGAGTGCCGAGGCAGTCGGAAACACTCCATCGATTCTCAAATCCGGCGAGCACGCCGACGAGTTCTACACTGACCTCTGGGGGACTATCCTCGACGGACAGGTCTGGTCGGGTGAAGTCGTAAACCAGCACAAGAACGGCTCCCAATACATTGTCAACCTGATGATTGCGCCGATAAAAAACGAGAGCGGTGGAATCGAACGGTTCGTCGCTGTCACCATCGACGGCACGGATGCTCGAGAGCGCGAGGCGGAACTCACCGAAAGCGAGCGGTTGTTCAGAGCCGTCTTCGAGCGTGCGTTCGACGCGATGTTGATCGCGAACGACGAGGGTGAATACACGGACGTCAACCCCGCCGCGTGTGAACTGCTGGGCGTGTCGCGGGACGAACTGATCGGGTGTACACCGGTCGACTTCGCCACACCGGGATACGATGTCGAACGGGCGTGGGAAGCCTTTCTCCGGTCAGATCGAGATCGGGGGCTGTTCCCGCTGCAGCGGTCTGACGGAACAGACCTCCTCGTGGAGTTCGCCGCGACTCCCCGCATCCTGCCCGGCCGTCACCTCTCCGTCCTCCGCGACGTCACTGCATTACACGACTCCAGACAACAGCTCGAACGACAGCGGAACAAGCTCCACGTGCTCAACCGTGTACTCAGACACGACATCCGTAACGATGCGAACGTCATTCTCGGGTACGCAGAACTGCTCAAGGAGGGTACGACCGACAGCGAGGAGGCTACCGATGCGATACTGAACCGGGCGAACGACCTCGTTCGATTGAGCGATCACGCACGAGGGATCGAAACCCTCTCTCACGAAGAGACGTCGGGAGAGCGGGTCGATGTCTCCTCGCGACTTCGAGCGCTCGTTGATCAGTACGCCGCCGACTACCCAGACGCAGAGATCCGCTTCGAGGGTCCTGAGAGTGTTCCAGCCAGAGCCATCGGACTCATCGACTCGGCATTCGACAATCTCTTAGAGAACGCACTCACGCACAGCGACAGGTCAGAGCCCGTCATCAGCGTCCGCGTCGCGGACCACATCGATTCGTCACCCGACGTCGTGTCGATCGAAATCGAAGACGACGGCCCAGGGATTCCGCCACCGGCTCTCGAAGTTATCGAAGCCGGCGACGAAACACCACTCAAACACGCGCACGGTCTCGGGCTGTGGCTCGTCTCGTGGATCGTCAGTGAGTCCGGTGGATCGGTCGAATTCGAGGAGCGTTCGCCGCGGGGGACGCTCGTCCGGGTCACGTTACCGCGGCTGGAGAAACCGATCAAGGACATCGCGAAAAGCAGCGACGGGGAGGTGTGACAGGACCGTGCTCGTCAGAGAGGTTACGACAGAGGAGACGGTCAAAGTGGCCGCGACGGGTTCATTACAGGATGCCGTCACCGCCATGCATCAGCGAGATACGTCCTACTGTGTCGTCGAGGTCGATGGGATCCCGAGCGGCCTCCTCACGGAGCACGACGCGCTCGACGCGTGCCGTCGAAGCGGTCGGCCGCTCACAGGGATTCCACTGAAACACTTCGCGAGCGGCTTCGATGTCGCCGTGACCCCTAACAAGACCGTATACTATGCCGTCGGACTCATGATTTCACACGGTCTCGACGCGATTCCCGTCAAAGACGGTCTCGATATTGTAGGGGTACTGACACAGGAAGACGTGATGGCGAACTTGACGAATTTGACCAGAGAGACGGTGAAGAACTTGGGACAGAAAGGGAAGTGGAGCAAATGAGAGGTAACTGCCCGGTCAGAATCACTGAGAGCCGTTCGGTACGCGGCGACGGCGCAACAGCGCAGATAGGTGTGAACTGATGACGACGGACGACCCGACGGTTCTCATCGTCGAGGACGAGCCCGACCTCGCGGCGCTGTACGAACGGTACCTGTCCGATCATTACACGGTGAAGACGGCCTGTTCGGGCGAAGAAGCCCTCGAGGTGCTCGACGAGACGATCGACGTCGTTCTTCTCGACCGAAAAATGCCTGGTCTCTCCGGCGACGAGGTACTCCACGAGGTCTCACGTGGCGAGTACGACTGTCGAGTGGCGATGGTGACAGCGGTGACCCCGCAGTTGGATATCGTCGACTTCGGAATCGAGGACTACTTGGTGAAGCCGATCGATCGAGATGAGTTGTTGCAGACTGTGGCACAGCTCGCCGCAATCGCGACTCACGAAGAACACGTCCAGGAGTTCGTCGAACTGTCCATGAAACAGGCAGCACTCGAGATGGAGCACGATTCGACAGAGTTGGCGAGCAACGCTCAGTATCGGCGACTGAACGACCGGTTGGGAGAACTCTCGCGCTCACTGGGTGACATAAGCGGGGTGTTGTCCGAGTCGGAGTTCGAACTGTTTCTTGACGGACTCGTTCGTCGGATGACCGAGAACGACCGTCACTGAGGTCCTTCCACGACTGAAGTCGTGGGAACACCGTCACTGACGGGGTGCCCAGGGCTGGGGAGTTTCCCATGCACAACTATGCGAGTCGTGAGACGTGCCAGGATTGTCTCCGACCGAGACAGCGGGCTTCAGCTACCAGTGCGGTGCGATACGTGCCCTTCCGCCGGACCCGGCGAAACCAATCAGCGCAGCTGTTTCGGCTGTCATCGGGTTCTCTCACGGCTCGCGCCGATAGCGTTGGCGAATCTCTCGCGAGAGACGGCGGACCGCTCCCACGCGATGAGTCCGTGTGTCCCCGCAAACGGACGAGGGATGAGTCTATTCGACTTTGGGCTACATCAGCGGGTTACATTATCAATAACAACTGTTACACGACCTCTCCCACTCCTCGAATACACATGACTGATGATGATGTTTATTCGACCAAACCTCCTGCCGGGCTTCTCTGCCAGTTCGGTTCCGCCCACCGTCGTGTAGTTCGAAACGCAGGAGGGTTTCGGACGACGCCTTTCATCCAAGCAAGTGAGGAGACTACAGCCTCGTCACCGTCGTACGTCAGTAGCACAGAAATCGGACCCCACTGTTCCGAGACGTCCAGGCGCTCGTATGGGCCAGTCAGGAGAAACGATTCGACAGCTGCTGGCGGACTGAACTAATCAAAGGCCAATCGACACGTGCAACCGAATACTCGATCTGAACTGTTCGAATTCACGACTGAAGACGTACTTGTCCGGTTCGGCGACTCGAAGCTGCCTGCACTGCAACTCGTCGCAGAGTACAACGAGAGCGTATACAACGACCTCTACGTCGATGATTCCATCGTCGAAAGCCTCGGCGGCGTAGACGCGTACAATCGCCAGCGAAACCTCGTCGCCGATTTCCTCCGATTGGATCTGCTCGAGCGAGACGCGTACTCTGACATCGTGCCTCGTGCAGGCCGGGTTGAGGTGCTCCTCACGCAGGCTTCAGGCCTCCTGTTCATCCGCGTGTTTCGTGGGGACAACGCGCTCTTCATCTCCGTTGAACGGAACGGGTCCATGGACGAATTCGTCGGGATTGCGGAGGAACTCGTCGATCATGAGTGATTCGGCCCCACCGTGGGGGGACCCGGATGCATCGGTGTTCGGTTAAGCATTAGATCGCCTCATGAAGGCCTCAGCCACTCGTTCGCTGAGTAAGAGGCGTGATTTCTCTGGTTGGCGAGCGTCACGAAACATCAACTCCGACAGATTCGGCGGTGGATGTCCGAACGACTGGGCCAGATCTTCAAGGATGAGCTGGGCGAGAGACCGGAAGGTCTTCGCCCAGCGTTCGCGGGGGAACACCGTCTCCGGGAATAACTCCTGAAACACGCCGAGCAAGGCTCTGCTGACCGTCAGCGTCAGCAGAGCCGCCACCACCAACAAGTGGACGATTGCTGGATCGCTCGTCTGGAACTTCTCCAGCCCATACAGCGACTTCAGTTCCCGGAACAGCAACTCCACTTCCCACCGCAATCCGTACAGGGCCGCGACCTGCCTCGGAGTGAACGCGTCGGGGAGATTTGTGACGTACAGATGGTAGTCGTCGGTGTCCTCGTTGCGGACACCGACGACGCGAAACTCCATCGAATCGGTTGACTGCTTCCCAGCGTATGCCCGCCGCTTGAACGAGATCTCCACGGTCACATCGATGATCTCCCGTGTGAGACTTCCC
>JBEPYA010000041.1:0-20342 GCA_041641615.1 Salinigranum sp. | reverse complement strand
AGGGTGAGCCTCTACCCCCAGTCGTGGTACGACGAACTCGCCGGCGAGCGTGACGTCCGACGGTACGTCGAGGTGCTGACGACGGCCATCGCCGACAGCGACGCGGGACTCCAGCGCGGGGGGGCCGGCGAGCAGAAGGCGGACGACGGTGAGCAGAACGCGGGCGACGGCATCCCGGAGAGCTTCCTCCTCGACGTCGCGGCCGTCGTCGGCGGTCTCGACCGGGAGTCGGTGAGGGGCGAGGTCGAACGACTCCGAGTGGATGGCATCCTCGCCGAGGACGTCGATCAGCATCCCGACGGGAACGTGCGGCTGGCCGAGGACGAGCGGTAACGCGGCACGGACAGCCGGGTGCGATATCCGGCGAGTGACTGACGGTCGTCGCGGTCGGCAAAAAAGAACGAGCGGGACGCGACCTCAGAGGTTGCCCGTCCGCTTCAGGTGGATGCCGTCGTCGTCGACGCGGTCGACCGAATTCTCCTGAAGCGGATAGTCCTCGTCGTCGCGGTCGCCCCAGCCGAGTTTCGCCATGAGCTTCTCGGTGATCCCGGGGTCGGGGTCGACGTACGCGGTACCGTGAGTGACGTCCGAGATCATCCCGACCGTCTCGCCGTCGGCGTTGATGACCTTCTTCCCCTCGTCGTCTTCGGTGAACGTGTGCACCATACGGTTTTACGTACAAAATGTCAGTTTATAAATTATTTTACCGGCGCGAGTGACGGTCCGAAAGCGCGACGGGTGGGCGTGCACGACAGTACCGCCCGTGGACAGGTGGTCGTCGGACACAGCATCTCGCGGAGAGACTGCCGGCTCGGACGCCTCGCTTGGACACGGGAGTCGACGCGAGGGTACCGAAAACGCGGGTAGGGGTGTGGGTGGTTGATACCAGGCTGCCGTCCCATCCTCGTGGTGCGGCGGCGACTGACCGAAAGCGGGACGGGTATCTTAACCTATCGGCCCAGGCATCAGTTCCGAGAGCCAGCCGAGACGGACAGCGGGGGATGCGGACGCGGCGCATGGGGACGCGGAAATCTGAAGCGTTATACGGCGCTCGCGGGGTAAGACACAGTAGATGACCGACCAGTCGACGGCGGCCGCGTTCGTTCCGGGTCACGTCACCGGGTTCTTCAGCGCCCACCGGACGGACACGCCGGCGACGACCGGGTCGCGTGGCGGGGGCCTGACGCTCTCGGACGGCGTCCGCGTGCGGGTCGTCCCGTCGGAGACGACGCGTGTCGCTCTCGGCGGAGAGCGCGTCGAGATGGAGCCGGTCGAACACGTCCTCGACGCGTTCGGCGCGACTGCGCGCGTCACCATCGAGAGCGAGCTCCCCGTCGGGTCCGGCTTCGGCGTCTCGGGCGCGGCCGCGCTCGGGACCGCCTACGCGAGCAACACGGTGTTCGACGGCGAACGGTCGGAGAACGACCTCGTCGAACTGGCGCACGTCGCCGAGGTGGTCGCCGGCACGGGTCTCGGCGACGTCGTCGCCCAGGCGCGCGGTGGCGTCCCCATCCGGGTCGAGCCGGGCGCGCCGGGCCACGGCGTCCTGGACGGGGTCCCGGCCAGTTCGCGCGTCGAGTACGTCACCTTCGGAGAGCTGTCGACCGCCGAGGTCATCGAGGGCGACACGACGCGGCTCAGCCGAGCGGGCGAGCGCGCGCTCGGTGAACTCCGCGAGCGACCGACCCTTCGACATCTGCTCCGGCTCTCTCGGCGGTTCGCCCGCGAGGCGGGACTGCTCGTCCCCGAGGTCGAGACGGCGATCGACGCCGTCAGCGACGCGGGCGGGGAGGCGGCGATGGCGATGCTCGGCCGGTCGGTGTTCGCCCTCGACACCGGACTCTCGGACGCGGGATACGACCCGCAGGTGTGTGAGACGTACCCCTCGGGGGCGCATCTCGAACGCTGAGAGCGCCGACGGTGCGGCGTCAGCGGGCGGCGGAAGGAAGACGGCCGATTTTTACCCTCGCGGCGACCTCACACCACCATGAGCGACGCGGAGTCATCGGAGTTACCGGAGTCACACCCCCGGTATCTGTCGTTGCGGACGCGACACCGTATCGAGGAGGGCGTCGAGAAGGGCATCACCTCGAAGCAGGGCCTCATCGCCGAGGGACGTGGCGAGGCGTTCGACTATCTGCTCGGCGAGCGGACGCTCCCGACCGCCGACGACGCCGCGCGGGCGGCCGCCGCACACCTCCTCCTCGCACGCCATCCGGTCATCTCGGTGAACGGGAACGTCGCCGCGCTCGTCCCCGAGGACGTGGTCGAACTCGCGGCGGTCGTCGACGCCGACATCGAGGTGAACCTGTTCAACCGCACCGACGAGCGAATGCGAGCCATCGTCGACCATCTGCGAGAACACGGTGCGAGAGACGTGAAGGGCCTGCGCGGCGACGCCCGAATTCCTGGACTGGACCACAAGCGCGCGGTCGTCGACGCCGACGGCATCGGCGACGCCGACGTCGTCCTCGTCCCGCTCGAAGACGGTGACCGCGCCGAGGCACTCGCCGCGGTCGGCAAGACCGAGATCGTCGTCGACCTCAACCCCCTCTCGCGGTCGGCGCGGACGGCCACCGTCCCCGTCGTCGACAACATCGTCCGCGCCCTGCCGAACGTCACGGCGCACGCGCGAGACCTCGCGGGACGGCCGCGGGAGGAACTGGAAGCCGTCGTCGAGGCGTTCGACACCGCGGGGGCGCTCGCGGAGGCCGAGTCCGCGATACGTGGAGGGAGGCTCGAATCGAACTCCGAGTCCGATCCGCGGACGAACGGCGAGCGGACGTAACGAGAGCCGAGCGAGGCAGAGGAGGTCGGGGGTTCGGGAGGCGTCAGGCGACGCCGCTGACGAGCGTCGCGAGGTACTGCGAGGCGTCGCGTCGTCTCCGCACCTCGACCCGTGTGACCCATTTGACCCACTGGAACCCCCGTCGATCCGGTGCGACGAGCCTGAGCGGGAAGCCGTGACCGTGTGAGAGTCGTTCCCCGTCCACGTGCGTCGCGAGGAGGAACCCGCGTGCCTCGTCGAGGGGGAAACTCCAGCGGTAGCCCGTCACCGAGTGGACGGTCACCCACCGAGCGCTCGCGCTGGCGCCGGCCTCGTCGAGCAGCGTACCGAGGGCGACGCCGCGCCAGTCCTCGACGGTGTACCACCCGCTCGTGCAGTCGAGGAGCGCTCGCCGTTCGTCCGTCGTGTCGAGCGTCTCGTCCGGGAGGTCCAGCGGCGCCTCTACGAGGCCGTCGACCCGGAGCCGCCACGTTTCGATGTCGACGGGGTCGGGGTCGTCAGCGACCCACGAGGTCACCGGGAACCCCTCTCCTTCGACCGGTTTCGAGCCCGTGAACCGCCGTGTTTTCTCACTCTCGACGATCCGGTTCGTCAGTTCCTGGCCGCGGACCACGAGCGCCCCACCGACGAGGAGCGCGCCGTACTGCAGCGCGGTGCGCCGCCCCTCGAAGTCGACGCGGCGGACCGGGCGGTAGCGGGCGCGAAGGTGCAAGAGGACGAGCGGCACCAAGAGGAGTCCGAGGCCGATGTGGACGTTGAGGAGCGTCCAGAACGCGAGGTCGACGTCAGCACCGAGCACCCACGCCGCCCCCGTCGAGAGCGCCGCGAGCGCGACGACGGCGGTGAGAATCGAGAGCGGGGTGGCGCGGTCCCACCGGTCGCGTCGGAGCCTCGGTCGAATTCTTCGAAGTTTGAAGAATAGCAGGAAGAGAAGCGTGAGGCCGACGACGCGGTGAGCCCAGAAGAGCGGCCACTGCGCTGCCGCGCCGGCACCGAGCGAGACCACTCCCGTCAGCGTCTCGACGAGGACGCACGCGAGGATGGACCAGTCGACGAGGCGTGGGCGGGGTTCGAGCGCGGCGAGCGACGGCCCGGCCATACGAGTCGAAAGGGGTCGACGGGCATGAACGCGTCGGCCCCAAAGGCGTGTCATCGGCGGGGACCGCACGTCGACGCCGGACGGCCGCACATCGGCGTGGGGGGCACGAACGACCAAGTAGGACGGTCCCGTCGACGAGGACGATGCCAGCCGCACTCGTCACCGGCTCCTCCCGGGGGATCGGCCGCGCTATCGCCCTCCGCTTCGCCCGCGACGGCTACGACGTCGCCGTGAACTACCACACGAACGCAGACGCCGCGGCCGACGTGGCCGAGACCGTCAGGGAAGAGGGTCGGGAGGCGACTGTCGTCGGCGCCGACGTGAGCGACCCCGACGCGGCGACACGGCTCGTCTCGGCCGCCGAGGAGGCGGTCGGCGGCCTCGACCACGTCGTCAACAACGCCGGCATCGACCAGCACGTCTACACCGAAGACCTGTCGCCGGCGGACTTCGACCACGTGATGGACGTGAACGTCAACGGCGCGTTCAACGTGACGAAGGCGGCGCTGTCACCTCTCGAGGACTCGGACAACGACCCCTCCGTCACGAACGTCTCCTCTATCCTGGCGTACACCGGCGCGCCCGTCGAGTGCCACTACGCCTCGTCGAAGGGAGCGCTGGTGTCTCTGACGAAGAGTCACGCGGGGGACTTCGCGCCGGCCGTCCGCGTGAACGCCGTCGCGCCCGGTCACGTCGAGACGGACATGACCGCGGACCGCAGCGCCGCCGAACAGCGCGAGGAGCGCGCGAAGATCCCGCTCGGGCGGTTCGGACGTCCCGAAGAGATCGCCGACGCAGTCGCGTACCTGCGCGACGCGACCTTCGTGACGGGGGAGACGCTGAACGTCAACGGCGGGGAACTGATGCGATGAGACGAGAAGTCAGGCGTCTTCGAGCGCGCGCTCGACGCGGTCGAACCCCTCGTGGAGGCGGTCGAGGCTGTTCGCGAAGCTGAGTCGGAGCTGACCCTCGCCGGCGTCGCCGAACCCTCCGCCGGGCGCGAGGACGACGCCGTGTTCGGTGAGGAGATGCTTCGCGATCTCGAGGCTCGTCCCCGGGAGGTCGACGTCGAGGAAGGCGTAGAACGCTCCCTCGGGGTGGGGGCAGTCGAGGCCGTCGATCCCCTCGATCCGGGTGATCACGGCGTCGCGGCGCTCCGCGAACGCGTCGTACATCTCTCGGAAGGGCTCCTGCGGGCCGGTGAGCGCGGCGAGGGCGGCGTGCTGGGCGACGCTGGAGGTGCAGGCGGTCGTCGACTCCCTCACCTTGGTCGCCTCGTCGACGACCGCACTCGTCCCCGCCAGCCAGCCGACCCGCCACCCGGTCATCGCGTGGCTCTTCGAGCAGGACCCGACCGTGAGAACGTGGCTCGCGTCGTCGACCAGGGCGGCGACGCCCCGCGAGTCGCCGTCGTAGGTGAGCGCGAGGTACACCTCGTCGGCGACGACGTAGGCGTCGTGGTCGGCGGCGGCCTCGACGACGGCCCGGACGGCGTCGGGAGAGGCGACCCGGCCGGTCGGGTTCGACGGTCGACAGAGCATCACGGCGGCCGTCTCCGGCCCCATCGCTTCGAGCACCCTGGTCGCGTCGAGGTCGAACCCGGTCTCGGCCGGCATCGGCACCTCCCTCGGAACGCCGTCGGCGAGGCGGGCCTGCATCCAGTAGTTCGGCCACCCCGGCGAGGGGACGACGAGTTCCTCACCGGGTCCCACGGTCGAGAGGACGGCGAGGTGGAGCGCCTCCATCCCGCCGGTGGTGACGAGGACGTCCTCGGGGGCCGTCTCGACGGAGAACTCGCGGTCGAGCGTCGACGCGATGGCTCGCCGGAGCGCGGGGAGGCCCGCGTTCGAGGTGTAGTGGGTCTCCCCTTCGCGTGCGGCGCGCATCGCGGCGTCGACGACGTGTTCGGGCGTATCGAAGTCGGGTTCGCCGACTTCGAGGCGGACGAGGTCCTGCTCGGAGGCCTGAGCGAGGTCGAACATCACCCGAATAGAGGAGTGAGAGCACTCGCGGACTCGCGCGGTCGGGGTGGGCATACCGAGGGGAGGTGGATGGGGGAGTTAAGCGTCCGGGATGGCTGTCGCCGGTCAGGGGACGCATCGGTCGGCAGGGGCACCCCCGCCGCGGCGGGGCGGGTCGGTCTCGACGGACGCCGATTCGTCGGTCACGTCGGTCGACACGGTCACGTCGTACGCGGCCTCGGGGTCCAAGAGGAGTAATCGAGGCGTACTGGTCTGCTGGAAGTCGACAGCGCGTCCGCAGGAACTTCTGAACCCGGTCGTTCCGTTCGACCCGGGTATCGAGACACGCCGGGCCCGCGGTCCGATTGGTCAGGAGGAACAGACTGCTCCGGTCCGTACGACCACACGAACGCCTCCGTGTCGACCACGACCGGCACCGAGGCGTTCGGCGTGACGTCCGTTCGACAGCCCGAGGAGATTCAGTCGTCAGCCGTCGCCGCGGTGTCGAGGAGGGCGTCCGGCGGGCCGCCCGTCAGCCGGTCGCGGTCGTGTGGCTCGGCGAAGTCGATGTCGGGACCGGTCGGCACCAGCCGCGAGGGGTTGATGTCACCGTGGCTCCGGTAGTAGTGGTCGACGATGTGCTGGAGGTTCACCGTCTGCTCAACTCCCGGTAGCTGATACAGCTCCTTCGTGTAGTTCCAGAGGTTGGGGTACTCGTGGATCGCCCGCCGGTTACACTTGAAGTGGGTGTGGTAGACGTGGTCGAACCGAACAAGGGTGGCGAACATGGCGATGTCGGCCTCGGTGAGGACGTCGCCGGCGAGGTACCGGTTCTCTTCGAGTCGCGCCTCGTAGCGGTCGAGGGCGTCGAACAGGTCGCTCACGGCCTCGTCGTACGCCTCCTGGCTCCCCGCGAAGCCCGCGCGGTAGACGCCGTTGTTGATCGGCTCGTAGATGTCGTCGAGGAGGTCTTCCACCTCTTCTCTCCTGTCCTCGGGCCAGAGGTCGACATCGCGCTCCGCCAGCGAGTCGAACGCGACGTTCAGCATCCGAATGATCTCGCGGGACTCGTTGTTCACGATGGTCTCCTTCTCTTTGTCCCACAGCACGGGGACCGTCACCCGCCCCGTGAAGCCGGAGTCGGCGCGGGTGTAGATGTCGCGCAGATACGGCTCGTCGTACAGCGGGTCGGGGTACTCCTCGGAGAACTCCCAGCCGTCGTCGATTCTCACGGGCGCGACGAGCGAGAGCGAGACGACGTCTTCCAGCCCCTTCAGCGCCCGCGTCATCGCCGCGCGGTGTGCCCACGGACAGGCCCGGCAGATGTACAGGTGGTACCGACCGGCCTCGACGGGGAACTCGGCGTCGGGGTCAGGGGCTTCGCCCTCGCGGACGCCGTCGCCGCCGACCCACTCGCGGAAGGAGGTCTCCTGGCGGTCGAACTCGCCGTCGTCGTTCGTCGACTCGTAGGCGTCGACGCGCCACTCGCCGTCGACGAGCATGTTCATCGAATCACCGCAGGGCGTGCCTGCATGGGTGAGAGAACGGACTCGTCGCCGAAAAGCGTTGCTCGGTCGTGTGTCGAGGGGGTGGGCGGTCAGGAGCTACGGAGGGGATATCAGCGACAAATATCAGTCGATGATATCACCCCGTCCGGCAGTTAATATACGACCGTTCCCATCAGAGACCTATTAGGTGTACTAACAATTATGAGGGTTCCAGCACTGTATTCTGGTGCATGGTATCAATAGACATCGAGACGGAGGACGGACAGCGTGAAATCCTCCGTCGAATGTTGACTATCAGGGCGTTCGATACGAAGGCTGGCGAGCTATTTGCCGACGGGGAGTTGCCCGGCTTCGTCCACCTCTACATCGGCGAAGAGGCCGTCGGGGTCGGGGCCATCTCGGCACTGGAAGAACAGGACTACATCACCAGCACTCACCGGGGGCACGGCCACTGTATCGCGAAGGGGCTCGACCCGTATGGGATGATGGCGGAACTCTACGGGAAGCGCGACGGCTACTGCAACGGCAAGGGTGGCTCGATGCACATCGCCGACGTGGACGCGGGGATGCTGGGGGCGAACGGCATCGTCGGCGCCGGACCGCCGCTGGCGACAGGCGCGGCGCTGACCGCCGACTACCAGGGCGAGGACAAGGTCGCCCTGGCGTTCTTCGGTGACGGCGCCGTCGCACAGGGACAGGTCCACGAGGGCATCAACCTCGCCGCGACGTGGGACCTACCCGCGATCTTCGTCGTCGAGAACAACCACTTCGGCGAGGCGACGCCGATGGAACAACAGCACAACGTCGAGCACCTCTCGGCGACGGCCGAGGCGTACGACATCCCCGGATTCACCGTCGACGGGATGGACGTCACCGCCGTCTACGAGGCCGTCAAGGAGGCGCGCGAGCGCGCGTCTTCGGGTGAGGGACCGACGTTCATCGAGGCCGACACGTATCGGTACGAGGGTCACTTCGAGGGCGACCACCAACCCTACCGCACGGAGGAGGACATCGAACTCTGGAAGGACCGCGACGCCATCGAGACGTTCAAGGACCGACTGGTCGAGGCGGGCGCCGTCACCCAGGAGGAGTTCGAGGAGATGCGCGACGAGATCGAAGCGGAGATCGACGACGCCGCCGAACGCGCGAAAGAGGCGGACTACCCCGACCCGTCGGAGGCGTACGAGGACATGTTCAACGCGACCGTCCCCGAAATAAACGACTTCGCGGCGCGGATGCGCGCCGACGGAGGTGAGCGATAATGAGCACAGACACTCAGACCGGAGGTGGGTTCTCCGACACGGAGACGATGACCGTCCGCGAGGCCATCCGGCAGGCGCTTCGCGAGGAGATGGAACGCGACGAGGACGTGTTCATCATGGGCGAGGACGTCGGCCGCTTCGGCGGCGTCCTCGGGGTGACGGGCGACCTCGTCGAGCAGTTCGGCGAGAAGCGAGTCCGAGACACCCCCATCAGTGAGGCCGGGTTCACGGGAGCGTCCGTCGGCGCGGCCGCGACCGGCACCCGGCCCGTGGTGGAGATCATGTTCTCGGACTTCATCGGCGTCTGCTCCGAGCAGATCCTCAACCAGATGGCGAAGAACCGCTACATGTTCGGCGGGAAGACCGAGATGCCCGTCACCATCCGAACGACCGAGGGCGGCGGGATGGGCGCGGCCAGCCAGCACTCGGGCACCATCCACACCTGGTTCGCGCACCTCCCGGGCATCATGGCCGTCGCGCCCGGCACGGCGCACGCAGCCAAGGGCCTGACGAAGGCCGCAATCCGCTCGGACGACCCGGTCATCGTCTTCGAGAACAAACAGATCTACGAACAGGAGGGCGAGGTCCCCATCAGTGAGGACTACACCATCCCGCTCGGTACCGCGAGCGTCGAGCGCGAAGGCGACGACGTCACCGTCGTCGCCACACAGCGGATGGTCGGCGAGTCGCTCGAACTCGCAGAGGAGCTCGACGGCGAGACGAGCGTCGAGGTCATCGACCTCCAGTCGCTGTACCCGATGGACACCGACACGCTGCTGAAGAGCGTCGAGAAGACGGGCCGGCTCGTCGTCGCCGACGAGAGCCCGCTCTCGTACGGGACCCACGCCGAGGTGATCGCCCGGGTCCAGGAGGAGGGCTTCTTCAGCCTCGACGCGCCCATCCAACGCGTCGGCGTCGCCGACACTCACATTCCGTTCAGCCCGGTGCTCGAAGAGGAGATCCTCCCGCACGCCGAGGACGTCCGCGCGGCCATCGACCGCGTGGTCTGAGTGGGTGCGACCGTCGGTCTGGTCGTCAACCCCGCTGCGGGACGGGACATCCGCCGCCTCACCGGCGGCGCGAGCGTCAGCGACGACTACGAGAAACGCCGAACCGCCGAGTGCGTCCTCTCGGGGCTGACACTCGTCGACGACGTCGAGGTGCTCGTGATGCCCGACCGGGGGAGCCTCGGTCAGCGACTCGTCGAACGCGCACCCGACGACCTCGACGTCAGCCTACTGGAGATGACCGTCGGCGGCGACGGGCAGGACACCAGACGCGCAACGGAGATATTCGCCGACGAGGCGGACGCAATCGTCGTCCTCGGAGGCGACGGGACCAACAGGGACGTCGCTCACACCTCGGCGGACGTGCCGCTCGTGAGCGTCTCGACGGGGACGAACAACGTCTTCCCGAACGCCATCGACGGCACCGTCGCCGGCGGTGCCGCCGGCCTGGTGGCGACCGGGAACGTCCCGAGCGCGGAGACGACTTACCGGCACGGCATGGTCGAAGCCGTCGCCGAGACGCCGAACGGTGAGCGCCGGATCAGAGGACTGGCGACCCTCGGTGTCCTCGACCACAAGTTCATCGGTACCCGCGCCATTCTCGACGCCGAGAAGATCATCGGCGGCGTGGTCTCGCGAGCGTTCCCCACCGAGATCGGCCTCTCGGGAATCGCCGGGGGGCTCACCGTCCATCCGCCTGAGAGCCCAGGAGGCGTCGGCTACCGACTCGGCCCGGCCGACGAGTGTGCCGACCGGGTGCAGGCCATCACCGTCCCCGGCGTCGTCGAACGCCTCGGCGTCCGCGAGTGGGAACGGCTGGACGACGACCAGAACATGACGTTCGAACTCCCCCGGGGTGTCGTCTCCGTCGACGGAGAGCGCGAACTCGAACTCAGGGAAGCCGTCATCGACGTGCGTCCGGTCACGGACGGCCCCCGAGTGGTCGATGTCGACGCGGTGTACGACCACGCCGCGCGCGAGGGGTTCTTCCGAGGGGGCTGACTCGTTGGGGGGGGGACGGATCCCCACCCGGAGACTGGGGTCGACGAAATGCTCACCCACAGCAGAAGTTCAATTTTGAACGGGATTGATAGGTAGATACTGTACTATAGTTATCCGATAGCTCCCGCCGACTCCCGAACTCCCGAAGCCGTTTAGAACCGTTAGTAACCCCATATCAGACGACGTATCAGTCGGAGCCGTACGTGACAGTCCGCAGTGAGATGTGGCTGTCATCCACTGTATATATCAAAATTATAAAGTGTAATCAGGGTAGCAACGAGCCCCCACGTGTGCGACCCACAAACCCGGAAACACCTGACCCGACAGAGCAGAACCGACGACAGTTCATGCAGCGGACCGGTGTGGCCTCGATCGTGGCCACGCTCGGACTCTCCCGTGAAGCGGGGACGGCGACCGCAGCGATCACGGACGACGGCGAGTTCGAGGCCGACCCGTACACCCTGGGCGTCGCGTCAGGCGATCCACTCCCCGACTCGGTCATCCTGTGGACTCGCCTCGCACCGGAGCCGCTGACAGCGAGCGGCGGGATGCCCGACCAGTCTGTCGACGTCGAGTGGACGGTTGCCACCGACGAGTCGATGAGCGACGTCGTGACGAGCGGAACCGCGACCGCCGAGCCGGCACACGCCCACTCGGTGCACGTCGACGCCAGTGGCCTCGAGCCGGACATGGAGTACTACTACCAATTCGTCGCCGGCGGCGCGGAGAGCCCGGTGGGACGGACGAAGACCGCTCCGGCACCCGGAGACAGCGTCGAACAGTTCCAGTTCGCGTTCGCCTCGTGTCAGTGGTGGGAGCAGGGCTACTACACGGCGTATCGGTACATGGCTCGGGACGAACTCGACCTCATCGTCCACCTCGGCGACTACATCTACGAGTACGGCGTTCCCGCCGACGGCGGCGCGCGCGGTGTTTCGACGCCGCAGGAGTACCGAGAGGAGACCGTGACCCTCGACCAGTACCGGCTCCGCTACAGCCTCTACAAGTCCGACCCGGACCTGCGGGCGGCACACGCGAGCGCGCCCTGGCTCGTCACGCGGGACGACCACGAGGTCGACAACAACTGGGCCGGCGACGTGCCACAGGACCCCGACAAGCAGACGACTGAGGAGTTCCTGAAACGGCGGGCGGCGGCGTTCAAAGCGTACTACGAACACATGCCGTTTCGGATGGAACAGAAACCCGAGGGACCCGACCAGAAGCTCTATCGGTACCATCGGTTCGGCGACCTGGCCGACTTCAATACCCTCGACACGCGGCTGTACCGGAGCGACCAGGCCTGCGACGACGCGTTCAACGTAAACGAGTGTCAGGCCCGGTTCGCCGAAGACCGCACCATCCTCGGCGACAACCAAGAACGGTGGCTCGTGAACAACCTGAAGGAGTCGTCTACGACGTGGAACGTCGTCGCCAACCAGTTACCGTTCGCGAAGATGGACTTCCTCCGAGGTGAGGAGGACGGCTACCGGATGGACCAGTGGGACGGCTACGTCGCGGATCAGAACACAGTAAAGGACGCCTTCGAACAGCACGCACAGAACCCAGTCGTCGTCACCGGTGACTTCCACTCCCACTGGGCGAACGAGATCCGGAGTGCGAACGACGAGTCGAAGCCGGTCGGTGCGGAGTTCGTCGGTACCTCCATCTCTTCGGGCGGCGACGGTGCGGACTTCGACGACTTCAACGGTGACGAGCCCGGGGTCATTGGCAAGCAGGTGATCCGCGAGAACGACAACGTTCTCTACAACTCCGACCGGCGTGGATACGTCCGCTGTACGCTGACGCCAACGGAGTGGCTCACCGAGTTCGTGGAACTCGACTACGTGACCGAGCGCGGCTCGCCCCGCCGAATCAACGCACGGTTCACCGTGACGGCGGGCGAACCTGGCCTCAAGACGCCGCCGACCACGGTCGAGACCGACGCCATCGCGGTACGCAACGGCGCGTCAGGCACCGCTGAGCTGTTCGCGCGATGGCTGCCTGATGGGCTCGCGGGCGCCGAAGTCACGCTCTCCATCACCGATCCGGCCGTCGCGACGTTCACCAGCGTGACCGTGCCGGACTCGCTCGGGCTGTCCGAGACGACCATCGAGGACGAGGGTTCGACTCTTACCATGCGCGCTGTCGACGTCGAGAACAGGGTGACGGCTGTGCCGGGCGGGACGGACGTCACCCTCGCCTCGTTCGACGTCACGGGCGAGAGCGCCGGATCGACCGACATCGAGGTGACGGTCGACCGGTTCGACGACGACACCGGGACGACGGTCGAGACCAGAACGTACCCGGGGATGGTCGTCGTGGGTCCGCCGTCGGTCACGGGCGGCTCGACGCCGGCCGACCTCGACGGCGACGGGCGCTACGAGGACCTCAACGGGAACGGCCGCGTCGACTACGACGACGTCACGACGCTGTTCGAGAGTTTCGAGTCTGACACGGTCAAACTCAACAAGGACGCGTACGACTTCAACGAGAACGGGAAGCTCGACTACGACGACATCGTCGACCTCTACGAACAGGTCAACTGAGACTGCCGGCTGTAACTGTCTCCCGGTCATCGCCGCCGGCAGGACGACGACAGCCGGGAACGACTCACGAGGGGTCCCGTGATGCCGACGAGTCCCCCTTCGGCTCCCAACGCGCCCCGGTTCGCGTCGAGCCGCCTGACGCTTTTTTCTGTCTCGAACTATCATCATGTTAACGCAGAAGTATATCTTCGTCGAAGCCGAAGCACGCACATGGACCCGACAGTTCCAGACCTCGGCATCGAGGTTCCGGAGATCAGCCAGATCGCATTCGTGGTCGAAGACATCGAAGACGGGATGGACCGCTTCGGCGGCATCCTCGGCCTCGGCCCGTGGGACATCTACCGGTTCGAGCCGCCGACGCTGACCGACACCACGTATCGAGGCGAACCCCACGACTATTCGATGATCCTCGCGCTGGCGTTCGCCGGGGAGACGATGATCGAACTCATCGAACCGCTGGAGGGGCCGAGCATCTACACCGAGCACCTCGACGAACACGGGGAGGGGCTCCACCACGTCGCCTGCTTCGCCTTCGAGGACACCGAGGCCGTCGTCGCGGAGTTCGAGGAGGCGGGGATGCCCGTCCTGCAGAGCGGGGTGTTCGGCGAGGTGCCGTACTGGTACTTCGACACCGAAGAGCAGTTGAACGGTGTCATCTTCGAGACGGCGACGAACCTGGAAGCGATGCAGGAGCCCGACCGGACCTACCCCGAGTAGGGAGCCGGTTAGCGACCGCCCGCCTTGATCACGAGCGGCCAGGGGTTCTCGACGTGTTCGACCAGCGAACCGAGGAACCGGGCCGCGTCGGCCCCGTCGACGATGCGGTGATCGAACGAGAGGTCGAACGAGATGCGCTTTCTGACCCCCACCTCGTCCTCACCGACGGGAACGACCTCGTCCTTGATGGTGTTCACCCCGAGAATCGCGACCTGCGGAGGGTTGATGACGGGGTCGAACGACTCGACGCCCAGCACCCCGAGGTTCGAGACGGTGAACGTCCCGCCCGAGAGGTCCTCCATCGTGTACTCCCCGGAGAGCGACTTCTCGGTGACGGCCCGGCGCTTCTCGGCGAGTTCCGCCAGCGAGAGTTCGCCCACGTTTCGCACCACCGGCGCGATGAGCCCCTCCTCGATGTCGATGGCGATGCAGATGTCCTGCGTCCGGTGGAGACGGTGGACCTCCTCCTCGAACGTGGCGTTGAACGCGGGGTGTTCGTCGAGCGTGGCCGACAGCGCCAGGAGGAGGACGTCGTTGACCGTGACCTTCACTCCGAGTGCGTCGTTCGCGGCGTCGGCGGCCGCGAGCAGTTCCTCGGCGTCGGCTCCCCGGTGTTCCGTGACGTGGACGGCCTCGCGGTCGCTCTGACCCAGGCGGTTGGCGATGGTCCGGCGCATCCCGCTCAGCGGCCGTTCCTCGTCCCGCGTGCCGACGTCGGCCTCGGCCGCGTCCTCGCTTTCGGCCGCGGACGCGACCGCCGCCTCGCCGTTGGCGGCCGCGCGGACGTCACCCTCGGTGATCGCACCGCTGGGTCCGGAGCCCTCGACGGTCGCGAGGTCGACGCCCAGTTCCCGGGCGAGTCGGCGGACGCGCGGTGGGGCGAAGACGCGACCCTCGGCGGCCGACGCCTCGGCTGTCTCCCCCGCGCCCTCCGCTGGGGCTGACTCCGCCGCGGTCTCGACGTCCTCCTCCGAAACCGCCCCCTGTGGGCCGGTGCCCTCGACGGTCGCGAGGTTCACACCCAACTCTTCGGCGCGTTTCTTCGCCCGCGGCGTCGCCTTCACCGACTCGGCTTCGGCTTCGCCGCCCCCGCTCTCGCTCTCCGCCGCGGCCTCGACGTCCTCCTCGGAGACGGCGCCCTGCGGGCCTGTCCCCTCGACGGTCGCGAGGTCGACGCCGAGTTCCTCCGCGCGTTTCTTCGCCCGCGGCGTCGCCTTCACCGACTCGGCCGACGCCGCCTCCTCGGAGACCGCCGACTCCCCCTCGGAGACCGCCGACTCCCCCTCGGAGACCGCCGACGGCTCGTCGAGGCTCGCGGCCTGTGGTGACGCGCCGCCCGACTCGCCACCCGTGGCCGCCTCGCTCGCGTCGTCCGCTCCACCTGACTCGCTCGCGGCCGCCTCCCCACCCCCGGCGCCGCCTTCGACCAGTCCCGAGACGTCCTCGTCGGCTCCGCCGACGACGGCGACGTCCCCGCCCGGTCCGACGCTGTCGCCGACGCCGAGGAGCAGTCGGTGGACGACGCCGTCCTCGCGGACTTTGATCTCGCCGGTGGTCTTCTCGGACTCGATCTCCGCGATGACCTGCCCCGACTCCACCTCGTCGCCCTCGTCGACGAGCCACTCGACGATGGTCCCCTGGTCCATGTCCATTCCCAGCTTCGGCATTTTGACAACGTAGCCCATGGTACACACATACACGCAGGAGCGGGTGAAAAAACTACAACCCCCGGCGAAACAGGACCGCTGTCTCGAACTCAGGAGTCGACGACGGTCCCGACGCTCAGGCGGGCGTAGCCGAGCGCGTGCGTCTGGTGTTCGACGTCGACACAGCGGTCGAACAGGGCGCGGTGTGCGGCGACGACCCGTCGGTCGAGGAGCACCGCCGGCGACGTCCCGAACCGAGAGCGGGTCCCCGGCGGCGAGGTTCCGCGGACGACGGCCCTGAACAGACCGTTGATCGGACGACCGAGCGGGTGGGTGCTCCGTGCGAGGTCGAGGAGGCCGATTCGACCGCCGGGACCGACGAGATTGGCCCACCGGTGGACGACGTCGGCCGGGTCCGAGAGCATCCCCGAGACGAACGAGGCGAAGACGGCGTCGGCGTCGCGGACGGGCGGTCGGGTGGCGTCGCCGCGGACGACGCCGACGACCGCGCTCGAACCCTCGCTGGTGTTCGTGCCGGCGTCCCCGCTCCGGAGTCGCTCGCGAGCGACGGCGAGCACGCCGGGCGTGAAGTCGACGCCGAGGACCCGCCCCCCGGGGCCGACCTGACGGGAGAGATACGGGAGGTTCGCCCCGGTCCCACAACCCATGTCGACGACGACCCCGCCATCGGGGGGTGCGAGCCGGGCGGCGGCGCGCTCACGAAGGCTCTGGACGCCCGGCGAGCGGCGGGCGATGGTGTCGTACAGGCGGGCCCACCGCGAGTAGAAGTCCTGCGTGGTGGCGACGCCGCCGTCGGGTCGGAGCGGAGGGCGAGGAGTCACAGCAGGTCACGGACGCAGTCGGCGACTGTCGGCGCGTCCGGGCCGAGGAGGTACGTGATGGGTTCGATGCCGTATCCGCCGGTCTGGTAGAGGACGAACACGTCGGTGAGTTCCGGTGCGTCGGCGAGCACCGACCGAACGCCCTCGACCTCGCTGTCGCCGTCTGGCTCGAACTCCAAGCAGGTGTAGCCGGCGTCGCGGAGCGCGTCGACGAGACCAGGGTCGTAGCGGACGTTGACCGCGGCCCGCGCGTCCGTGTGCTCGCGAGCGGCCAACAGCACCGAGGCGACGTACTCGCTCACGCCGAACTCGGGGTCGCCCGGCACCGTCGCCCGGCCTTTCACGTCGAAGATGCGTCCCGGGACCGCCGCGACGTCCTCGACGCTCGCCGTCTCGGGGAGGCACTCCACGAGGTTCGAGCCGACGTTCGGGATGAGGGTGGAGAAGCCCGAGGCGTTCGTGAGCGTCCGGACCCCCCTCCGGACGGAGGAGCGGACGCGCTCCGTCGCCCGGACGGCGCTGTCGGGGTCGTGGATGCGGGCGTGGTCGACCTCGGCGAGCGCCGGCATCACCTCCTCGTGGAGCTCCGCGAGGAGGTCACCGCGCTCCAGCCGACGGACGAGCACCTCGCTCTCGACGAGCGCCTGCACGGGCGTCACGTCGCCGCTCGCGAGCCCTTCGCCGACCCGCTCGACCAGCGTGCGGACGCGGTCGTCCGTCTCGATGCGGTCGTTGCGCGCCACCTCGCCGTGGGCGTACTTCGAGACGGCGCTCTGGCTGATGCCTAGCGCCGAGGCGACCTCGCTCTGGGTGAGTCCCCTCGCTCGCAGGTCCTCGGCGAGCATCGAGCGGAACGTCGGGAGGAACTCCTCGACGACGACTTCCTCGATGAACTTCATCGGTCGGCGAACTCCGGGTCCTCGCCGATTCGTGAGGCCTGCGGCCCGCGCTGTCCCTGGTACTTCGAGCCCCGCTCGGTGCCGTACGGGCGCGTCGCGGGCGACGTCAGCTCGGTGAACGTCAGCTGCGAGATGCGCATGTCCGGCGTGAGTGCGACGGGGGCGCTCCCGAGGTTCGAGAGTTCGAGCGTGATCTGTCCCTCGTACCCCGGGTCGCAGAGCCCGGCCGTCGCGTGGACGACGATGGCGAGTCGGCCGAGCGACGAGCGACCCTCGACGTGGGCGACGAGATCCGGCGGAATCTCGACGCGTTCTTTCGTCGTCCCGAGCACGAAGTCGCCCGGGTGGAGGATGAACTCCTCACCCTCGCCGACGTGTGTCTCTCGGACGTACTTCGACACTTCGTCCTCCCGGTTCGGGTGGATACACGGGATGTTCGTCCGCTGGAACTCCAGGAACTCCGAGCCGAGACGGAGGTCGATGCTCGACGGCTGGACCTGCATGTCGATGTCGTCGAGGGGTTCGACGACGAGATCCCCGTCGCGCAACCGCGCGAGGAGGTCCGTGTCGGAGAGAATCATACAGGGTGGCGGTCGGCGATGGATTTAGTTGTTCGTGTCGCCGACGACGCGGACGGAACGACGGTCCCCGAGTCGAAGGCCGACGAGGCGCTCCGGGAGGGAGAGCTCGTTTTCGTCGTCACGGAGTACGCCGAGTCGGCAACAGAGCCCGCCGCGGAGTAGCGGTACCGAGCGCGCCGATAGCAGGAGACTTACCCACCGCGCCGGTGAGGGAAGGGTATGAAACAAGCCATCGCCGCGCGGACCGACCTCGGCATGGGACGGGGGAAGCTCGCCGCACAGGTCGCCCACGCGTCGCTGTCGGCGTACGAGGACGCCTCGCCCTCGGCGCGAAAGGCGTGGAAGGGCTCCGGACAGAAGAAGGTCGTCCTCAAGGTATCGGGCGAGCAGGCGGTGTTCGACGTCGCCTCGGAGGCCGAACGTCTCGGCATCCCCAACGCGGTCATCCGCGACGCCGGCCACACCCAGCTCGACCCGGGAACGGTCACGACAGTGGCGGTCGGCCCCGCCGAAGACGAGGAGGTCGACCGCGTGACCGGCGACCTCTCGCTTTACTGATGCGCGAGGCCCACCCGCGCGAGCGGACGGTCGGCATGGAGTGGTACGCGAGCGACGCCGAGGGGATCGGCGGTCGCCTCCGAGCCACCCCCGAGGACTTCCGGGTCAGCGAAGTCGAAACCGTCGACGCCGCACCCGTCGACAGCGACCCGGGCGACTACGCACACGCCCTGATTCGGGCGACGCTCCGCGGCTGGGACACCAACGACTTCGCCGCTCGCCTCTCCGACGCGCTGGGGATGAGTCGCGAGCGCATCTCGTGGGCCGGGACGAAGGACAAACACGCCGTGACGACCCAGCTGTTCTCCCTGCAGGGCGTCTCGGCCCAGGAGGTTCCCGAGGTGAACGACGCCGAGATCGAGGTGGTGGGTCGTCTCGGCCGCGCCCTCCAGTTCGGCGATCTCGCGGGCAACGACTTCTCCGTCAGGGTCCGCGACCTCGCCTGCGACGCCGAGAGTGCTCGCGAGCGGGTCGACACCGTCACCGACGCGCTCGCGGAACTCGGAGGCGACGACACCGACGGCGAGAACGGCGAGAGGGGGCGGGCGGTCGGCGTCCCCAACTACTTCGGCCACCAGCGGTTCGGGTCGCGCCGACCCGTCACGCACACGGTCGGGTTACACGTCGTCAGGGGCGAATGGCGCGAGGCGGTCCTCGCGTACTGCGGCAGTCCCGCGGAGACCGAGCCCGAGGAGACACAGGACGCCCGGACCGTCGTCGACAGCGAGGCCGCGAGCGACGACCCGGACTGGCAACGAGCGCTCGACGCGATGCCGGGCTACCTGCGGTACGAGCGGTCGATGCTGCACCGGCTCGCGGAGGGCGACGACGAGGACGAGCGCGAAGACGACCGCTTCCGACGCGCGCTCGAAGCCGTTCCTTCCAACCTCCAGCGGCTGTTCGTCAACGCCGCGCAGTCGTACGTCTTCAACAGAATCGTGAGCGAGCGCCTCCGGAGGGGGCTCCCACTCGCCCACCCCGTCGAAGGCGACGTGGTCTGTTTCGCCGACCGCTCGCTCGAAGAAGCGTTCGGCGTCCCCGACACGAGCCGCGAGCAGCGCGTCACCGGGCGGCGCGTCGACGTGATGAAGAAACACTGTGCGCGCGGTCGGGCGTTCGTCACTGCACCGCTCGTCGGGACCGAAACCCGACTGGGCGAGGGCGAACCGGGCGAGATCGAACGAGAGGTGCTCGACGACCTGGGCCTCGTTCCGGAGGACTTCTCGCTCCCGGGGGCGTTCGACTCGACCGGAACGCGACGAGCGGTGCTCGTTCGAACGCGAGTCGACGCCGCAGTCGACGAGGAGGGTGCGACGTTCGACTTCGCACTCCCGCGGGGGTCGTACGCGACAGTCGTGTTGAGAGAGTTCCTGAAGAGCGACCCGCTCGACCTGTGAGTGGTGGTCTCAGTAGACCTGCCACCCGCCGTCGACGGAGACGGAGAGCAGTTCGCCGTCACGTAGTCGGGGGCGTCGCTAGCGAGGAACAACACGGCCCCCGCGATGTCGTCCGGATAGCCCAGCCGGTCGAGCGGGATGGGCTTCGCCACGTCGCCGTGTTCCCTCACGACCTCTCCCGAAAGTCTCGTACGTGACGCTTCCCACAGTCGCGTCGACGTTCACGCGCGTCGCACCAGGAACGTTGGTCTCACGTCACGTGCTCGCAGTCGTGAGGTGAGAACGGAAACGGACGCGCTTTTAGCACGCCGCCACCACCACCGAGCATGAACTGCCGGCGGTGTGAGTCACCGCTCGAACGCCCGGGCGACTACTGTCTCACCTGCGACACCGCCAACTGCGACACGGTCGTCGTCGACGTTTCACGCGAGCGAGCGACGCTGTCGATGCTCGACGAGGAGGAACTGGTCGTAGAGTTCACCGTTACCACCGTCCCCGAGGAGGACGACGGGGAGCGCGGTGTCGTCGA
>JBEPYA010000040.1:0-20463 GCA_041641615.1 Salinigranum sp. | reverse complement strand
GTCGACCGTCGGCGTCGGTCACCTCGACGGCGAGCGAGACGTCGACCCGACCGCTCGACCGGATCGGGTAGGTGAAGCTCACCGCGACGGTCAGTGGGTCGCCCGCCCGGACCTCGTCCGTTCCCCGGACGACCACGTCGCCGATGCGTTCCCACCTCTCGACCACCGAGACGGCGTTGATTCGCGGTCCTGCGAGCCGTCGTCGCAACCGCACTACCTCCCGTTCGAGCGCCGCGATGCGCTCCTCCCGGGCCTCGACGGTCGCTTCGAGTTCGGCGAGGCGCACCCGGCGGTCGGCGACGGTCTCGCGCTCGACGAGGTCGTACCCGAGACAACCACTGAGACCGGCGAGCCCACAGAGCGCGAGCAGTTCCCGTCTGTGCATGGTCGGTTCAGGGGCGTCGATGGCATGAAACTCCCTCTCGTCCTCGCCGTTGACCCTCCGGGACTCCGCGCTCGCCGGTTACACCACGGTGAACCGCGTCGCCACCGGCCGCGAGTCGATGCCGGCGACCACGTCGCGGACGCGTGCCTCGGCGACGTACTCGCCGGGAGTCAGTCCCTCGGTGTCGAACAGCAGCGACGTCTCGCCCAGTCGCCCCGTCTCGACGAAGTAGCGTAACTCGCGCTCGCGCGTTTCGACGACCCCCTCCTCGTTCGAGAGCGTCACCGAGACGGTCGTCAGCCGCTGTGCGGCCTCTTCTTGTGCCCCTCGGTCAGCGCCGAAATCGACGCTCGGGGTCGTGAAGTTCACCGCGACGGTCGCGAGCGCGCCGCGGTCGACACTCGTCGTCGCCCGATGGACGACGTCGCCGAGACGGTCCCACGCGGAGACGAGCGCGACGTCGTTCACCCGGGGACCGTCGACTCGGCGTTCGAGCGCGTCCCGTCCCGCCTCGACGGTCGCGAGGCGGTCCCGTAGCTCCTCGACGCGGGTCTGCAGTTCCGCGATCCGTTCCTCCCGTGCCTCGACGGTCGCTTCGAGTTCCGCGAGGCGCACTCGGCGGTCGGCGACCCGTTCCGTCTCCTGGAGTTCGTAGCCGAGACAGCCCGAGAGCGCCGCGAGCGCGCCCACCGCGAGCAGGTCGCGTCTGTTCATGCCGCGGGGAGGGTCGCCGTCGTAATCAAGCGCTCCCCCGTACCGACAGACCGAAACCGTCGACACCCGTACGGGGCTCGATGGGTTCCGCTGGCGACGACCGCCTCGGATTCGACGAGAACCGCAACGTTCTCACCGAAACGCTCGGCAGACTCGTTCCGCAGCCGGTCGCCCGGCGGGCGCTGACCGTCGACGTCGAGACGGACCGTTCCTCGTACGCCCCCGGCGACGACATCGCCTTCCGCGTCACCTTGGAGAACAGACTCCCGCTCCCGGTCGTGGTCGAGACGCCCGACCGGCGGCTCTGGGGGTGGACGGTCGACGGGGAACTGGAGGCGTCGGACGAACCGCGGTTCGACGATCCGACGCGCGAGACGCCCGGGAGCTTCGCCTTCCGCGGCGGGGAGCGAAAGGTCGTCTCGCGGACGTGGCACGGGCGCGTCCGCCGCGTGGATGGAAGAGAGTCGGCCCGGTGGGTCGACCTCGACCCGGGGCGGCACGAACTCGGCGTCTTCCTCGCGTACGAGGGCGGCGCGCGCGCGACGGCGGCGTTCGAGGTGCGCGAGCGGGACTGAACGGTGTGCAGACTCAGACTCAGACCCAGACCCAGACGCCCTCGCCGTGGCCGACCGCGGGGAGGCCGACGTCGACGTTGGCCCCGACGAACCAGATCGGCTCCGAGAGATGCACGCGGGCGGTGTTGATGACGACGCGCTCGACGGCGTGTGTGTGGGTCGTCCCGTCGGCTTCCCGGACGGTCACGGTGTAGTGGTCGGGGCCCTCGGGCGTGACGACCGTCTGGACGTCCTCGTAGCTCGTCGTCCCGTCGGCAAAGCGGGAGGGCGTCGTCGGTGTGGTGTCGGGCATCGTGTCACCTCTTCACATACCCTTGGCACCGCGTCCACTTTAGCACGCGCCGCCTATACTCCGCGATAATCGGTTGTTTAGCACCCGGTCGTGACGTGGATTCTGAGTACGCATCTCTTCGTCGTCTGTCGATAACGACCCGTTATCGACCCTCTATCGACGCGGTGCCGGCCGTCGAGCCCGATTCACCGGTGGAGGTGACAGGCCGCGAAGTGTCTCCCGGTGCCGATCTCCGGTTCGACGTCGTACGCCGGCTCCTCGCGGGCGCAGATGCTCCGCTCGGCGAACGTCTCGGTCAGCACCGCCTCCGCGCGGTCGACGTCGTCGGCGAGGAGCGCGTCGATGGCCTCCGCGACGGCGTCGCCCGCCTCGCCCGACGGCGTCCCGTCGGCGAAGAACTCCGAGCGGATGGCCTGCTCGCCCCTGTCGTCGGCCGCGAGGGTGCGGCGGGAGACCGCCCGCATGAACTGCCGGATGTCTCTCCACTCCCTGTCGCTCATCGGGATGTCGTCCGGCGCGATGAGCTTCGGACACCTCGTTCGGAAGCGACAGCCCGAGGGAGGCTCGATGGGGGAAGGGACGTCCCCTTCGAGCACGCCACGCGCCCCCGTCGCCCGGGGGTCGGGCACCGGAATCGACTGCAGGAGGGCGTCCGTGTAGGGGTGCTGGGGGTTCTCGAACAGTTCGTCCGTCCCGGCGAGTTCGACCAGCTGTCCCAGGTACATCACGGCGACCCGGTCGGAGATGTGCCTGATGACGCTCAGGTCGTGGCTGATGAACAGGTAGGTGAGGCCGAACTCGCGCTGGAGCTCCCGCATCGTGTTGAGCACCTGCGCCTGGATGGAGGCGTCGAGCGCGCTCGTCGGCTCGTCACAGACGATGAAGTCGGGGTTCACCGAGAGGGCGCGCGCGAGGTTCACCCGCTGGCGCTGCCCGCCGGAGAACTGGTGCGGGTAGCGGTTGTAGTGCTGGGGGTCCAGCCCCACCTTGTTCAGGAGCATCCGCGCGCGGTCCTCGCGTTCGCCCTCGTACAGCCCGTGTGCGCGCATCGGCTCCTCGACGATGGGACCGACTTTCATCCGCGGGTCCAGCGAGGACTGCGGGTCCTGGAAGATCATCTGCATGTCCTGGCGCTGTCGGCGGAGTCGCTCGCCCGACATCGACGCGAGGTCCGTCCCCTTGAAGTACACCGACCCGTCGGTGGGGTCTAAGAGGCGGAGGACGGTCCGGGCGAGCGTCGACTTGCCACAGCCGGACTCGCCAACCAGCCCGAGCGTCTCCCCCCGCTCGATGTCGAAGCTCACCTCCTCGACGGCCTTCACCGTCTCCGTCCCGAAGACGCTGGAGAGGAAGCCGCTCCCCTGGGTGAAGTGCTTCGTGAGCCCCTCGACGCGCAGGAGCGGCCCGTCCCGCTCGTCGGGGCCGACGCCGGCGTCGGACGACTGCTCGGTCGCCCCGCTCATCGGCTCCCTCCGTCGGTTTCGGCCTCTTCGTCGAGCATACCGCTCGCCGCGAAGGCGTTCGTCGCCTCGGTGTCGAGCGGCGGTGACTCGTCGTAGCCGACGTCCTCGTACTTGACGCACGAGACGTGGTGGTTCTCCGCTACCTCCTGGTACGCCGGTTCGACGCGGGGGCAGACCTCGCGCGCCTCGGGGCACCGGGTATGGAACCGACAGCCGGAGGGTGGGTCGATGGCCTCAGGCATCACGCCGGTGATGGGTTCGAGTTCGTCGACGCGCTGGTCGGGCCGCGGAATCGACCGCAACAGCGCCTCCGTATAGGGGTGTTTCGTCTCGTAGAAGAGGTCGTCCACGGGAGCCTGTTCGATGATCTCACCGAGGTACATCACGTTGACGCGGTCGCACACCTCGGCGACGACACCCAAGTCGTGGGTCACCCAGATGAACGAGGTGTCGTACTTGTCCTGGAGGTCGTCGACGAGGTCGATGATCTGCCCCTCGACGGTGACGTCGAGCGCCGTCGTCGGCTCGTCGGCGATGATGAGCGAGGGCTCACACGACAGCGCCATCGCGATGAGGACGCGCTGGCGCATCCCGCCGGAGAACTGGTGCGGGTAGCTTTCGTACCGGCTCTCGGGTTCGGGAATGCCGACCTCGTGGAGCATCTCGATGGCGATCTCCTTCGCCTCTTCCTTCGAGACGTCGCGGTTGATCTCGATGAACTCCCGCAGCTGAGAGCCCACCGTGAACACGGGGTTGAGCGCCTCCATCGGGTCCTGGAAGATGATGGCGATCTCGCGACCGCGGATGCGCGTCCGCATCTCGCCGTCGGTGAGCATCTCGTCGGAGCGGCGTCGTTTCCCCCCTTCTTCGACGATGTCGACGATAGGTTCGCCCTTGAACTCGACGCGCCCGCCGACGATCTCGCCGGGCTCTTCGACGAGTCGCATGATCGAGGTGGTGGCGACGGACTTGCCGGCACCCGACTCTCCGACGAGACCGACGATTTCGCCCTCGTGGACGTCGAAGCTCACGCCGTCGACGGCGCGGACGACGCCTTCTTCCGTGTAGAAGCGGGTCTGTAAGTTCTCGACGCTGAGTAGTGGTTCGGTCATGGATCAGTTGTTGATTCGGGGGTCGAGGGCGTCTCGTAGGCCGTCGCCGAGCAGGTTGAACCCCACCACGGTGACGAGGATGGCGATACCGGGCCAGATGCTGAACCACGGGTTCGGCAGCATGTAGTTGCGCGACGCCGAGAGCATCTGTCCCCACGACGGCGTCGGCGGCTGAGCGCCGTATCCCAGGAAGGAGAGGCCAGCGATGATGAGGATGTTGATGCCGACCTGGAGGGTCGCCTGCACCAGCACGGGGGCGAAGCTGTTCGGGATGACGTGTCTGAGGATGATGTTGCGGTCTCTCACGCCCGCAGCGCGGGCGGCCTCGACGAAGTCCTCTTCTCGCACGCTCAGGACGCGCGAGCGGATGAGCCGCGCGAAGGTCGGAATCGTCGCGATGCCGACGCCCACCATCGCGAAGGTGAGGTTGCGGCCGAACGCCGTCATGAACGCGATGACGAGCACGAGGAACGGAATGGCGAACAGTACCTCGGCACCGCGCATGAGCGCGTCGTCGATGCGGCCGCCGTAGTACCCCGCCACCGAGCCGACGAGCGTCCCCAGGATCATCGCGATTCCGGTCGAGACGATGCCGACGGTGATGGCGATGCGCGTCCCGTAGAAGAGCCGCGCGAGGATGTCGCGCCCTCGGTCGTCGGTTCCGAGCGGGTGTGCGAGCGTCCCCGGCTGGTTCGGGTAGAGTTCGTTCGTCATGCCGACCGGCGGCAGGAGCGCCTCGACGTCGTCCGGGTCGTTCACCGGGTTGTACCAGAACGTCTCCGCCAGCACGTACTGTTTGACGCCGAGGTCGGCGAAGAAGGCGACGTCGGCGAGGACGTCGAAGACGATGCTGTCGACGAACGCGACGAGGGCGACAGTCGTCATGACGCCGATGATGCCGAGGCCCAACAGCGCGGTGGGGTCGCGGCGGACCTGCGAGAGCGTGTACCGGAGCCCGACGCGTGCCTCGGGCTGGCTCTCTCCCGAGGCGTCGAAGCCGTCCTCGCTCGCGGTGCTCTGCCACGACTGCTGGCTGCGGTTCGAGGTTGACGTCGAAGATGAAGTGTCCTGTGCCATGTTACTCACTCTCGTCGAACGACACACGCGGGTCGATGTACGCGTACGACAGGTCGGTGATGATGACACCGATGACGAACACGAGGCCGAACATGAGCGTCGTCCCCATCACGAGCTGGAAGTCCTGATTCTGGATGGCCGTGATGATGAGTCGGCCCATCCCGCTGATGGAGAAGACCGTCTCGGTCAACACGGCACCGCCGAGCGCCTGAGTCAGCTGGAGCCCGACGATGGTGATGAGGGGAAGCTGTGCGTTGCGGAACGCGTGTTTCCGGACGATGGTCGACTCCTTGACGCCGTACGCCCGCGCGAGCTTGACGTACTCCTGGTTGAGCACCTCGAGCATGGACGACCGTTCGATGCGCGTGAACGCGGCCATCTGGAGTGTTCCGAGGGTGATCGTCGGGAGGATGAGGTGTTCGACGGCGGTCACGACGACGCCGAGCCGTGTCTCCGCCCCCTCGACGTTCTCGGGTGCGGCCCACGGCATGACGAGGTTCGTCGCCGGGAGGAGGTCCAACTGGAACGCGAAGACGATGATGAGCATCAGCCCGATCCAGAAGGAGGGCGTGGAGACGCCGAGCAGGGCCACGACGCGCGAGACGTGGTCCGTCGGCTTGTTCCGCCGCCGCGCCGAGATGATGCCGAGCGGGACCGCCGTCACGAGCGCGAACGCGAAGCTCGATGCGAGGAGGAGGAGCGTCACCGGGAGCCGCTCCATGATCTTCTCGGTGACCGGGACTCCGTAGTAGAGGCTCGTCCCGAGGTCGCCGCGGGCGACGTCGAGCAGGTAGTTCAGATACCGGATGTGCAGCGGCTGGTCGAGGCCGAACTTCGCCCGGATGGCCGCGGCCTGCTGGGCGCTCGGGGACGGCCCCAGCATGATCTGGACGGGGTCACCCGGGATGGCGTCGGTCAGGAAGAACGTGATGGTGATGATGCCGACGACGACCGGGATCGACTGCAGCAGCCGGTTGATGGTGTAGCGGAGTCGGCTCACAGTTCGGGTTCCCCCCGTCGTCGCCGCGAATGAGTACGTCGCTGACGCGTGTGTAGGTCCACTTCGTGCATGCCGTTCAAGTTCGAGAGCGTCCCGTCGATTACTTGTCGACGGAGACGTTGTTGTGGTTGGTCGTGATGTGGAAGCTGTCGACCGGGTGAGACGTGAAGTCGTTGACGTACTCCTTCACGCCGAAGCTGTTCTTCAGGTTGTACGCGGGCAGGTGCGCGCGCTCTTCGAGCAGCGTCGTGATAGACTCCTGATAGAGTTGCTGCCGCTCGCTGCGGCTCGCGGACTCACGTGCCTGCACGAACTTCTGTGCGGCCTGCTTCCCGGCCTCGCTGTTCGCACCCCAGTAGGTGCCGTTGGTGACGCCGAGGGTGTCCTCGGTCCGCCCCAGCAGGAAGTACGTGAACGAGTCGGGGTCGGGCGTGCCCGACCAGCCGAGCGTGTACATGTTGTAGTCGTCCTCGCTCCCGGTGACGTACTGGTCGAGGAACGCGCCCCAGTCGAGCCGCTGGACGGAGACGTTGTCGAACCCGGCCTCCTTGAGGCCGTTCGACACCGAGACGCCGATCTGTTCGCGCTTGTCGTCCGGCGGGACGATGATCCGCCACTGGTAGTCCATCGGGATGCCGGCCTCCTCGAACAGCGCCGTCGCCTCGTCGATGTTCTTGTCGTGGGGGATCTGCGACCACTGGTCGACCGGCATGTCCCAATTCTCCGCGACCGAGGCCGGCAGCGGGCTGTACTGGCGGACCCCGGTCGGCTCGACGTAGTTGGCGACGGCCTGGTCCATGCTGAAGCAGTAGTCGACCGCCTCGCGGACGCGTGCGTCGGCCGTCGGCCCCTCGTTACAGTTGAACGCGAGGTAGAAGTAGCCGATACCGGGCACCTCGTCGATGCTGGCGTCCGAGATGCCGCGGACGGTCGAGTACAGCTTCGGCGGGATCTCCTCGATGACGTCGTTCTCGCCGTTCCGAAGGGTGGTCACCCGGGTGGTGGCCTCCTCGACCGGGACGAACTCCAGCTCGGCCAGGTTCGGCGTCGTCCCCCAGTAGTCGTCGTTTCGCTGGAGGCGAACGAAGTTGCCCTCCTGCCACTCGACGAACTCGAACGGCCCCGACCCGACCGGGTTCTGCGTGTTGAACGCCTCTTTGTCCTCCTCGCGGACGGACATCGGGACGATGTCGAAGACGAGGTTGTGGTTGAACGCCCCGTAGGGGTACGCGAGGTCGAACTGGACCGTCGTCTCGTCGACGACGGTGATCGAATCGATCATGTTCAGTTCGCTGGCGTTCTCGGTCTCCTCTGCGACCGGTGCCTCGTACGTGTACTTCACGTCCTCGGCCGTGACGGGGTCGCCGTTGTGGAACGTGGCGTCGCCCGTCATCTCAATGACCCACCGCGTCCCGTCGTTCGACACCTCGGGTTCGCCCGTCGCGAGCGACGGGACTAGCCCCGTCGACTCGTTGTACTCGTAGAGGCCGTCGTAGATGTTCTGTGCGACCTGGTCCGAGGGGACGTCGTTCAGGATGATGGGATCGAACTCCAGCGGGCTCTTGACGAGCGCGATGCGGAGCTTACCGCCGGACATGTCGCCCGACGAAGCGGATTCGGTCCCAGTCCCGGACTCGGTCGATCCCGAGCCGGACTCCGACCCGCTGGTCCCCTCGCTCGAACCGGACGAGTCGCCGTCGCCGCTGGTACAGCCGGCGAGGCCGGCCAGGCTGGCCGCACCGAGCCCGAGGACTCGCCGCCGATTCAGTACGCTCCAGTCAGGGCTGTCGCCTTGCATTTGACTCACTCCTCGTGTCGGAGGATAGTCGAATCAACGTCGGGTGATGTAAATACCTAACGAAAAGGCACCCCTTCCGGTAAATATGACCTACGGGCGCTGTCGGCACCGATTTGGCCTATTTACACACAGTAAACTCGCGTATAATTCATCGCACCAGACAACTTTTCACGCCGCTTCGAGAGACGCTTGCGAACCGAACGGACACATTCGCGTACATATGAACAATTACGGCCACTCACGCCGGTTCCCGGGTCACTCGTGCAGTATCATGGTTGTTCATTATACTTCTGGGGAGGTGAGGGTCAATGGGTCAAACGAGTGGACAGAACAAAGGCCGCCGAACGGGAGAGGGGGGGTATGCGACAGTTCGTGGTCACGGGACACGACGCGCCTACGACCCCCGAGTTCAGCCTCGACGACCTCCCGAGCGGTGCCGGCCGGTTGGACGTTCTCTGCCGCTGTCTCAACGCGGCCTTTTTCCTCTCACACGCGATTCGCGAGGACGTCCGCGTCCACCTCGTCCTCGCCGACACGTTCACCATCGCGTTCGACGGCCGTGAGGTCCGGCGGTTGAACCCCGACGAACGGAGCACCGCCGCCCGGATTCGTGGTGCCCTCGAACAGCGCGAGGAGGCCATCGGTCACATCCCCGCCGAGGCGAGTCCGGGTGTGTCGATTCGGCGGGTGGGGTTCGAGCAGACACTTCGGGACGTAGCTGAGGAATCGACCGTCGTCGAACTCCACGAGCACGGCACTCCGGTGGTCGACGTCACGCCTCCCGAGAATCCGGCGTTCGTCCTCTCTGACCACCACGACTTCACCGACGGGGAAGCCGACCTGCTGAGTGAACTGTCCGACGAGCGTGTCAGGCTCGGCCCGCACGCCATGCACGCCGACCACGCGATCACGGTCGCGCACAACTACCTCGATACGGCAGGGTACACGGAGTACTGACAGAGGGAGCGAGACCGCTAATCACAACTGTTAAACACAGGTACGCCATGAGTGAGAGGTGCGGGCCGGTGGGGTAGCTTGGTATCCTTCGGCCTTCGGGTGGCCGTAACCGCAGTTCGAATCTGCGCCGGCCCATTTTTACCCCACTTCGCAACGACGAGCGTAGCGAGGAGTCCGTAGTGGGTGTGAAATACACGCCAAGCAGATTCGAATCAGGGAGTGAAGCGAACGCAGTGAGCGGAGCCCCCGTACAGCACGCAGAGGCGACTGGACCTCGACGATTGACAGGGGGTGCGTGCCGTATGCTGGAAGTTGAGACTGGTGATCGAAATACATCGTATCCGAGCCATCTCATGCGCCTGTTGATATTTGAGGTGTAGTCCCCACACGAAGACATCCGTCTGAGTCAGCGATTTTCCCCGTTCTTCGGGCCGCCGTACGCGGTCGCGCTGTTACCGTTCGTCGTATCCACGGCGTGTATCGTCCGAACAGCAGTCATTCCCGAACTCAGGGTCGCCTCCGACGAATTAGGAGTCGGGGTCGCTCTCTTATCGTTGTGAATCTCGTAAGATCGAGGGCTCGATCGAGAGTGTTCGTTTCGCGACCGTAACGATTCGGAGAACGTACGACGTGAACAGCAAGAATGGGAGGAGTGTGAACGTGAACGCGGCGCCAGTTACCACGGTCATGTATGCGATCCCGTACGTCGACCCGGGGAGCGTAGCTCCATCGACAACGGTCAACATCACTCCGGCGACGACCAATGCGGGAATGGCCGCATAGAGGATCATCTGCGAGAGGCTCACCAGTTCCCACTCAAAGTAGAGCGTCTTGATGTGTTCGCGAGCCGGGCCGAACAACGACAGCGCCGTCTTGAGGTCGTCGAGCAGTTCGTCCTCTGGCGGCCCGAGGTCTTCGACGTGGTCGTGTGCGAGGCGTTCGACCTGGAAGATCTTCCAGCTGTAGTTGTAGTTGAGCGCCGCGAACAACACGTCGAACGTCCCGAATTCGGCACCGTCGAGTTGATTTCGGACCATCTCGGGGTTCTCGGCGACGCTGTCGGTGAACTGTTCGACTTCCCACTGGAGCTGGTCGCTGTCGATATCTCTCAGCCCGTCCCGGACCGCCTCCGCGCGCCGTTCGGCGACACCGACGAGCTCTCGGAGGAACGCCGACGGATCTGCAGGACTCGGTGAGCCGACCAGTTCCTCGGTGTAATCACGAAAGTCCATGGCGTTCTCCATGCGGTCGCGCTGTTCGCCGAGCGGTCCGTTCTCCTGGGAGATCACGAGCTGGCCGATCGTCACGACGAGCGTCGTGCCGGTGATGATCGCACCGATCATCGTCGAGAACATCGTCTCGATCGTGTCGCCGGTCCGGAGTTCCGGAGTCAGTGCCGGCGGCAAGACGGTGACGAGAGCGACGAACAGGACGAACACTGTGAGTGCCAGAGCGCCTGTCACGGTGAGGCGATTCGCGGCGAGCAACAGCCAGATTCTGAGTCGACTCTCACCGGCTCGCTCGCGCATCGTGTTCTTCGTTCTGATGTCGATATCAGTATCGACGTTTGGATTCGCCTGACCGTCGATCTCCTCAGTCATGACGACCTCTCCTCGGAGTTGTCGGAGCGGCGCGCGGGACGTTCGAACACGAGGAATTTAGTGCCCCCACCGGTGTAATCGATCGTCTCCACGAGGCGCCAGCCGTCAGCGGCGAGGTCGTTTATCTGCTCGCTCGGGTCCCCGGCTTCCTTCTTCGTCTCGTCGCGGGGCGGGCGAAGCGTTTTGTACTCCCACTGGTCAGGCTCGGTGGTATCCATCGGGGGGCATTTTTCGACGAGAACCAAAGACGCTGCTGCTTTCATGAGAGCGGCCAGACCCCGGCTGAGACTCGACCTGCAGTATACGGGCTACAACCGGTGCGAGAGAGGAGACGTATGGTCGGTTCGTAACGGGTGGGGCGTGCCGCGTTCGGTCAGAAACCTCTGGGTACTCTCGGAGACGTCAGCAAAGACACTGCACTGGAGTCCCGTCATACGAACGTAGGCCGTCACATGGCGGTCGCTGCAGGCGCCACACTGCCGCGTCGAGATTCGGTCGAGGAGACGTCCGGGGAGACCGCAGAGGGCATCCGACCGGGCCCGAACGAGGCGTCCTGTCCGCTATCGACGTCTACTTCGACGGGTCGCGGTCACTCTTCGTCGGTCCGCTCCGAGAGCTCCCGCTCGCGCGAGGGGGTATCCGGGTCCCACTCGAGCGACTCGATCTCGCTGCCCACCTGGAGGATGAAGGGGCCGCCGGCCAGGGTCCGGCTGGTGACCGTGGCCGCGCCGATAACGTAGCCGTCAAGCGGAGGTAAGGCGCGAGCGCAATCGTGTAGGCGAACAGGACGAAGAGAACGAGCGGCGAGAGGCCGACGATCGGGATCTCGGGAAACAGCGACGCGTCGAGCGCCAGGATCGCCTACGACGTGAAGACGATACGGGAAGAGAGACGAAGGAAAGGCGGCTCGACTGCGAGGAGTCCGACCCGCCGAGGAGTGAGCCAGTGACGGTTCCCCGTGTACACGATCACGAACAGGACGAACACCACGGCGGTGCTCAGAATGGAGCCATAGAGGTCGCGTGGGCTGCGAACGCGACCGGGAGCGTCGGACTGAGAGACATCGCGATCAGCGCAACGCAGACCGTCGCGCAGACGAGATTGAGCCACTGGAACGTGCGGGCGGCGCGTCTCACCGAGTGGCGACCGCTGCGAGCCAGAAGCTGACGCCGTCACCGAGCGCGACGCCGAGCAATATCACGAGCCCTGTCGGGGGTAGCTCACCTAGAGCCAGCGAGTGGGGTCATACGCCCATCCAGTAATGAATACGAAGACGTGATTACCGATTCTGATACACCGATGGGTGAAGTGCAATACCAGAGCAACAGCGAGTGCAACGTCGAAGGACTCGGACCTCCAGCCGACCCGTAACGGCGAACCGTGCAAGAAAGGGGCGAAGACGACCGTTTGCCCCGGTTCGGATCTGCGCCATCGCCGCGAACACCGTGAGCGGCGGCACGTGACGGGCGGAGCGAGTCCGGTGGCCTTTTAGCTCACTTCGCAACACGAACAGCGACCGTATGTGACTCACATCGGGGTGTCGGTGTCGTCTCGTTCTGCCGTCGGAACCCACTCGTCCGGTCGCTCCGTCCACCACGTCGCGACCCTCACGCAGAACCACCCGAGAACGACGCCGGTCGCGACGTCGGTTGCCCAGTGGATACCGAGGTACATCGTCGCAACGCTGATGCTGACCGCGAGAACGCCCGCGAGCACGGTCCACCACCGGAAGACGTCGCGCGTTTGCCGCGCCAGAAACGCCGCACTGACCGACAGCGACGTGTGCAGCGACGGGAAGACGTTCGTGTTGGTGTTGACCTCGCTCGTCAAGAGCTGGGTCGTCGGGTACGTCTCGTAGAGGAGCGGCGCGACGAGGTCCGGAATCACGTTCCGCGGCCCGTACGCCACGAACAGGACGTAGCAGACGAGGCCGATCGAGTAGTTGAGGGCGTACGCGATTGCCACCCGTTGCAGTGGGGTCTGGTCATCCAGCGAGAGGTACGCCACGAACGGGAACACGAGCAGGAAGACGTAGCCAACGATGTAGACGAACCCGAAGTACGCCGTGAGCGCGGGTGTGGCGACCGACTGGACGTTCGCCACGAACGCGCCTTCGACGGCGTAGATGGTCGGCGTGATGTTCAGGTCGATGAGCCACGACACCTCCGGAATCAGGTCACGAACGAGTTTGTTCAGGACGAGGACGCCGCCGAGCAGTCCGAGGTAGGGTGCCGCCTCGCGGAGACGACGGCGTCCCGCTCGACGAACGCTCCGGAGTCGCTCCGGGCCGACGAGCACCACCCCTCCGAGTGCGAGCAACGCAGTCACGCTCACGAGGACTCGCAAGAACAGCGTCGAGAGCGAGGAGAGCGACGACACGTTCAGGTACCGACGAGCCGGTCGTTCACGTATCGGTAGCCGGCCTCCTTGAACCGTTCCCTCGCGGCAGCCACGTCGAGGCGTCCGCTCGTCCCTTCGAACGCGAGGGGCGGATCGTCGTCGTTCCACCGCAGTGAGGGCGGAACAGCCTCGTCGCCGGAGAGTGGGCTCACGGCCGGCTGGGCGTACTCTTCGAAGACGGTCTCGTTGAGGAACGATTTGTCGAGGAGGCGAATCACGCTCCGACGGAACCGCGGGTTGCTCAACGGCGCTCGCCTGACGTTGTACCCGACGTGGTAGAACCGTCGAGACCTCCTGACACTGAGGTCGAGCCCGTCGTACTTCCCGATCGTGGGCACGTCGTCGGGGAGCAGCGACGACGCCGTCATGTCGGCGTCGCCCTGCCGGAGGAGTTCGACCGCTGCGCCGGTCGACGGGACGGCCTGGAACCGGATGCGGTCGATGTTCGGTCCACCTTCGAACCGCGCGAGGTCCCCGGAGAGGCCGTCGGTCGCGAGAAAGTGCTCGGGGTACCGGTCGAGGACGACCGACTCCTTGACCGTCGACGAGCGAAACCGGAACGGACCGCTCCCGATGGGCTGGGGGTTCCGCCACACGAGCGCCTCGGTGACGGTCGCGTTCTCCTTCAGCCAGGGGATGGTGGCCGCTGCGGTCCGTTGCTTCCACACATGTTCCGGCAAGATCGGGACCGTGAACACCCACTCGGCCCGGTTCCGAGTCGCCGCCGTGAACCGGAATCGGATCCGCCGTGTGTCGAGCCGTTCCACGCCGTCGACGAGCGACGACCGACCGCGGAACCGGGGGGCGGAGACCTCTGTTGAGAGCTGTCCGAGCGAGGTGTCCTTGAGAAATCGATACGTGAACGCGACGTCGGCTGCGGTGAGCGGTTCCCCGTCGTGCCAGCGCAGCCCGTCCCGGAGCGTCACCTCGGCGATTCGGGAACCGTCACCGTCGTCATCCTGCCATTCCCACGTCGATGCCAGCCACGGGAGGACCCGCCCGTCGACGACCCGGGCCAAGGAGTCGTAGAGGAGCGACGTCACGCCGGCCGGCCCGCGGAACTCGGCGGCGAGAGGATTCAGGTTCTCCGTCGGTCGAGAGTCCGTCAGTGTCGCCCGGAGCATCACCGGCGACGGAGCGGCCGTCGTTCCGGTCGATGCCGTTCGCATCGGTTCAGTGGTGGGCGTCCCAGAGTTCGTTGCTGGCCGTGCGGTCGGCGTCGTCGACGTCACCGGGGTCGACGTGTTCGCAGGCGTCGACAGGCGAGTGGCCGGCGTCAACGTCGCCGTCGACCCGGTTCCGGTGTCCACAGCGTCTTCCACCGGTGAGACGGTGAGATAACTCGCCAGCGAGTGGACGCCTGCGCTGGACCAGTTCTCGAAGGAACCCCGTCGTGTCGCGCGTATTTCGCTCGGAAACGCGATCACCGAGAACGGCTGGTTCCGAACCAGATTTCGCTGCACCTCCCAGAGCACACTCGTCCGAGTCGGTCCCTCAACCGTGGGAAGTCGCTCCAGTTGAGCGTCGAGGTCGAGGTCGGAGTACCCGAAGGGGTTCTGCCACCCCGGTTCAGAGTCGAATCGCGAGTGGACGAGTGGGCGGAGAAAGCCCGCGTCGCGATGGCTCGGGTACTGGGCGACGTACAGGTCGAACTGCTGGTTGAGGAGGACGTCACGGAGCAGTTCCTCTCGGCTCATCGGGACCACCGTCGCGTCGACGCCAACCTTCTGAAGATTCTGAGAGAGGATCCGTGCGATACGGGTCGCTCGCGGATCAGCGTCTGCCGGCAGGGTCTTGATCGACAGCGACAGCTGTCGCGGCGTGTTGCGTCCGACGACCGACTGGATGCGGCGGACACAGCCACCGGTCGTGGCGAGGCCCGCCGACGCGAGAAGCGCGCGCCGTCTCACCGTTTTCGAACGGGCCTGTGTTCCATTGGAGTTCATGAGCGGGGAGCGGAAATCGATATCTACTGATACATACCACTCCGAATTACTCAACATTTCGGAACGGCACGTGAGAGTCGTGTTTGTGCACAATTTCTCGAATGTTTATGCTACAGGACATCCACGAGCGGCCACGCCAGGACGATGACCCAGAGGAGCGCTCCACCGACCGTCGGGACGTTCCATCGACCGTATGCCCCCGGACGCCTGCTACCCACCGCGAGGACACCGACTGCCACGAGGACGGCCAGACGGTGGAGGACGACAGTGACCGGGAGCATCTCGATCCCGATCTGCTGGTAGTCGAGGAGGAACCCGATTCCGAGCGCGACGACACTCAGGCCGAACCAGTCGAACGTGTGCCCCTCGGTCGGGAGGAGGACCGCCGCCAGCGGAAGGCCGACCGCGAAGAGGAGGTAACCGACGGCAGCGATTGCCTTCACCGGAACGGCAGGTGCCGTGTTCTCGACTGCGATGCTCGCGTTCCTGATCACGACCGGGAGCGAGAGGAGCACGACCCCGAGCGTGACACCCCGCTGTCCGGCAGACGACGACAGGGCCGACCGGAGGGTGCGGAACGGTGACCGCGACGCTCCCACCGCAAGCGTCGCGCCCAGAAAGACGAGTCCAACGGGAGCCAGAGACTGCGGCCGGAGGTCGATGACCGTCACCCACCCGTCCGCGTCGAAAATGCCGCCGTTGGCGAAGCGTTCGCGCGAGATATCCGTCACGTAGGGCTTGCCGTAGTACTGCCGCTCGAATTGGTGTTGTGCTATCGAGAGCGAGCCGACCGTGTGACGGAGCCGGAACGGATCCCAGTGCTCGTGGTGTGCCTGTATCGCAGTCCAGGTACCGTCGCCGCGCCCGCCCTCGTAGAGTCGAAGATGGTAGCGAGAACCGAAGTAGCTCCCCCGGTGTAACTGCGCCGTCTCGGTCAGCCAGCGACCGCTGTCACCGGGACGGTCGACGTAGGTGTATCGCGTCGCACCCGTGGTGTCGAGCCACGCGTTCGACGACCCGTCGGTGACGACCGACCCACTCTCGTCACCGACTCCCTGCCACTCGTGTGCGTCACGGTCCCAGCTCTCTTGCCCGCCGGTCCGGAGCTGGCTGATCACTCTCGACGCCTCGTCGCGAACGACGACGTTGATGGGAAGCGTCAACGAATCGAACGATTTCGCCCGACTCGTGAAGGGCCACAGCCGTACGTCGCTGTCCGGATGCGGCGAAACCAGTCGCACGTCCATCTCGTCACGGAGGGGTTCGTCGGCCGAGTCCGGCGGGTCAGCGGCGAAAAAGCCCGGCTGGACGACGAGCAGCGTCACGAGTGCGAGGAAGACGACGCCGACAACGGTCCGTCGTCTGGACCTGGTTCGCGACCCGGTCATCTCCCCTGAATGCTCGCCACCCCATTGTAATCAATATCGGGGTCGGCCCCTTCAGATTCGATCGTGGTGTCGCGGACGCGGTAGACGACGACGCCGGCGTTCCGGTGGACCGTCTCGTAGCCTGCGGCGTCGGCGAGCGAGTCGTGGAGCCTCTCGTCGACGACGTACTCCTTGCCCCGGACGGTGTACTCTCCCTTCGGCACGTACAGGTAGTCCGGGTCGATATCTGCGTTCGCGACGACACCGGTTATGCAGGCGGCGTCCTCACAGGTCGAGACGGTCTCGTAGGTGGTGACCTGGCGTTGGAACCGCTCGGGCGTGGTCCACTCCACTCCCCAGTAGCCGACCAGTATCGTCCGATCGGCGAACAGGGGGAGCCACTCGGCCGCGTCACCGAGGACGAGGAAGTCCGCGCCCGTGTCTGTGTGGGTGGCTATCCACTCCATAGCCGCTCTGTCTTCCGCGTCCATGAACGCCGGCATGGTCGGGCTGTCGGTGTAGGAGGTGTCAATCGCGCCGGCGGCGAAAAGACCCCCCGCCGCTGCCGCGAGAACGACGAAAGAGAGCGCGACGGCGGTCCCCGCCCATCGTCTCTCGGGGAGGCGAACATTCAAGCGCAGCCAGGGGACCACCCCTTCGAACAGGAACGCCGCGACCATCAGCGACCCCATCAGGAAGAGGAACCGGTCCTTCCCGACGACGTACCCGGTCGCGACGAACCACGTCGGGAGGAAGTATCGCTGTCGACGGAGAAACCACCCCGCTGCCGCGTACGAGACGAGATGAAACGGGAGCAGGACGTCAACATCGACGAAGACGAAGACGTCCAGAAGGCGGTCGAGACCCCCGGCGAGTCCACTGTGAGTCCCCGCCGCTGCGAAGAAGATTCCCGGACCGTGAGCGGCGACCACCTGAAGCCACCACGGTGCGGTGAGAACGATGCCGCCGCCGGCGACGACAGCACCGGCGACAAGTCCCGGAAGACTCCGATCCTCGAAGACGTAGAGGAGGATCCAGGTCACCCCGAAGAAGACGGTGTAGACTGGATGGGTGAGTACGGTGAGACCGAAGAGCGCGACTCCTGGAACGACCCACTGCCACTGTCCCCGGCGAAACAACCGAACCCCAACGGCCAGTCCGAGAAGCGTCAGCAGGAAACCGAAGCCCCGCACCATCCCGCCGGCCGAGAGATGCCACTGGAGTGTATCCGGAGTCACTGCCAGTAGCATCGCCGCCACCCCCGCCTGCCGCCTCGTGGGCAGGAAGTCCCGTGCGACGTGGTAGGCGACCAGCGAGTACGTGACAGTGAACAGCGCCGGGAGCAGGCGACTAACCGCGAGTGGCTCCACACCGAAGTCGAGCACCACCGCGGCCACGTAGAACATCAACGGCGAGTAGGCGAACGGAACACCATTGGCCGTGTAGTCGGGTATCCATACCGGAAGCCCGTACCCGTGGAAGAGAATCTCCTCGGATATCTTGAGGTAGAGCCCCGCACCGTACGCCGGATACGGGTGTGTCGACAGGTAGATCAGAACGACGGCCAGGGCAGTGGCCAGCACGAGCGTCGGCCACACTCCGGTGAGCCTCCCGTGGTGGATGGTGTGACCGCTTCGTTGCTGCGGCCACTGTTGCGGTCGTTCCTCGTCACGGGGGTCCGGGAGGCGTTCGTGTCCCGGAGAGGGGCTCCCGTCGGTCCGACCCAGTTTGTTGGCACGTCGCGTCGACCGGGGTCGGTCGCTGTCTTTGTCAGTCATCGTCGGTACGGATCGATAGTGGGGAACGAAGCGTCGCGGTGTACCTCGACCAGTACAGTTCCAACACGACCCAGGTCGGGAGCACCACGACGCAGGCCAGCAGAGCGAGGAGGTGGACGGGTCCTATCCACACTGGGAGGACGTAGAGGACGGCGTTGATCTCCGGCCCCGCGAGCGCGAATTGGCTGCTCTCACCGTCCACACCACCGTCATTGGCGGTCGCTCCGTCCGACGTACTCCTCGCCGACCGTTCGTCGTCGATGGGCGAGCCATCCGTGCTCTCGTCGCCCGTTCCGAGTCGTTCCGCCTCGTACGGAAACGCGACCGTGACGCTCCAGACGACCGAGCCGTTCTCATCGATCTCGAACACCCGGTTCCCGTTCGAGTCGGTGATCAGCGTGTGGCCATTGGGGAGGCGGTCGGCGTCTCGCGGCCACTGGAGGCGGTCGTCACTCCACGCCCATCGCTTCGTCCAGTCGTCTCCCGTCCGATGGTACTCCACGACCCGGTTCCGCTCCGAGTCGGCGACGAGGACTGCCGGGTCCTCCTCCCCGTTCGGCAGGTAATCCGGATTGTGCTGCTCGTACAGCACCGAATGGTCGTCGTCACTCCCGAGCGTCCACCCCTCCCGAAGCCCCGCGTTCCGGTCGAGGAACACGACCTGGTCGTGGTTCCGCAGGCTGACCATGATGCGACCGTCATCGAGGAGTTCGACGTCGTTGAGATGGGTCCAGTCCTCCGGGTACGGTCCACCACTTTCGGGCGCGAACTCGCTCTGGGCGTCCCACGCCCACTCGACGAGACCGGACGTCGTGTTAATCTGATACACCCGGTCCTGTGCGATGTCGGCGACGACGAGACTGTCCTCGTCTACCCGGTCGACGTCGTGCCACCGCGTCGAGTGTTTTCCGGGGGTGAGACGGCTGTAAAGAGCGGTGACGTCACCGGTTGTCAGGTTCACGCGTTCGACACCGTTTCGGGTACACACCCTCTCGGCGCCGCACTCGGACTCGTTCAGGTGGTCCGCGTACACGTACTCCACCGTCGTCGTCGTGTTCGGAACGGGGTCGACGTCCCAGTATCGCGTATGCGAGTCGTTGTAATAGAGGACGCTCCCGTTGGGGGCGAACGCGACGAGCTCGGCGTTCGCCCGCGGACCGTCGCTCTCCTCGCCGAGCCACGTGTTCGAGTCCGTCGCGATTACAGTGACGTTCTCCCGTGGCGCGACGGGACGCTCGTTCGTGGCTGCACCATCGACTCCCGAGTCGGGACTCGCCGTCGCCGTGGCGGTCGAGGTCGTGACGTATCCGTGGGTGAGGGTCAGAAGTGAGAGACAGACCAGGACGACGACAGTGATTCTGACGGCCGTCCGTCGTGATGGAGCAGTCATCATTTCGGAGAGGGGACTACGGCTGCTGCCCTCGCCAGTCGTTCCGACGACCCTGCGGCGTCGGAACGTTTCCGCGGAGGGCTCGGACCGGGGGAGTCACGGGAGATTCGGCGGTCCGGCCAGTTCGAGGAGACATCGGACTAATTGCGCTTCGCTCTTCGGAGTCATAGTCTTACTGGACTCCGGGACCGACCGGTCCTCACACCGGATGCGGGGCACGACACGTTGAGTGTCGGGGTTCGGTCGGAGTCGCGTCCGGGGGTTGCGAGGCGTGAACGTCCGAGGCCTCTCTTCCCGAACTCGTCGTCCGCGCCGGCCCGTTCTCTCTCCCGCCAACTCTTCACGGTCGTTCGACTCGGGACAACCAGACACCCACTGTTAGTGAAGAAGAGCGGAGCGAGAGTGAGTTGTGTAGAGATACGAGCCACCTCGCGTCGGTTCGACCGCATCAGTGTCCGGTGTGTGAACGTCGGACACCCGTTCGTGCTCTTTCTGTCGCCAGACATCATGCTGGAGTGTGTGGAGAACTGACGCTCAGACCGCCATCCACCTCAAGCCATCTCCTCGGCGGTGTCGACACCTACCGCGAGACCGACGTCGTCCTCCTC
>JBEPYA010000039.1:0-20512 GCA_041641615.1 Salinigranum sp. | reverse complement strand
CCGGGTGCGCCTGCTGACCACCGGGGGTCGCGCCGTCTCGCTCACGCCGCGTCGGGTGCCGCGAGCACGGCGCGCTCGCCCTGTTCGGCCGGGAAGGGGTTCTCCCCCTCCCAGGCACCGGGGTCGAACGCCGTGAACGCCTCGTCGTCGAGGAGGCAGTCGTCGAGTCGGGCACGCAACGACTCCTCGTCGAGGTCCGTTCCGATGAACACCAGTTCGGTCCGGCGGTCGCCCCACTCGTCGTCCCACCCTAGGTTCCGGCGGTTACGCCGATAGGCGTCCTGCTCGAACTCGGGGCGCGTCGCGACCCACGGCCCCGCGGCCTCGACGTGCACGGAGGGGCCGGCCTGTCCGAGCGTGAGGTTGAGTTCGCGCCCGGCGACCCAGAGCGTCCCCTTCGAGCGGACCACGTTCGGGGGCAGGTCGGCGAGCAGGTCCGCGATGCGCTCGGGGTCGAACGGTCGTCGTCGCCGGTAGACGAACGAGGTGACGCCGTACGCCTCCTCCGGGTGGCTGTGGCCGCCGTGGTCGTGACCGTCGCCATCGTGTCCGTGGTCGTGACCGTCGCCATCGTGTCCGTGGTCGTGATGATGACCCCCGTGACCGTGGTCGTTTCCGTGGCCGTGCTCGTCCTCGTCTCCCCCATCGTCGTCCGCGTCCGCGAGCGCCTGCCGCCACCCTGCCGCCTCCGCCGCGCGCGCCGGGTCGTACAGCCGCCGTCCGAGGAGGCGGTCGGGGTCGACCGTCGAGTACTCCGTCCGGACGATTTCGGCGTCAGGCCGGAGGCCGTGGACGAGCTCTTCGACCGTCGCGAGTTCCTCGTCGGAGACGAGGTCGGTCTTGTTCAGGAGGACGACGTTCGCGAGCTCGACCTGCTCGACGAGGAGGTCCGAGAGGGGTCGGGTGTCGTCGTCGGCCGCCCCGCGGCGCGTCACCTCGCCCGCACCGCCGAACGCGTCGTAAAACTGCCGGGCATCGACGACGGTTACCAGCGCGTCGACGACGTACCGTGCGGAGGCGTTACCTCTGGTGAACAGTTTCGCGACGGGGCCCGGCTCGGAGATGCCGGACGCCTCCACGACGAGGTGGTCGAAGTCGCGCTCGCGCGCGAGTCGCATCACGGCCCGGTCGAGGTCGCCGCGGAGCTCACAGCAAATACAGCCGTTCGACAGTTCGGTCACCGACCCCGCGGCGTTCGCCGAACGCCCGCTCACGAGTTCCGCGTCGACGTTGATCTCGCCCATGTCGTTGACGAGGACGGCGATGTCGCGGTCGCCGGCGGTGTCGAGGAGGTGGTTCAGGAGCGTCGTCTTCCCCGCACCGAGACTCCCGGAGAGGATGGTCACCGGGATGTCGTCGCTTGTCATACCCGTCTGTGTCGCGTCGACAGTCTTGAAACGGACGGTCGCCGCCGGGAGCGGTCGGCCGAGGGTTACCGTTCGGGCGCGACGCTTCGCTCGAACGCCTGGGCGCTCCGGAGGACCGCCGCGTCGTCGAACCGCTCCCCGACGAGCATCAGCCCGACCGGCAGGCCGTCGCTGGTGCCGCAGGGGACGGACGTCGCCGGGTGGCCCGTCACGTCGAACGGGGCCGTGTTGGAGAGCATGTTCAGCGCCCGGTCGATCGCTTCCACCCGCGACATCTCCGGCGCGAGTTCGTGCGCCGTCTGCGGCGTCGTCGGCATCGCCAGGACGTCGACGTCCGCGAGCAGGTCGTCGTACGCGCTCGCCAGTTCGCGACTCAGGTTCTGCGCCTTCGCGTAGTAGTGACCGCGGTACTCGTCGGCGAGGTACTGACCGAGCACGAGCGTCAGCTTGAGCGTGGTGACGTAGTCGTCGGCCTGCGCGCGTCGGGCGCGGCCGAACGCGTCGGCGAACTGCGTGTCGTAGAACCCTTTGCCGTAGTGGCCGACGCCCTCGCTCCCGACCGTGGCGGCCGTCGCCTCCATGGCGATCGCGTTCCAGATGGGGAGACCGTCGAGGTGCATCGGTAGCGACACCTCGGTCACCGTCGCGCCGGCGGACTCGAACTCGTCGAGCGCCTCGTGGACCGTCTCGTCGACGCCGGCCTCGCTCTCCTCGTGACCGAAGCCCTCCGCGAGCACGCCGACCGTAACCCCACCGGGGTCGTCGTCGAGCGCGTCGGCGTAGTCGTCGGTCGGGACGACCCCCTGTCGCGGGTCGAGGTCGTCCTTCCCGGCGATGACGCCGAGGACGCGCGCGCAGTCCTCGACCGACGAGGCCATCGGCCCCGCGTGGTCGAACGACCGCCCGAGGCCGACGATACCGGTGTAGGGAACGAGGCTGTGCGTCGGCTTGTGGCCGACGATGCCGCTCCAGGAGGCGGGAATGCGAATCGACCCGCCCTGGTCACCGCCGATGGCGACGTCGACCGCGCCGGACGCGACGGCCGCCGCGCTCCCGCTCGACGACCCGCCCGCGATGTGGTTCTCGTCGCGGGGGTTCAGAACCGGTCCCGTCGCGGATAGTTCGCCACTGCCCGAGAAGGCCATGTCCTCCATGTTGAGCTTCCCGGTGATGGTCGCACCCGCGTCGAGCAGCCGGGTGACGATGGTCGCGTCGGTCGTCGGGACGTACCCCTCGAACAGCTTCGATCCCAGCGTCATCTCCACGCCCGCGACCGCGACGTTGTCCTTGATACCTACCTCGTACCCCGCCAGCGGACCGCTGTCGGCTCCGCTGACCCGACACTTCGTGACGAACGCGTTGAGCGGGTCCTCCTGGGCGTCGGGCCTGTACCCGGGGTCGCGGTCGGTGTGCTCGATACGCGGTCTCGGGTCGACGAGCTGGTCGAGCCGCTCATAGCCGGCGAGGACGCCGGGGATGACGCTCGCGAAGTCCGCGACCTCCTCGTCCGTGAGGTCGATGTGGTGGGCTGCGGCTTTCTCGCGGATCTCCTCCGGCGTCGGCGGCTGGACGTTCGGTGGCTGCTCTGACATGGTACCACACGACATATCAATGGGTTCACACATAAGGCCTGCCCCGTCGCACCCGCTGCCTCCCGGCGGCCTGTGCCGGTCGTGTGGCGGAGCCGGACGACCGGCGACGAGCGACACGTTTTTGCCCGGTCTTTGATGACTGTCGGCGTATGACACTCGCCGAGCGCATCGACGCCTTTCTCGCCTGGGCCGAGCAGTGGGCCCGCGGGCTCTATCACGGGATGGTCTCGCATCCGGCCTACGAGAAGATCGAGAAGGAAGCCGAGGACATCGAGGACACGTTCATGCTGGCGTGTTTCCCCGACGCGTTCGGGATACCCTCCCCCGTGTCGTACTACACCGCAGAGCTCCTCCCGTATCTGGAAGAGGAGTTCGAGGCGTGGGAGCGGCGGATGTGGGACCGCGGGAGCCTCCTCGAACGGAAGGGCCAGCAGTATCACTTCTGACGCTGATGAACGAATTCGTCTTCTTCGGCGGCAAGGGGGGCGTCGGCAAGACGACCGTGTCGAGCGCCTACGCGCTCAAGTGCGCCCGGGCCGGCGTCGACACGCTCGTGGTCTCGACGGACCCCGCCCACTCCACCTCGGACGTGTTCGACCAGCAGTTCTCCGACGACCCCTCTCCGGTAGACGGCATCGACGGCCTCCACGCCATGGAGATCGACCCCGAGGAGGAGGTCGAGCGGCACCTCATGGAGATCAGGCGAGCGATGGGCGACCAGGTGAGCCCCGCGATGGTCAACGAGATCGACCGACAGATCGAGATGGCACACCAGACACCCGGTGCCTACGAGTCGGCGCTGTTCGACCGATTCATCGACGTGATGCGCGAGAACGACTACGACCGCGTCGTGTTCGACACCTCGCCGACGGGCGGGACGCTCAGACTGCTGTCGCTGCCGGGCCTCCTCGAAGGGTGGATCGACCGCCTCATGCACAAGCGGAAGCAGTCGGTGAAGCTGTTCGAGCGCGCCGCCATCGGTAACAACGAACCCCGTCGGATGATGGAGGGCGACCCCATCATCGCACGTCTCCAGGAGCGGAAGGAGCTGTTCGAGTTCGCGGGCGACGCCCTGCGAAACAGAGCCGCCTTCTTCCTCGTCGTCAACCCCGACGAACTCTCCATCCGGGAGACGTCGCGCGCCGTCGAGAACCTCCTCGACGCGGGACTCTCCGTGGAGGGGCTCGCCGTGAACAAGCTCACCCCCGCACCCGACCCCGACGAGCAGGGTCGCGGGGCGCGATACCTCCGCGACCGCGTCGAGACCGAACGCGACCGCCTCGACACCCTCCGGACCGAGTTCGACCAGCCGCTCGTCGCGGAGATCGAGACGCGGGTCGCCGAGGTGAAGGGGAACCTGCTCGACGACGTGGCCGACGAACTGGCCATCGACGTCTCCGCCGAACCGACCGCGTAGGACGTGCGGCCACGAACACCGTCGAGGTCCCCACATCGACTGGTTCCGGCGGGGTTCGTGCCGTGGCCGTGTCCGTTCACCCGATTGTGTGTGTCGGTAACAAACCCGAAGCTTTAAGTGGGGATTTTATCATGTTCAAAAATGGGGCTCATACATGGTACAAGCTATTACGCTGGTGGTACTGGTGCTGGTCACGTTCAGTATCGGGTACCTGGGCTACTCGAGATATCTCTCACAGTTCGTCGAACTCGACGACTCGAGGGAGACACCGGCACACAAGTACGAGGACGGGCAGGAATACGTTCCGGCGACGACGCCGGTCCTCCTGGGGCATCACTATTCGAGCATCGCGGGCGGCGCACCCATCGTGGGTCCGATCACCGCGACGGTCGTCTGGGGTTGGGTCCCGGCGTTCCTCTGGGTCGCCATCGGTAACCCCCTGTTCGGAGCCGTTCACGACTTCATGTCTCTCTCGGCCAGCATGCGCCACGAGGGCAAGTCTATCGGGTACATCATCGGTGAGTACGTCGGCGAGCGCGGCAAGAACATGATCCTCTGGTTCGCGTTCCTCACGATCATCCTCGTCGCCGCCGTCTTCGCGCTCGTCATCGCCGTCGTGTTCAACGCGTATCCGCAGGCCGCGACGGCGTCGCTCGTCTACATCCTCCTCGCGTTAGTGTTCGGGGTCTACCTCTACCAGCTGAACCTGCCGTTCCTCCCGGGGACCATCGCGTTCGTCGTGATGGTCTTCGCGGGCGTGTGGGTCGGCACGCTGTTCCCCATCGCACTGGTTCCCGGCGACTACCCCGCCGGAACCATGGTGCTCTTCTCGCAGGGCTTCCTCCCGCCGGTGCTCGGGAGCGCCAACATCGCGATGTGGATCCCCGTGGTGCTCATCTACGGCTTCGTCGCGAGCGTCCTCCCGGTGTGGGTGCTGCTCCAGCCGCGTGACTTCCTCACGTCGAGTCTGCTGTACGCTGGCGTCGGCGGGACGCTCCTGGCCGTCATCATCGGCACGGCCACCGGCGCGGGCCAGCAACTCACGGTCAACGTCCCCGCCTACGCGGGCTTCTGGGGCGGCGCGCTCGTCGACACGAGACTCCCGCTGTTCCCCATCCTGTTCGTCACTATCGCGTGTGGGACGATCAGCGGGTTCCACTCGCTCGTCTCCTCGGGGACGACAGCGAAGCAACTCAACAAGGAGTCCGACGCCCGGACCATCGGCTACGGTGGCATGCTCGGCGAGGGGCTCCTCGCGACGGTCGCCATCGTGACCGTCGCCGTCTACGCGGAGGTTCCGACCGGCGGCGGCATCGGTCTCGCCCTGCCGAACTTCGCCTCGGGCGGCGGGTTCATCCTCAACATCGGCTTCGGCATCCCCGAGGCCATCGCCGCGCCGTTCATGGGGCTGGTGCTCGTGAGCTTCCTGCTCACGTCGACCGACACGGCGATCCGCCTCGGACGGTACATGCTCGAAGAGATCGTCGGCACGCCGGAGACGTCGCTCCAAGAGACCGCGGCGAACCGCTACGTCAACGCGGGCCTGCAGGTCGTGCCGGCGTACGTCCTCGTCGCCTCCGGCCGGTGGGCCGACCTCTGGCCGCTGTTCGGTGGCGCGAACCAGACGCTCGCGGCGCTCGCGCTCCTGGTCGCGACTATCTGGCTCGCCAACTGGGACGACTCCAAGCAGCTCATCAGCACCGGCGCGCCGATGGCGCTGATGCTCGCCGTCACCACGACGGCACTGCTGTATCTGGCCTTCTACCAGAACCTCTATCAGAAGTTCCTCAACGACGCGTGGATGGCCGAGGCGACGACCATCGCCATCGTGTCGACGGTCATCCAGATCGTCATCGCGCTCGTCCTCGTCGGGCTGGCGCTCTCGCTAGCGTACATGGGTATCTCGAACGTCCGGAAGGCCCGGTCGTCCGGCCCGGCAATCGCCGACGGCGGCGACGTCGCCGAGAGCGACGACTGACGCGTCCGGTTCGACTCGCCGACCTTTTCGCCGACCGTCGCGCTCGCTTTCTCACAGGGAACGCTCGGGGCGAGCACCAGCCACGCGACCGGTGACGTCCCGGCGACGGCTAGTGACCGCCGACGACCGGCGGAGATGACTCACCCGAACAGGCGGCGTTTGAGTCGCGACACGAACCCGGCGTTCGACTCGATCGGCTCCCAGGTTCGAATAGCGTCGGCCACGTCGGCGTTCCGGCTGACGACGAGCTCCTCGCTCGCGGGGTCGACGACGGCCAGGTGTATCTCGTAGTGGCCGTTGTAGCCGTACCTGAGGAGCGTCCGGTCCTCGAAGGAAGCGACGCGCTCGCGGACGTCGTCGGTGATCTCGTCGGCGACGGCGACGAACGTGAAGTCGGTGGCGTAGTGCTCCTCGTCGGCCTCGATCCACTCGTCGGCGAGGGTGTGGCCGAGTTCGACGAACCGGTCGAGGTCGCTCGCGCGGACCGGGCCGCGTTCGGTGAGAAAGAGGTGCTCGTACGCGTGCTGGTGCCCGTAGGTGATCGCCGGGTGGAAGAACTGCTTGTGGCTCTCCATGCGGAGTTCGCCCTGGAGCGTGAACGGCTCTCCCCGGATCGAGACGTCCTTCTCGAGGTCGTAGTTGAACATGATCCGGTCCGACACTCGGTCGACGTACTCGTCGTCCCACGCGGGGACATCGGCGTCGTCGACGGGTTCGGGGCCCGCCCCCGCCTCCGCTCCCTCGACGCGGGCGGTCGTCTCCGGAGCGTCGGGTTCGTCCCCGTCCGCGGTCGAGCCTGTCTCCCTCGTCCGTCCCTCGTCTACGGTCATCCGTCCGTCTCGTCCTCGGGGTCGTACGCGTGGGCGTCGCCCGAGACGGCCGGCGCGCCGACGGCGACGACCGTGACCCGCTCGTCGGCGTCGGCGGGGTTGTACGCCCGCTGGGGGCTCTTCGGTTCGACGGCGAAGAACGACTTCTCGGTGACCTCGTACGTCTCGTCGGGCGTCTCCACCGCGAGCGTCCCCTCGACGACGTAGAACAGCTCCTCCTGCTCGTCATGATAGTGGTACGCGAGCGGGAGCTGTTCGCCGGGGTCGGCGCTGAATCGATTGACCGCCAGCTGCGACAGTCCGGCCGCCTCCGAGATGCGGCGGAGCTCACAGGGCCGGTCGGGAACGGGTTCGACCTCTGTCGGGTCGACGACACGGTATCCCATACCCGCTCAGAGTGGGTAATCGGATAAAAGACCGTTGACAACGACTCCGGATCCCCGGTCGAACCGGTTCGGCGCTCTCACCCGTGTCGCTCCTTCCACGCGGCTCGTCGCTCCGTGTACGCGTCGTCGGACTCGACCCGATCGAGGTACGCGCGGTACACCTGCGATATCTCGTACTTCTCCTCGTCGTACCACCGCTGCGGTTCGCGTTCGGTCCCGTCGTCGTCGTACTTCCTTCCGCCGGGGTACTTCGCGTAGCGGAGGCTCCGTGTCCAGCCCATCTGGAGGTACTTGCGGGCCATGTCCATCCCCACGAAATCGTCCTCGGCCCGGTAGTCCCGAAACCGCTCGAACAGCTCCTGTGCCGCCGTCTCCGCGCCTTCGAGCGTTTTGATCTCCCACAGTGGGAGCAGTTCGCTCTTGTACGGCTGGACCTTGAACGCGCCCTGTTCGCCCCGGCCGACCTCGTACGCCTCCGGCCGCTCTCGGAAGTCGACGTCGTACTCGGGCCCGTCGTTCTCGTCGCCGTCGGTCCGCTGGTCCGCCATACCGGGGTCTGGGGTCGCCGCGTCATGTGTCTGCTGGCCGCCGGCCGTCGTCAGTGTTCTGGGATCGGTCGTCGGTAGCAGGTGACGGCGGTCGATAGCAGGTGACAGCGGTCGATAGCAGGTGACGGCGGTCGATAGCAGGTGACGGCGGTCGGTGTTCGCCCGGTCGACGCGCGTGGCCGCCCCCGTATGTCGCCGTCGCACCATCACCGTTTTTAATGCGGATGCGCCCGAACGAGGTGGTATGGGCGGAAAGGAGACCGAAGCGTGTGGACGCTGTGCCATGTCGTCCGTCGTCAGCCTCTCCCAGGACGGTGACGACGACGAGTCCGGGTCGCGGGACCCCTTCGGCGAGGCGCGCATCGAGGTCGACGAGCGTGAACTGCGGGCGGTCTCACCGAGCGCGTGGCTCGGCGGCGTCAAGCAGTGGCTCGACGACACGGCGACTCGGCTCACGTACGGTGATCGCTGAGGCCGGTCTCCGGCCGGCGTGGAGCGGATGCGGAGCGCCGTGACCGTGTCACCGTCTCCCGCGGAGTGTTTTTCACGTATCGGACACTGTGTAACGGGATAAGCAATGGAAGAGAGTATCTCCGGATTCAAACACCGTGGCTCGTGGGGGGACATCGTCGAGCACGGTGAACGCATCACCAGCGCCCTCCGCGACGCCGGCGTCGACAGCGAAGCGTTCGAGGAGTGGGACGAGTGGCGACCGAAGTCACACGAACGACTCTCCCAGGACGTCAACGAGAAGACGGCCGCGCAGGCGAGCGTCGGCGAGGGCGAGGGGGAGAAGGCGGGGAAGAAGCCCGAGGAGGACCTCCAGAGCGCCGGCCGCAAGCTCTCGGAGTCGTACGAGAAGGTCGAGGAGGGCGACAACGAGGGTGCCGTCGAACGCTGGCAGGACTCCATCGACTACGTCAAGCGCGCCGCCGACTCCGCGAGCCGGAAGGCGCTCCGGACCGTCGAGAACACCGTCTACCGGAAGGTGATGACCCAGCTCGCGCCGTACTACTTCGACAACGAACTCGTCAGCGCCAACGTCCAGCGGGTCACTCGCGGCGCGGGCGACGAAACCGAGTTCGTCTTCGAGGTCAACGTCAACGACGACGACCTCAAGGAAGCGGTCTCGACGCGGCTCGCGGCCTACGAGGACGAGGTCGACCGCTGGCACATCGACACCGAGAAGGACACCACGACCGCCGAGGCCGCCGAGGGCGTCGAGGCACCCCGGAACGAGCCCGAGTCGAAGTCGACGACGAACTGAACCGGACGCTCGCTGGACGGACCTTCTCGTCTTCAGTTTCTCGTTCGTCCGGAGTCGAGACGTATTGAGCGATAGCAGTGCCGATTGGTGGGACGTTGAGCAGCTGGTGGGGAACGACGGATAAACGACCCACCACGTGCACACGCTGTGCTCGGTCCACCACCGGTCTCCGCCTCAGATTTTTATCACGTACCCACCTCTGCACACACATGCCAGAGCCGCTCCGTGTCGACTCCGGGGAGCTGACTGCCGACGAGATCCTCTCTGCACTCCACGACGGACGCCGCATCGTCGTCCGCACGGAGATGATGGGCGGAACGTACGAGGTGACGCTCCGTCACGACGGCGCGATCTTCTACTGCGACACGCCGACCACGCTCCACAAACACGAGGACGAGGAGGGGATGCGGACCTGTATCGCCAAGATGGGCTACGCTCGAGGCGAACCCGCGGACGACTGACCCCGCCCGCCCGACGCCGTTCGTCTCTCGACGGCTCTTCGTATCGCATCCTCGTCGTCGTCTCCCACGCCGATCGGTCGTGCGATACCGACGCACAACCCCACGAGGTGATTTAATCGCGGCTTCCCTTCTCGTAGCTGTATGGCAGACTCTCCCGACATGGCCAATCTCCTCGAGACCGACGACCCCGGCTTCCAGCACGTCCTCTCGTGTGTGTTCGGTATCCAGGACCACGAGAGCCGGACGTATCTCGTTCTCCTCGACAATCCGGGGAGCACCGTCGCCGAACTCGCGGACGTGCTCGACCGCGACCGGAGCAACATCAACCGGTCGCTGACGACGCTGATGGAGAAGGGTCTCGCGGGGCGGCAGCGCCGCCTCCTCGACCCCGGCGGCTACGTCTACCAGTACACGGCGACGCCGCTGCCCGAGGCGAAGGAGATGCTCCACAGCGCGCTCGACGCGTGGGCCGAGACGGTCCACGGGCGCATCGACGAGTTCGGCCCACGCGGCGAGGCGTGAGCGTGTGGACGCGAACTACCGCCCCGCGTACGCGACGAGGTGGTTCGCGAACGGGTTGACCGCGTAGAGGTGGCCGGCCGCGACGGCCGGCGACACGGTCTCCGTAATCTCTCCGGGGAGCGTCCACAGCACGCGAGAGCCGGTCCCGACTCGAGCCCGGTCCCGTCGGAGCGCTGCCGAGCGCGTGCCGAGTGCGATGACCCCCCCGTCGGCTGCGACTGGCGACGCGCGGACGACGTCCGTCCGCAGGTCCCACCGCCACCGTTCCTCGCCGGTGGCCGCGTCGAGCGCGACGATATCGCCGTCGACGACGAACACGCGTTCCTCGGTCGCCGCCGGCGCGGCCAACCCCCCGACGGGCACGCGCCACCTCTCCGTTCCGTCCGGCGTCAGTGCGACCGTCCAACTCTCGCTGGAGTACCCCCGCGCGTACACCCGGTTGTCCACGACCGCCGGAGCGGAGAGGCAGTACGGCAGGTCGACCGTCCACCGCTCCTCGCCGGTCGCGGCAGACAGCGCCCGGAGACGGTTCTCGTCCGGGAGGTAGACGGTCCCACCGGCGACCGTCGGGGCCACGCCGACACCGTACGGCTCGTGGACGTTGAACCGGTCGTACGCGAGCGGTCGAAGCCCCCCGCGTCGCCACGCGATGCTCCCGTCATCGGCCGCCAGTGCCACGCACTCGATCGACGTTCTGAGATACGCCGTCCCGTCGGCGACGCGCACGCTGTAGGCGTACTGGCCGGCGGGGACGTGGTCCCACACCCGCTCGCCCGACGCCACGTCGTACCCGGCAACGATCCCGCCTCGTCCCTCCGGGCCGCCCTCGTGGGTCGTGACCACGAGGATACCATCGGACGTGGCGACCGCCGGCGATCCGGCGACCCCGGTTGGGCTGACCCCCGCGGCGTCCCGGCTCGGGAGGCGCGCCTCCCACACCTGGCTCCCGTCGTCGGCCGCGAACGCCCGGTACCGACGGTCGGTCCCGATGTAGACGGTCCCGTCGGCGACGACGGGCGGCGTGATCCGCCAGCCGCCGATGTCGGCTCGCCACACCTCCGTCACCGCCGCCGGGAGCGTCGCGTCGACAGCAGAACGGTTCCGTGGGCCGCCCCCGGCCATCGCCCAGTCGGTTGTCGGAAACGCTCCGTCGCGCGAGCTGCAGCCGGTCAGAGCCGTCATCGCACCGGTGGCCGCCGCCACCGCCGTCGTCCGGAGGACGGCGCGACGCGTCTTCGTCCCGTCGGTGACGGTCGTGAAGGGCGGGGACATCGGCGGGGGTTCGCCTCCGGTTGCAAAGTGTCTTCTCCCGCCCTGTGACCGTCCCCCTTTTTGTACTCCGGCACAAGCCACAGCACGATGAGCCTGGAGCTGACCGCCGCGACCCCGACGGCGCCCGACGACGTCGAGAGCGACGTCTGGCTGGAGTGTATCGAGTGCGGTGAGACGTTCGCCCCCTTCAGTGAGATCCGCTACACCTGCGACGACTGCGACGGCCTCCTCGAAGCGCGCTACGAGAACCCGCCGACGTTCGACGACTTCGAGGGTCGCGGCGTCTGGCGGTACTCGGCGGCGCTCCCGTTCGAGGAGGGCGTCTCCCTCCCCGAGGGTGGGACGCCGTTGCACCGCGTTCCTCGCCTGGAGAAGGCCGTCGACGTCTCGACGCTGCGAGTCAAACACGAGGGCATGAACCCCACGGGGAGCTTCAAAGATCGGGGAATGACCGTCGGCGTCCGCGTCGCGAAGGAACTCGGCGTCGACCGTCTCGCCTGCGCCTCGACCGGCAACACGTCGGCGGCGCTCGCCGCGTACGGCTCCCGCGCCGGCCTGGAGACGCTCGTGCTCCTCCCCTCGGGGAAGGTCGCCGCCGGCAAGATCGCACAGGCGGCGCTCCACGACGCGCGCATCCTGGAGGTCGACGGCAACTTCGACGCCTGCCTCGACATCGTCCAGGAACTGGCTGAGGGGGGCGAGGCCTACCTGTTGAACTCCCTCAACCCCTTCAGGTTAGAGGGGCAGAAGACCATCGGACTCGAGATCCTCGAGGAGTTCCACGCCGACTACGGGACGTACCCCGACCGGGTCGTCCTCCCCGTCGGCAACGCCGGCAACACCGCCGCGCTGTACAAGTGCTTCCGCGAACTCGTCCAGTCGGGTGCCCTCGACGAGAAGGACGTCCCGAAGCTCACCGGTGTCCAGGCCGAGGGTGCGGCGCCGATGGTCGAAGCCATCGAGAACGGGGCCGACAGGATTCGGCGGTGGGAGGAGGTCGAGACCATCGCGACGGCGATTCGAATCGGCAACCCGGTCAACGCGCCGAAGGCCCTCCCCGGTATCCGCAACACCGGCGGGACGGCCGTCTCGGTCTCCGACGAGGAGATCACGGCCGCCCAGCGCGCGCTCGCGAAGGAGGGCGTCGGCGTCGAACCCGCCTCCGCGGCGAGCGTGGCGGGCCTGAAGAAGCTGCGTGACCGCGGCGACGTCGACGCCGACGAGGACGTGGTCTGTCTCACGACCGGACACCTCCTGAAGGACCCCGACGCGGCGTTCGAGGCGGGCAACGAGCCCGAACCCGTCGCCAACGACACCGAGGCGGTGCTGGACCTCATCGAGGGAGGCTCCCCCCGGAAACGGGGTTGTCTCCGCCGACTGCTCCCGTTCTGACGCTTCGGACCGCCGCTGTTTTCGTTCACCGCCCGCTGAACGTGCGTGACGCGCGTCTGACGTACGCTTTTCGTCGTCGCCCGAGTATCTCCCGTCGTGCCCCCGAGCCTACCAACCGGAACCGTCAGCCAGACGTCGGCGGGCACGCGAACGTTCCCCCCGGAACCGAGCTCGGACTGCGAGCGCGCGCGTGTCTCCGCCACGTCGGCGCCGTATCGTCGGCCTCCCCGGACACAGCAGCCTCCGACGCCGAACCAGCCTTCCGGCCCCCCGTCACCGGTCGTCCCGAGGCGCGAGCACGACGTCGCTGTCGCCCGTGAGCACGGTCGCGTCGCCCAGCTCGCCCGCGAGAACGAGGCGCTCCGCGAGTACATCCGGGAGCAAGCGACCGACAGACAGGCGGTCATCGAACGGTACGAACACCTTCTCCAGCAACGCGACGCCCGCGAGGTGTCGAGGCCAGCGACCACGTCGTCGCCCGCGTCCGACCGCCCCTCGCCCGTGTCGACCTCACCGTCGATGGACTCGTCGCCGCCTGCCGAGGACGGCCTCTTCGACGCCGTCCGGACCGGCGTCGCGTCCCTCCGGTCGCGGGTCGCCGGGTGGTTCGACCGGTAACCGTTCGGCCCGTACACTCTTGTTTCTCGGTTCCCGAGCCCCGAATATGCCCTGTCCGTTCAGGTCACGCACGGAGAAGCAGGAAGCGAGCAAAGGCGCAGCCGCGGGCGCGACGGTCGGCGCGCTCGTCGGGTCCCCGCTCGGGCCGCTCGGGGCTGGAATCGGCGCGGGTTTCGGTGGCGCCTCGGGGTTCATCGCCGGCACGGCGAAAGGAAAGGTGAAGTCGAAACTGAAGCCCGGCTGTCGCTGACTACTCTTCGCCGTCGCCGTTGTCGAGAGTGATGTACTTCACGTCGGTGACGCGCTCGTCGGCGAGCAACTCCTCCCGAACGGCCTCGGGGACCGGGTTGTCGAGGTTGTAGACGGTGAGGGCGGCGTCGTCGCCGGGTGCGCGGCGGGCGTTGAACATCCCGGCGATGTTGACGTCGTTGTCGCCGAGGACCGTCCCGATGAAGCCGATGACGCCGGGGCGGTCGTAGTTTCGGGCGATGAGCATCTGACCGTGGGGGATGGCGTCGACGCGGTAGCCGTCGATGCGGACGATGCGCGGGTCGTCGCCGGCGAAGAGCGTCCCACAGACGCCCAGCGAACCCTCCTCGTTCTTCACCGTCACGGTGACGAGGCTCTGGAAGTCCGCCGACTGACGCGATTTGGTCTCGACCACGTCGATGCCGCGCTCCTCGGCGATGTTCGGCGCGTTGACCGCGTTGACCTGCCACTCCAGGGGGGCGAAGACGCCTTTCAGCCCCGAGGCCGTCACGAGGTCGAGGTCCTCCTCGGCTATCTCGCCCTCGTAGCTGACCTCGACCTCGGAGATGCGGTCGTCGAACAGCTGTGCGGCGATCTTGCCGGCGGTCTCGGCTATGTCGATGTACGGTCGGATGCGCGGGAAGGCGCTCTGGTCGACCGAAGGGGCGTTCAGCGCGTTGATAACGGGCTCGTCCGCGAACGCGGCCATCACCTGGTCGGCGATGCTCGTCGCGACGTTCTCCTGTGCCGCCTCGGTAGAGGCTCCCAGGTGGGGGGTGACGATGACGTCCTCGACCCGCAGGAGGGGGTTGTCGGGGTCGACCGGCTCGCTCTCGAAGACGTCGAGAGCGGCGCCGTCGAGGGTTCCGTTCTCGACCGCGGCGGCGAGCGCCGCCTCGTCGACGACGCCCCCGCGAGCGCAGTTGACGAGGTACCCGCCGCCCATCAGCTCCAGTTCGTCGGTGGAGATGAGCCCCTCCGTCTCGGGGGTGAGCGGCGTGTGGACGGTGAGGAAGTCCGCGCGTTCGAGACACGTCTCGAACTCCACGAGTTCGGCCCCGAGCCGCTCGGCGCGCTCCTCGCCGATGTAGGGGTCGTACGCGACGAGGTTCATGCCGAGCGAGTCGAGCCGCTTTGCGACCTCCTGACCGACGCGGCCCAGCCCAACGATGCCGAGCGTCTTGCCGTTGAGTTCAGTTCCCAGGTAGTCGCCCTTCGCCCACTCGCCGGCCTTCAGACGCTGGTGTGCCTGCGGGATGGAGCGGGCGGTCGCGAACGCCATCGCGACGGTGTGTTCGGCGGCGGCGCGGACGTTCCCCTCCGGCGCGTTGGCGACGATGACGCCGTGGTCGGTCGCGGCGTCGATGTCGATGTTGTCGACGCCGATGCCCGCTCGTCCGACGATGACGAGGTCGGGGGCGGCCTCGAACACCTCCTCCGTCACCTCGGTGCCCGAGCGGACGACGAGCGCGTTCGCGTCCGCGACGGCGTCGAGCAGCGCGTCACCCTCGGCGTCGTAGTCGGTCACGACCTCGTGCCCCGCCTCACGCAACCGTTGGACACCCGCCTCCGCGATGGGGTCCGTAATGAGTACCTTCATGCGCGTATCGTTCTCTGGTGTCCGGTTAAGCGTTTCTTCATAAGGCCTGTTGTCAGTCTGTCCCGGTCGCCGCCGCCTTCGAGGGCGGCGACCGGGACACCGTGACAACAGCCCTTATCAGCGGTCGAATCCCGTGGTATTTGACATGTTCACACGGCACAGTCTCGACGCCGCCGTGTCGATTCACTCCCCGTCGGCTCGCGTTTCCTATCGCTCCGTCGACCGACGATCCCGACTCGTCGCGCCGGTCTCGATTCGCGTGTCCATCCCGATCCATCCGTCCACCTCGATTCACCTGTCCATTCCGATTCGCCGCGTTCGCACCTCTATCGCGCCCACCGGCTCACCGCGTCCGTTCCGAGACGAGCACGCGCCACGTCGCTGGAGGAGTACATATATGCCCGTCGGGTGCCGTCTCACCAGTCATGGCGTCGGATTCCATCGCGTTCGACCCGGACGCACTCGCTGCTGGGACGAACGTCCTCGTCTCCGGTCCGGTGATGACCGGCAAGCAGCGCGTCCTCCTCCGGCTTCTCGCCGGTGGCGACCCGTCGAACCACGGGACCGTCGTCGCGACGACCCGCACGAACGCCGACACGCTCGCGCGGACCTTCGAGGCGATCGCCGGTGAGGTTCCCGACGACCTGTTCGCTGTCGTCGACTGCACGGGAAGCTCCCGGTCGCGCGGTCGGCGGACGAAGAACCGACGGTACGTCAGCAATCCCGGCGACCTCACGGGCGTCGGCATCGGTCTGACGGAGTTCATGCGACACTTCTATCACCGCGTCGACACAGCCCGCGTCGGAGTCCACTCCCTCTCGACGATGCTCATGTACACCGAGTTCCGGCGGCTCTTTCAGTTCCTCCACGTCGTCACGGGCCGCATCGACAGTTCGGGGTTCGTCGGCGCGTTCGCCGTGGACAGCTCCGCACTCGAGCCGCGCGAACTGAACATACTCCTGCAACTGTTCGACAGCGTCGTCGAGACCCGCGAGGGGGACGAGAGGGTCGAGTACCGCGTCCGCGGCACCGACGCGGGGACCCTCGGGCCGCGGTCGTGGGCGTCCTTTTAGTTCTCGTGTAGCTCCTCGATCGCCGCGTCGACCAGCGACGACGCCTCCCGGTCGAACACCGCGACGACCCCCGACCACTCGCGGTACGGGAACGTCGCGACGAGCGCGCCCTCGTACCAGCGGAGCGTCGCCTCCAACGTCTCTAGTCCCTCGATCTCCGTCTCCCGTGGCGGATCGCCGATGGCGCGGAGGGCGAACGCCCGCGCCTGCTCCTCCAGGCTGTCGTCGAGCGCGTCGCGGACGTCGTCGCGGACGTACAGGACCTCGTGTTCGTCGCCCTGGTATCGGACGACCAGCCGGAGCGAGTCGTCGCTCTCGGTTCGGAGTGCTCGGACGAACTCGCGGAGGGGTTCGGTCTCGTCGTCGCCCACGTTCTCGCGGATGTCGGCCTCGACGTCCCGGAGGGGGTCGCTCATGGCGCGGTATAGACCTGCCCGCACAAATAACTCTCGTGGCAATTATCACGGATGATTCCAGAACGCTGACACAGCGAACCGCCGACGGGACACAACCGTCGACCCGAGAGCGAACCCTGCCGCCCTGCGGTGGCCGCTCGGTCGACAGCCGCCGTGCTCGTTTCGACCCCTCCTTCGAGCCGAGATGGCAAAGTTTCAAACCCGGCCTCCCGTCTAGCCGGTATGAAACTCATCGCGTTCGACTTCGACGGGACGCTCTCGGACTCGGAGATGACGGTCCTCCTCGGCGAGCGGGAGGGGGTCGCCGACGAGATGGCGTCGATCACCGAGCGGGCGATGAACGACGAGATATCCTACGCGAAGAGCCTCCGCGAGCGAGCGGCACTCCTCGAAGGGCTCGAAGAGGAACGCGCCGAGGAGGCGTACGGCGAGGTGACGCTCCGACCGGGCGCGGCGGACGTCATCCGCCGTCTCGACGACTACGGCCACCACGTCGCGATTTTGACGGGAGGGTTCGAGCGCGGCGTCGAGCGTGCCCTCGCATCGGCGGGCGTCGCCGACGCCGTCGATACCATCGTCTCGAACCGACTTCCCGTCAGGGGGGGACGGCTCACCGGCGGCGTCGAGGGGTCGCTCATCGAGGGGACGAAAGACGAGGCGCTCGAAGGTCTCGCCGCCGACCTCGACGTACACGTGGGGCAGACGGTCGCCGTCGGCGACGGCGCGAACGACCTCCCGATGCTCGAAGTGGCCGGACTCGCCGTCGGATTCCTCCCGAAGCCAGCCGTGCGGCCGCACTGCGACGTGGTCGTCGAGACGATGGCCGACCTCGCCGCAGTGTTCGAAGAACGCGGCGTCCTGCACGCCGCAGACCAGTGAACCCGTTCCGTCCTCCCGACTGTCGGGCGCGAGCAGTCCCCTCCAACCTCTTACGTGAACAGTTCCCTTCGATTCTCTGACGTGAGAACCACCGTCACAGTACTGCGTGTGTACTGCTATCCTCGCCTTCTCCATCGGTACGACAATGGCATCCGAACTCAGCGCACTGGACCCGAAGGAACTCGTCCTGGTCGCGATCGCGATCATCGGGTTGATTCCGGTCCTGAAACTGAACACCGAACGAGCGAAGCTGTTTACGGGGGGGTATCTCCTCCTGTGTCTCGGTGCGGTGGCAACGAACGCCGAGGCGCTCTTCCTCGGCGACATTCTGAACGGCGTCGAACACGTCGGCGGTCTGCTCGGTTCCGGCGTCGTCTTCCTCGCGGCGGCGTACCTCCGGCGACAGAGTATCATCCACGACAACGAGGACGACGCCGACGCCGGTGCCGACGCGTCGAGCGTCCGTGAGCGGGTGGCCGAGGCGGCTGGTGCCTCGGGGGAGCGACGGTAGATGGTCGAGTACACCGCGTTCGTCGATCTCCTCGCGGTGTTCGCGTACGCCGGCGCAATCGTCATCGGCTACCTGAACTACCGCGACACCGACGCCGAGTCGGGATTCTGGGTGAACTTCACCTTCGCGTCGGTCCTCGGGTTCCTGTGGGTCGGGGTCGTCGCGGCCGAACACTTCGGCCTCGGGGGTGAAGTGCTCGACATCGCCAGCGTGTCGCTTCTAACCGCCACGGTCGCCGTGTTCGCGGTCGGTGCGACCGGTACCCTCGCGGTCGTCGAGGACATGAAAGAAGCGCGGGCCGACGTCGAGAGTGCCCGTCGCGACGCCGAGGCGTCCCGCCAGGAAGCGGTGGAGATGTCCCGCTCGCTCGAAGACACCGCGAGTGACTTCGGCGAGCGGATGGACCGGGCCGCCCAGGGCGACCTGACGGTTCGACTCACCGACGGCGGGGAGAGCGACGCGATGGCGTCCATCGCCGACTCGTTCAACCGGATGATGGCCAACCTCGAACGCACGCTCGTCCGCATCCAGTCGTTCGGGACGGACGTCTCCGCCTCGACGCAGGAGATCAACGCGAGCGTCTCGGAGGTCAGCGACGCCTCCGAACAGGTCAGCACCGCCATGAGCGACATCGCGGCGGACACCGAACGCCAGCACGACCGTCTCGGGGAGGCGACCGACGAGATGAGCACCCTCTCGGCGACCATCGAGGAGATCGCCTCGACCTCGACCGAGGTGGCGACGACGTCGAGCGACGCGGCCGACCGGGGGATGGACGGGCGGAAGTCCGCCCGGAACGCCCTCGACGAGATGGTAGAGATCCGCGAACAGACCGACGGCACCGTCCAGGAGGTCGAAGCGCTCAACGACGAGATCAGCGAGATCAGCGAGATCGTCAATCTCATCACCGAGATCGCCGAGCGAACGAACCTGCTGGCGCTCAACGCCTCTATCGAGGCCGCTGGTGCGGGCGAGGCCGGGAAGGGATTCGCCGTCGTCGCCGACGAAATCAAGACGCTCGCCGGGGAGGCCAGCGAGGCGACGGGCCGCATCGAGCGGCTCATCGGCGACATCCGGGCCTCGGCGGACGACACCGTCGAGGACATTCGCGACGTCGGTCAACGCGTCTCCAGCGGGACCGAGACCGTCGAGGAGGCGCTGACCGCACTCGACGACATCGTCGACGGCATCGAGGACGCGAACCGCGGCATCCAGGAGATCGACCGCGCCACCACCGAACAGGCCAGTTCGACCGAGGGCGTCCTGTCGATGGTCGACGACGCGGCCTCGCTGAGCGACCAGACCTCCGACGAGGTGGCGAACGTCTCGGCGGCAGCCGAGCAGCAGACGGCCTCGCTCGCCGAGGTGTCGACGAGCGTCGACAGTCTCACACACGTCGCGGAGAACCTCTCGGGCCTCCTCGACGAGTTCCGGGTCGAACTCGACGCCGCCGAACTGGACCACGCGGCTGCCGGGTCCGCGCGCACGACCGCCGGATCGCGTCCCATCAGCGCCGACGGCGGCGTGGACCGGCGTCCCGCCGACGGCGACCGCCGCTGAGGGCCGACTCTCGCCCCCCTTCCGACTGCTTCTCCTCTCGACCGTCTTCGGACTCTCCTCTCGACCGCTGTTTCGGGTCCCTTCTCGGCCGCTCCCCTTCTCGACCGCTCCCCTTCTCGACCGGTCCTCTCCCCGATGGAACCGCTCACTCCCCGAGTCCGGGCGTTCCTTCCGCGACCCACATCGCGACCACGACCGCGAGGAGGACCAGTTGTGCGACGGGTTCGGAGCCGATCACGTCGACGAGACCGCTCGCGCCCGCCTCCGTGGTGTCAACTTCGGACGCCAGCCGACTGGCGTGTCTCGCTGCCGTCCCCGGCGTGTCGCCGTCGGGGTTCGGGAGCAGCGGCCACAGGAGGAACGACATCCCGTCGACGTCCAGTGCGACGAGGTCGTTCCAGGCGTCGCCGAGCGTGTGTGACAGCACACCGACTCCGAACGCGCCGCCCACCTGAGGCGCGCCGTGCCGACGTGCCAGGACCACGACGAGCAGACAGAGCGGACCGAGCACTAGAAGCGAGTGCGCCAACGACCGGCCGTACGCGAGGACGCCGATCCACGTCAGGGGCTTGTC
>JBEPYA010000038.1:0-20734 GCA_041641615.1 Salinigranum sp. | reverse complement strand
TCTACGGACCCCACCGACTCACGCGCGCCGTCCTCCCCCACATGCGCGAGCAGGAGTCGGGGACCATCGTCACCGTCTCCAGCGTGGCCGGCCGCCTCTCGTTCCCCGGCGGCGGCGTCTACTGCGGCTCGAAGTTCGCGCTCGAAGCCATGAGCGATGCGCTCCGTGTCGAAGTAGAGGACAAGGGGATCGACGTCGTCCTCATCGAGCCCGGCCCGGTCGACACCCAGTTCGAACAGCGGGCCGCCGAAGAGGTCGACGAGAACGAGGTCGAACGTTCAGAGGCGTACGCGCCGTTCTACAAGGCGTTCGACGACGCGCAGGCCGTCGGCGACGGCGGGTTCTGGGAGGAGCCGCCCGAACGGGTCGCAGACGACATCGTCAACGCCGCGTCGGCGACGAAACCCGCCGCACGCTACCCCGTCGGGACGGTCGCGTCGGTCGCCGTCCTGGGTCGGTTCGTCCCCGACTCGCTGCGCGACAGCGCGTTCGGTCTCCTGCGGAAGCTCTCCTGAGCGCCTTCGCTACTCACACCCCGTCCGGGCGTCGTTCAGCGGGTCGACGACGCCGTAGACTCCGAACCCAACGCCCACGACCGTTCCGAACAGGAACCACGCGTTCTGTGTCCGGTGATACTGCAGCAGCGCGAAGACGGTGATGAGCGCACCGCCGACGAGCGGGTACCACGGGGAACGGAGAAAGCCCCGCGTGAACGCCGCGAAGGTGATCAAGACGGCGATCGACGCGAAGAAAACCAGTTCGAGACGGTCCACTGGCTGGCCCCGAACCACGGCCAGGAGGGCGATGATCGTGAGCGTGAGGAGTCCGAGCACTCCACCGGTGTCGGGGCGGCGAAGCGTGAACATCGTGTCTGAGCGGTAATCCCAGGTGTGACGGTCACACGTCGCGAACAGCTAATTCTGCGGGGACGCACCGGTCGTCGAGCCCCCTACGAGTCGCAGACACGCCGCAACGACGTTCAGCGCGGCTTCGCTTGCCCTTCGTCAACGAGGGGAGGAACGCGCGTGACGTCGCGGCCGCCGAAGTAGATGCTCTACCCTCGGTACGACGTAGCAAACGTTTATCTCCGATACGACGGGACCTCAACCATGGTTTCGAAGGTTCTCGTCGCCATGGACGGATCGGAAGTGGCGGAGGAGGCGCTCAGGTACGCCCTCGAAGCTCACCCGGGGGCGGAGATCACGGTGCTGACGGTCGTTGGTGAACCGTCGGCGATGTTCGGGGAGGCGACAGCTATTGCGCTCGCGGAGGACCCCGAACAGTCGATGAACGAGTACGCTCAGCCAGTGGTGGATCGCGCCCGCGAGATAGCTGCCGAGTCCGATGCGGAGATCGGAACCGAGGTCAGAACCGGGCATCCGGCACGTGTGATCCTCAATCGCGCGGACGCGTTCGATACGGTCGTGATCGGGAGTCACGGGGGAACGCTCGCGGATCGGTTGCTCGTCGGAAACGTGGCCGAGAAGGTCTTCCGCTGCTCGCCGGTCCCCGTGACGGTCGTCCGGTAGCGTCGCCCGCTCCGCGAGGTGACTCACAGAACGACGAGGAACAGCGGATACGACCCGGTCACCGCGAGTGCCGGTGTGAGGACCCAGAGCGTCGCGATGCGCTTGACAGCGCTCGGGTCGAAGAGGCTCTTCTGGTCCAGTTCCGGCGCGTCCTTCTCGCCGATCTCTGGGATTTCCGGGACCTCTTCGACGGGCTTCTCGGGCGGGGTTTCGCCACGTGCCAGGTCACCGACCGTCGGACTCGTGGGGACGTTCTCGTCCCGCGACGTGACGAGTGCACCCGTCGAAACTTCGATGTCTCGCTCACGCTTCGATGCGGGTTTCGCGAGTTCGACGACCGTCGCCGCTCGGCTCGCACGACCCCACCCGAGCCCGATGATACAGCAGGTGGTACTCACGGCCAGACTCGCCGGGATACCCAGTACCGACAGCACCGTGATGATGGTCCCGCCCACGACGGAGACGATGAGCGCCGCCAGAATCGGGAGCTCGGTGATATCGTCTCCGACCGTGTCGAGCGTTCGCCGGGCGATCGTGAATCCACCTAGCCCGAACGCGAAGACGGCCAGAAGGACACCCTGATCGACGGTCAGCGGCCCCTCCGTGCCCACCAGCGGCGCGACGGCGTTGGCCGCGTTCGACGCCCCCGCAGAGAATCCCATGTAACAGGCGATCATCACGACCGTCGCCGAGCCGACGATGTCACGCATCGATGCGTTGTCGTTGAACCGGGGTCGGGGAACGGATTCGGAGCGATCCAGTCGGATCAGGTGAGACTCGAACCGGGTGAACGCGACGCGACGGTCGAGATAGGGGTAGACGTACCGACCGATGACGGCCCCACACGCGAACCCCACCAGCGGTGCAACGATCCAGGCGGAGACGATGGTGAACATCAGGGCTTCGTTGAGCGTCCCGGTCGCGAGGCCTAGCCCCACGATAGCACCGACGGCCGTCATCGACGTCGAGGCCGGAACACCGTAGAGGTTCGAGACGAGCAGCGCCGTGCCGGTGAAAAAGAGGACACCGACGCTGGCGACCGGCGAGAACTGCGTGGCGGGGACGATGCTGCTGCTCATCGTGTCGATGACGTTCCGTCCGACGGTCCACGCACCGACGAGGGCGAACGACGTGAACAGTGTCGCAGCGGTCGCCTTTCGGAGGAGGCGACTCCCGACCGACGGGCCGAACGCGACCCCGGTCGAGGAGCCACCGATGTTGAACCCGACGAACACCGCGACGAGGACGCCCGCCACAGCGAGGGGAGTTAGCATGATAAGTGCTGACCCACGATAGCGGCTAGCTACACAAAACGGTGTTCGTCGCGCGGTCTCCGTTCTCGCTCGTCCGGGGTTTCACACGCCGTACCCGTCCACTGCGTTCAGCGGGACTCGTCGAGCGTTTCGAGTGCTGAACGTACCGAAGTCGGACTCACTGTAGGCACGCCGCGACGACTTTCAGCGCCGCCTCCCCCTGCACCTCGTCGGCGAGGAGGGGAACGCGCTTGACGTCGTGTCCGCGGAAGAGGTCCATCGCCTCCGAGAGCGCGGCCTGCTGGACCTGCCAGCGCCGCTTGCAGAACTCGCAGTTCTCCAGGTCGGGTGAGACGACCCACTCGGGGTCGACGTCGCTCGTGACCTCCGCGAGGTTCTCCATCACCTGGTTCACCACGACGGTCTGGACCGGAATGCCGAACTCGTCCAATCGCCGTACGAGACGCTCTGACTCGAGGACGCTCATCTTCTCGGGCACCATCACCACGCGGAAGTCCGTTTTCTCGGGGTCTCTGAGCACCGTTCGGAGCCGTTCGATGCGCTCGGCGAGCTCCTCCAGCTGCGCCATCGGCTTTTCGGACTCCGTCCCAGCTCCGAACATCCCCTTGATGCCGTCCATCAGCCCCGAGAACTGCTCGCGCATCTTGAGGAGTCGACCCGCCATCGAGTCCATCACCTCGGGGAGTTCGAGCAGGCGGAGGGTGTGGCCCGTCGGCGCGGTGTCGATGACGACGCGCTCGAACCGGGGGTCGTCGAGGTACTCGATGAGCTGCTGCATCGCCGCCGCCTCGTCCGCACCGGGCATCGGTCCACTCAGGGGAGAGTCGCCGCCGAAGAGGTCGCCGAGGCCGCCCATCCCTGTGCCCATCGGGTCGTCGCCGGCACCGCCGGTGAAGGGATTCTCGTCGCTCCCGGAGACGCCGCCCGGGCCGGCCGCCGCCCCCGCGGGGCCGCTGTCGTCATCGGCACCGCCGAATCCGGGGTCGAACTCCCCGCCGGCGAAGGGACCCTGCGCGGCCGCCTCGGGGTCGATCTCGGCAGCGTAGAGGGGAATGTCGTCGCGGATCTGCGCCGGTCGCGCGGGGATGTCGGTCTCCAGAGTGTCCGACAGCGAGTGAGCCGGGTCCGTCGAGACGACGAGCGTGGCCGTCCCGTCGGCGGCGGAGGCGAGCGCCGTCGCCGCCGCCATCGTCGTCTTGCCGACGCCGCCCTTCCCGCCGTAGAGGACGTAGTCGGGCGCGTCGACGCCGACGGGCAGGTCGGCGTCGCTCTCCTCGATGGGGCCGGTCTCCACCTCGATAGCGTCTCCGCCCGCGCCGTCCTCTTCGTCCTCGTCCGCGGGGTCGTGGACGTGTTCGTCGTCCGCGTCCTCAACGGAGTCGACCGCCTCGACGTCGATGTTCGACATACCCGTTCTCGACCGTCGAGCTTTGTGTACCCGTCGGTATGGGAGATACGGAGACGAGCATAGGTGTCGAGACGCGTTATCGACGAACAGCGCGGTCGGGGACGGGGGGAGAGCAGATGGGCGAACCGGGAGAGCAGATGGGCGAACCGGGAGAGCAGATAGGCTAGAGCGGTCGATGCGGATGCGAACGCGACTATCGCGCGGTGTCGGTTGCGGACGGAGCCGCACCCGTCACGCGCCATCGCACTGTGGCGGCGGTCGGCGCGCGAGGAGCGAGTGAGCGCGCGAGGGGCGCTCGCGCCTCCGTGCGCGAGCATCCAGCCGGGGAAGACAGCACCCTGGCGACTCCGCCGTCGCTGTGTTCTCAGTTCCATCGAGGACAACAGCGTCCCCAGACCCACCGAGGTGGCTCTCCATCCGACGCGACACGTCCGTCGAATGTACCCCCAGGGGATACGTCTCAGAGGAGCCGCAGAGAACGACAGACCGAACAGCTACCGAGCGAGTCCGAGATCGACTCAGGAGAAGTACGCCGCCAGCCGCTCCGCTGCCTCCTGCGCCCGCGGCGTACACAGCGCGAAGCGGATCCACTCGTCGCGGGCCTCCCCGAAGGCCTCGCCAGGCATGCCAGCCACGCCGGCCTCGTCGATGAGCGTCTTGACGTTCCGCATCGTCCCGGGGAAGCCGTCGAAGCGCGCGAGCACGTAGAAGGCCCCCTCGGGCCGGGTGTAGTCCGCGCCCGCCTCGTCGAGCGCGTCACAGAAGGCGTCGATTCTCGTTCGAAGCGAGTCGCGGACGCCCTCGTAGTACTCGGGGCCGGTGTGCTGCAGCGCCGCGAGAACCGCCGCCTGCGACGGTCGCGCGCCGGTGACGTTGACGAGCATGTGTCTCGTGCGCGCCTTCTCGACCAGCGACTCGGGGAACACGGCGTAGCCGACGCGGAAGCCCGTGATGGCGAACGTCTTCGAGTACGACGAGGTGACGATGCGGTGGTCGGAGTCGACGGTGAGCGCCGACTCGAACCTCCCCGAAAAGTCGAAGTGGTCGTACACCTCGTCGACCACGAGGAGAGCGTCGTGCGTCTCCGCGAGTTCGACGAGTTCTTCGATGGTCTCTCGCGGATACACCGCCCCCGTGGGGTTGTTCGGCGTGTTGACCACGATGCCGGTCGTCTCGTCGGTGATGGCCTCTCCCATCGCGTCCATGTCGAGCTGGCCGTTCTCGTGGACCGGAACCATCCGGACGCGTCCGCCGAGCATCTGCGCCTTCCCCGGGTAGTACGGGTAGACGGGATCGGTGAGGACGAACTCGTCGCCGGCGTCGCGCTCCATCGCCCGGGCCATCGCGAGGTAGTTCGCCTCGCCGCCGCCGATGGTGACGATCAGGCGCGAGGGGTCGACGTTCCGACGGTCGGCGATCTCCTCTCGCAGCTCGCGGAGGCCGTCGCTCGGTGGGTACTGAAACGCCGCGGTGGGCGCGTCGGCGTACTCGTGTAACCCCTCGCGCAGGGCGGCGGGCGGGTCCCAGTCGGGGTTGCCGCTCACCATGTCGACGACGTCCCGGTCCGCCTGGTGCGCGTACTGGATGACGTGGAAGAACAGCGGCTCGTCGTAGTCCATGTGGATGGATGGAACAGGAGGGTGTTGGCGTTTTCGTCCTCGTTCGAGCAGTGGGGTGAGCGTGGAGTCGGGCCAGTGTGTTCGACGACACGTCCGACGGTGCTCTTCCGTGGCGACCACGCAGAGTCGGAGTGAGGCTCCGAGATGGAAACCACCGGGGGGTCCCCCCCCGGACCCGCTCACGAAACCGCGACGGCCTCGCGAAGCCATCAATAGATAGAAAAAGCCCGACGACCTAGCGCCGCCAACAACTATGGACGTCAAATACGATCTCACCAGCTATGTTCGGGTGTTGAAGCTCGCGTCGACCCCGTCGTGGGAGGAGTTCTCGCAGATCTCGAAGATCGCCGGTGCGGGGATCTTCCTCGTCGGCTTCCTCGGGTTCGTCATCTTCGCCGTGATGAGCTTCCTCCCCGGAGGCGTGTAGCGATGTCGATATTCGCCGTCAAGACCACCGCGAGCCAGGAGCGAACGGTGGCCGACATGATCGCCAACCGAGAGGAGCCGGAGATCCACGCCGTGCTTGCTCCGGACTCTCTGACCTCGTACGTGATGGTCGAGGCCGACAACAACGCCGTCATCGAGCGCGTCTTAGAGGAGATCCCGCACGCCCGCGGCCTCGTCAGTTCCGGCGGACAGGTCGGCCGGTCGTCGATGGCCGAGGTCGAGCATTTCCTCTCGCCGACGCCCGACGTCGAGGGGATCGCCGAGGGCGACATCGTCGAACTCGTCTCCGGACCGTTCAAGGGCGAGAAGGCCCGCGTCCAGCGCATCGACGAGGGCAAGGACCAGGTCACCGTCGAACTGTACGAGGCGACCGTCCCGATTCCCGTGACGGTCCGCGGCGACCAGATCCGCGTGCTCGATAGCGAGGAGCGGTGAGCGAAACGAACCGTTCCTCGCCGAGCGCGCGGTCGCAGGTCGCGAGCCACTGAAGAACGCTGACGCACTCCTCGGCGTTCCCGTCTCTTCGCTCACAGGACCAGCGAGGAACGGCCGCTTCCCCGCCCGCAGATCACGAACACGTCGATTCAGTTCTCTCTCGACCGACACACCCTACCCGCTCAGAACCGCCCGTCTGCGTCGAGCCGTTCGGCGACCTTCGACACGTCGACCGTCGACTCGACGGCCGCCCGGACCGCTTCGCGCTCGCGGATGTCGTCGGGACCGGCGTCGTACGCCCGGACGTACTCGGCGCGGCTGTGCTCTTCGAGGGCGTGACGGATCGCGAAGTAGCCTTCGGGGACCTCCGCCGTACAGATTTTGCAGGTGTGGTACTCGTGTTCGGTCGCCTGGTGGACGAGCGTGTCCTCGGCGTTGGGGAACTGTGCACCACACTCGCGGATGGCACACTGCCAGGGGGACATGCAGGGTTGTTGCGGGCGGGCGACAAAACGGTTTCGCGGGTGTCGAGGGGAGTCGTGGACGTTACAGAGGGTCGACCGTCGTTGTGCGGGGTGTTCATCGTCGGAGACGGCCACCCTCGAGGGAACTGATCGGTCCAGCGTGTGGTCCGAGCGGTACACGGTACATGGTGCACGGACACAGTGAACCGCAGCCTCGCCCACCCTAGCCGGTGTCCCCACGAGTGACCAGCGCAGGACGCAGAGCGCCCCACGGGCCATGCAGAGCAGCCGAGTGGGCGAACGGCTGGGGAAGGCGTGGCGGCACTGCTCCCGTGCGTCGCGCGGTTGCCCGCTCGTGGTCTCGATGCCTGCTCCGGCCACACCACCCCGCTAGTTCGGACACCCCATACACCACCGGCACGCGAGACGGCGAACTCTTCCACTCACTAGTGCGGTCTCGAACGCCCGCTGTCCATCGATTCACGCCGAATAGCAACCACTAACTTTCAGCTCCGTTTCCCATCAACTGTGACGCGCGAGGCGCCACTCGGCGACGAAACCCGGGTCGACATGCACGTTAAGCTCCTCGACGAGCGCGTCGTCGAGCGGGCGAAGGCCCGCGGTCTCGACGTCCTCGTGTACGCGCCGCACTTCGTCCGGCTCCCCGTCATCCGCGCTCGCGCCCGCGAGTACACCGACGACAACCTCCTCGTCGTCCCCGCTCGGGAAGTGTTCACGGGGCCGTGGCACGACCGAAAGCACGTCCTCGCCGTAGGCCTCTCCGACCCCGTTCCCGACTTCATCACCCTCGACGCGGCCGTCGCCGAGTGCGACCGCCAGGGCGCGGCCGTCCTCGTGCCCCACCCCGACCTCCTGTCCGTGAGCCTCGGCCTCGAAGACGTCCGGCGCTTCCGAGAGCGGATCGACGGGGTCGAACGGTACAACGCGAAGTGCCTCCCGTGGCAGAACGAGGCGATGGGTCGCGTCGTTCGCGAGACGTCGCTGCCGGCGTTCGGGTCGTCGTACGCGCACCTCCGGGGGACGGTGGGCGAGGCGTGGACGGCGTTCGAGACGTCAATCGAGGACGAGTCGGACCTCGTGCGCGCGCTTCGAGAGGGTGCACCCCGGCGGGTGATTCGCCGGTCGGGCGTCGGACATCGGCTCCGCGGCGTCGCCGAGTTTGTCCACCTCGGGTACGAGAACTCGTGGGGGAAGATCGACCGCCTCCTCCTCTCGGGGATGGAACCGACCCACCCCGACCACATCGCCTACCGGGGGCGGTTCGACGACGTCTCCGTGTACCGGCGCTGAGGGTGTGGCGGGGAGAAGGGAGTCAGACGAGCAGTGCGAGTGACGCCAGCGACGCCGTCACGAGGTCCTGCACGCCCGTGAGTCCCGAGTCGAGCGGGAAGGCGAAGTAGTGGACGCCCGCGAGGAGGACCAGCTCGAAGGCCGTGATGACGACAGTGACCGCGTCGGCGTGCTTCGAGCTCGTCGTCACGCCCGACGGGAAGCCGTACTCGGTCCTCGAGAGGGGGTAGAACAACGCGATACCCCGCCGGCTGCCGACCACGTCGAGGAGGTAGTGGGTCGCCACGCCGATCCAGACGAACTGGAGGTTCCCGAAGAGGAACGGGAACGCGAGGAACACCCCCAGCACGGGGAGGTTGTGGAGCGTCTTGCGGTGCTTGCCGAAGGCGGTGTCGACGTCGGGAAAGAGCGCCCCGAGCGTCACGGGCACCGAGAGTTCGACGACGCGCGTGAGCACCTCGACGGCGACGTCGGTCGTCGGCCGCGTGGTCGGATCGACGGTGAGGATGAGCCCGAGGCCGACACCGAGAAGCACCGCGTTCAGCACGTGTCCCTTCTTGTTCACGACACCTCGTGGCCCCGCGGGAGACTCAAGCGTTTCGCCCGACATCGCGGAGGTCACTGCTGTTCGTCCGTATCCCTTCCCGTTTTCCGGCCTCGATTTCCGAAGCCGGACGGAGACGCACGGTCGTCGGGACGGTGTTGCCGCGCCACCGGAGCAACGCGGTCGCTTCGACCCTTCACTCGGCTCACTCGTGGCCTTCGCTCGATCCACGACTAGAGTAGACATCTCGTGCCCGCGCACGAGCGGTCGGCTGAGGAGCTCCTCGCGAGGGAGTCGACGAGAGCGTGAACCGACGGAGTCGTTTCAGTGGTGGGGCTGGGACTCATCGCGTCCGTGTGCGCGCGGTTTTCGCGTTCCCGCTCCCTCGATACGGCGCGACTCACGCCCGGTGGCTCGAACAGGCCTTACGGCTCCGTCCGTACCGAGACCGAGCGTCGAACGGACGGAGAGTCCCAGAACGTGAGCGAACGCGGACGAGGCGACTACTCGACGAAGTCGATGTCGTCGACGTCGCCCGCCTGCGGCTGGACGTCGCTTCGCCCGTAGATCTGCGGGGAGTCCACGCCGGTGACGACGATCATCGTCCGCATCGTGCCGTCGAGTTCCTCGTCGATGGAGGTGCCCCAGATGATACGCGCCTCGGGGTCGATGCGCTCGTAGATCTCCTCGACGACGCCCTCGGCCTCCTCGATGCTCATATCCGACCCGCCGGTGACGTTCACCAGCGCGGAGTTCGCTCCGGAAATGTCCACATCCAAGAGAGGCGAGCGGAGCGCACTCTTGACCGAGTCCTGCGCCTTCTGTTCGGAGTCGGACTCGCCGAGACCGATCATCGCGACGCCGCCGCGTTCCATCACGGTCTTGACGTCGGCGAAGTCGAGGTTCACCAGCCCGGGTTTCGTGATGAGCTCCGTGATGCCCTTCACCGAGCGCATCAGCACCTCGTCGGAGACCTTGAACGCCTGCTTGACGGGGAGTTTGCCGACCGCGTCCAGCAGACGGTCGTTCGGGACGACGATGACCGTGTCGGCCACGTCTCTGAGTCGCTCTAACCCGGCCTCGGCGTTCGTCCGTCGTACCTCCCCCTCGGCGGTGAAGGGCGTCGTGACGATGGCGATGGTGAGCGCGCCGGCCTCGCGGGCGGCCTTCGCGACCACCGGAGCCGAGCCCGTGCCGGTGCCGCCACCCAGTCCCGCGGTGACGAACACCATGTCCGACCCCTGGATTGAGTCGTGGATGTCCTCCTGGGATTCGAGCGCAGCCTCCTCTCCCACCTGGGGGAGCGACCCGGCGCCGCGGCCCTGGGTCTTCTGCTCGCCGATGAGAATCTTCGTATCGGCCTGGACGTTGACCAGGTGCTGGACGTCCGTGTTGGCCGCGACGAGCTTCGCGCCCTTGATGCCCTCCTCCGCCATCCGGTTGACGGTGTTGCCGCCCGCGCCGCCGCAGCCAACGACCGTAATGTTGGTCTGTAAGTCCTTGAGGACGTCCTGCAGTTGTTCGTCAGTCATCGTTCCCGTCGGCCCTGTCGAAGATGATGGTTCGTCGACACCGTTTGTCGTCCCATCCTCCATCTTCTCGGCCTCCTCGATCGCGCTGTCGACGATGGAGTCCATACGTATGCGCACTCCTTTCCGACGAAGACACATTACCTTTCCCCCTCCGTCATACGCCCGTCTGACGGTTTTTCGGGCGAGTTCGGCGATTCACAAAGGAAACCTGATAGTTCGGTCCCGGTGGACGTCTTCGGGGGAGACCTCTCGCCCGTCGACGTCGACCGTCTGCCCGCCGGCGAGTCGTCCGAACGCCGGACCCTCGGGGACGCCGAGGTCGGCAGCGGTCTCGGCGTCGAACGCGCGCTCGTGGGCGACGATGACGCCGTCCTCGCGGGTGACCTCGTCGTACCGACCTCGAAGGACGTCACAGAGCGCGTCGACGAGTCGGTCGAAGGGGTCGCCGCTCGCGGCTTCGTCGCCGTCGGAGGCGGGGAGCGCCACCCGGCCAGTCGGTCGTCGGCCGTTCTCCTCGGTGTGGAAGGCGACGGTGTGGTCGTCGACGGCCGCGCGCGCCGCGTCGTGATCGACGCCGAGCGCCCCGTCGACCAACTCGCGGGAGAGGTCCGTGACACCGAAGCGAGCGGCGGACGACTCACCGACGCCGACCCGCGCGCGTGCGCCGAACCGCACGCCGTCGTCGACCGTGCCCAGGTCCGCCTCGACACGTTCAGCGAGCGCTCGTGGAACCCCGTTCGTCTCCCGGAGGAACGTCTCGCTCACGACGCGGTAGCCGAGGTCTTCGATGGTTTCTGTGAGCCGTGACCGGTCGCCGTCGACGAGCGCGAAGTCCGCGGCGCTCTCTTCGAACGCCGCGCGGACGACGTCCCTGTGCTCCCCGACCGGTCCCATGGCTTCGAGCGGCCAGTCCGCGCCGACGTGGCCGACGGCCCAGTCCGTCTCGCGGACGACCCGCTCGAACCGCGGGGCGTAGTGGCCGCCGCCGAAGCCGACGACGTGTCGCGTGTCGTCACCGTCGGCGCGGTCCGGGGAGATGCCCTTCAGGTCGAGGACCGCCCGGGCGACCGCCCGAGCGCCGTCGGGGTCGTCCCACTCCTCGCCACTGGACCCGAGTTCGACGAACATCGACGGGACGCCGACCCGAGAGGGGCCGTGGTGGGTACACTCGATGCCGACGTCGTACTCCTCGGGTGCGTGCTCGGCGAGCGCCTCGACGACCGCCTTCTGTGCGTCGGGACACGCGCGGGCCAGTTCGCCGTCCGCCCCCCCGTAGTCGGCGGGGCCGAAGTTCCCCGTGAAATGCGCCGAGAGCAGGGGACCGGTCTCCCCGGAGTGCCGCGAGAGGAAACAGAGGAAGTCGGGGTCGTCGAACGCTTCGGCGACCCCGTCGAGGTGGAGGTGGAGCTCCTCGAACGTCCGGAGCTCGAAGCCCGGGCGGGTGTGGTACGTTCCGCCGCCCGCCGCCTCCTCGCGGGTGTCATCGACCCGTTCGTCCCACGCCGCGAGGTCGAGGACGTGTTCACCGACGTGTTCGGAGGCGCGGTCGGCACGGCTGACGACGAGCGCGATCACGACTGCGCGTTTCCAGCGGGGTGATAAAACCGGGTCGGTTTCCCGTCGGACTCGACCGCTAGTCGGCACCCTTCGCGCTGGGTTCGGACGCCCCGATAGCCTCGCGGGCGGTGGCTTTGGTCCGTCCGAACAGCCAGCGGAGTTCGTCACGCCGGCTCGCGAAGAGCGCGAGTCCAATGAGGAGGTAGACGACGGTGTAGCCGTACAGGATGTAGAGGCTGTACGTCGAGGCGAGCGGCTCGGCGACGGTCCGGATGACGACGAACTCCGCGACGACCTGCGTGATGAACAGGCCGAAGAGCGCGATCGCCTCCCGGATAGAGATCTCGAAGTTGGTCAGGATGGCGATGGCGAAGAAGCTCTGTGCAGCGGTGATCCAGATCTCGGCCACCTGCTTCTGGTCGAACGGGAGCGGAGCGACCTGGCCGGCGGCGATGGAGTAGACGACCGCGAGCGTCCCGATGAGGAGCGTCCACTGGTTGAGCTTCGAGGAGATGAGGGCGTTGAAGCCGGCGGTCGAGCGCGCCTTGTTGACGAGGTAGGCGACGACGATGAGCTCCGGCGATTCGGAGGCCAGCGGCGCGACCCACTGGATCATGAAGAAGGGTGGGACGCCTGCCTGCTGGCCGAGTTCTTCGAGGCCGTGCGCGAACGGTTCGACCGCGGTCAGGATGAGCAGTCCCGAGAAGGCGAAGAGGAAGAGGATCGTCGCGATCCGCTTCGGCTTGCGGTACGCCTGGAAGTACGCGGGGACGCCGACCTGTTCCTGGTGGGAGTCGACGTCCCCGCGGATGATGATACCGATGTAGAGCGCGTAGAGGCCGACGAGGACGACGGTGTCGACGACGCCGATACCGCCCATCGTCTCGCCGCCCGCGAACGTCGCGGCGCTGAAGGGAACGAAGAACGCGAACAGCGTGGCGGCCAGGAGGAACGTGATTTCGGTGGAGATATCGCGGTCGAGGTGGACGACATCACCGAGAAAGCCCGAGCGGCGCTCGACGGCCGGGTCGTTCGTCGTGCGCGCCTTGTACACCGTGAACACGGCAATGGCGGACCAGCCGAGACCGATGAGGATGCGGTTCGCGCCGGTCATGTTGGCGACGGCGAGGTTCGCCGCCTCGGCTCCGCGTGGCGTCCCAATGTTCGACCCGGCGGTCCATGCGTACAGCGCGTCGACCGCGTACTCCGGCGCGACGGCGAGGACGGCGAGAACGGCCAGCGCGAAGGCCCGGGGGACGTCCTTCTCGGCCGTCTCGGCACCCCACGCGAGGAGGAAAGACGCGCCGAGCACCGCGAGACCACTGATAGCCACGGTCGTGAGCGTCTCGAACGAAGCGTTCGCGTCTGTCACCCACGAGAGAAACCAGGGAAGCGTGAGCGCCACCGCGAGCAAGACCCCGAAGAGAGGGTGGCGCAGTCGGGAACTCATATCCGAGACGAACAGAGGGAGACAGATATTGATTCCCCTTTCAGGCCGGCGGCCGCCCCCGTCGACCGGGCGATGACGGAGGATTCCGCGACCGTCGGAGAGGGGTGCGTTTATGCGACGGAAGGTATTCGCCGAAGGCATGCAGGTGTTCGGACTCGTCGGCAACCCCGTCGGGCACTCGCTGTCGCCACCGATGCACGAGGCCGCGTACGACGCGCTCGGGATCGACGCGCGCTACGTCACCTTCGAACCGGGCGTCGACGACATCGAGCGGGCCGTCGACGGCGCGGAGGCGCTGGGCTTCAGCGGACTCAACGTCACCATCCCGTTCAAACAGGACGTCCTCAGCCTCGTCGACCCCGACCCCCTCGCGGAACGCATCGGTGCAGTCAACACGGTGGAGTTCTCCGAGGAGGGTCTGAGAGGGTACAACACGGACGCCGCGGGTGTGACCCGCTCGTTCGCCCACCACGACGTCCCCCTCAACGACCGCGACGCGGTCGTGGTCGGGGCCGGTGGGGCGGGGCGAGCGGTCGCGTTCGCGCTCGCCGAGTCGGGCTGTCGAGTCCACGTCGCCAACCGGACCGCGGGGAAGGCCGAGGAACTGGCCGAGTCGCTCGACGGAGCCTCCGCGGGGGGGCTCGACACGCTCGACCGCGTGGGAGACGCGGACGTGCTCGTCAACGCGACGAGCGTCGGCATGGACTCGGACGACTCGCCCGTCCCGCGGGAGTATCTCCACGCCGACCTCGCCGTGCTTGACGCGGTGTACAGCCCCATCGAGACCCGGCTCCTGCGCGAAGCGAACGAGGTCGGCGCGACGACGGTCGACGGCGCGTGGATGCTCCTGTATCAGGGCGTCGAGGCGTTCGAGCGGTGGACCGAGCGGGACGCGCCCGTCGAGGCGATGAACGAGGCGCTGCGCGCGCGGCTGTCGTGAGCGAGGCGGCCTCGTGTCGACCCGGAGACTGAACCGCGTTACGTGACGCGCGCATCCGACGAATTTTAAATACGGGCGGGCGTAAAGCGAGGCATGACACGGGTTCGAAAAGAACACATGACACTGGACGCGACGGGGGCAGGTCGGTAATGGGGCTTTTCGACACGATCAAGTCGCTTCTCGGGCTCGGGAGTGGCGACCGTCGGAGCGACGAGGACGTCGGCGTGACCGTCGAACGGGACACACGCGCGACCGAACGGTCCGAGCCCGAACCGGAGACCGCGTCCGAGAGCGCGGTGAAAGCGCCCGCGGACGAGGCCGGTGACGCAGACGGCGCGGACGAGGACGACGAGGACGACGTGGTCGCCGCCGGAAGCGACGCGGCGGCGTCGACCGGGTCGATGGTCGACGCGGACGCCGAGGTCGCAGAGCCCGCCGAGGCGGTCTCCATCGGCGGGGACGAGTCGGAGGAGACCGACGTCGACATCGAACCGCCCGAGGCCGGCGAATCCGCCGCCGCGGAGGGTGACGCGAGCGCCTCGACCGGGTCGATGGTCGACGAGAACACGGCAGACGAGGTCACGGAACCCGCCGAAGCCATCGACACCGACACCGAGCCGATCGACGACATCGAGGAGGTCGAAGCCGAGACCGAGGCGGGAGCAGCCGACGAGGATGCGGCGACGAGCGAGGCCGACGTCGGCCACGACGAGACCGTAGCGGTCGAGGACGCCGAGACCGCCGATCTGATCGACGGGGACGCGACCGACGAGGAGGAGACGCCGGCCGAACCGGCGGAGGCGGTCGACACCGACGAGGGCGAGACGGTCGAGGAGGCGGCAGACGACGCGGCCGACGCACCAGCCGCCGGGTCGGACGAGTCGCCCGACGTGTTGAAGGGAATCGGCCCGGCGTACGCCCGCCGACTCGCCGAGGCCGACATCGACACCGTCGCGGACCTGGCGGCCGCCGACGCCGACGCGGTCGCCGACGAGATCGACGTCTCCTCGAAACGCGTCTCGCGGTGGATCGACAGAGCGAAGAAGTACTGACGCGCGGACGGCCCGCCCGGGGTCGTGTCGCCCGAGCCGCATCACGAGACCGTTACTTGCGCCCGCCAGTTCCGCAGTGGTACGAACCCAGTGACCGAACGGAACGCGTTTCGCGAGACGGTCCGCGAGGCCCCGTCCGCTGCTCGCGTCTCCGTCGAGGTGCGCGTCACGGTCGACGACCCCCTCGCGGCGTACCGCCGGGCGCAGACCGACCAGGTCGTTCCGACGCGGGGGTCGTGGGCGGATCGGTACCACTCGCTCTCCGTCGAGCGCGCCGACCTACCCGACGCGGTCGGGGAGACCGCGTGGACCGACGACGAGCGCCGGGTCGTGATGGGCGTTCGACACACGGAGAAGCCACACGTCGGCGTCCAGTTCCACCCGAGCGCGTTCTCACCGAGGCCGGAAAGACGATGGTGGCGGCGTTCGTCGACTCGTGCCGATGAGCGAGGACCCGACGGCGTCCACGGGCGACGATGACGGCGACGGCGATAACGGCGACGACGAGTACCTGTATCACGTCGACGGCGACCTCCTCCCGGCAGAAGAGGCGACCGTCTCGGTCCGCGACCGGGGGTTCCTGTACGGCGACGCGGCGTTCGAGACGCTCCGGGCGTACGGCGGCGAGGTGTTCGCGTGGGACGCCCACGCCCGGCGACTCGCCGGGACGTGCGAAGCCCTCCAGCTCGACCACGGCCTCTCCGACGCGGACCTCCACCGACGCGTCCGGGAGACGCTGACGGCGAACGACCTCGACGACGCGTACGTCCGGCTCTCGGTCACCCGGGGCGTCCAGCCGGGAAAGCTCACACCGGACCCCGAGGTCGACCCGACAGTCGTCGTCCTGGTGAATGAACTCCCGCGGGGGGGCCGCGAGAGCACGCCGGTCTGGGACGGCCCGGCGACGGTGCAGACGGTGAAGACGCGTCGCGTTCCCGACCGTGCCATCCCCTCGCGAGCGAAGACGCACAACTATCTGAACGGGATTCTCGCTCGACTCGAACTCCGCGTGACCGGTGCGGACGAGGCGCTCGTCCTCGATTCGGAGGGGTACGTCGCCGAGGGTGCGACGAGCAACGTCTTCTTCGTCTCCGACGAGGCGCTGTGCACGCCGTCGCTCGACGGCCCGGTCCTCCCCGGTGTCACGCGCGACGTCGTCGCCGACCTCGCTCGCGAGGAGGGGGTCCCCGTCCGCGAGGGACAGTTCACCCCCGACGACGTCCGGAGCGCCGCCGAAGTGTTCGTGACGAACACGACGTGGGAACTGCGACCCGTCGCGACCGTCGACGGCATCGACTGCGGCGGCGGTCCGGTCACGACGCTCCTCTCGCGACTGTTCGACGAGCGGGTCGAGCAAGAGCACTACCGGAGCGGGACAGACGAGGTCGACACCGGAGACGAGGGTGACGGAGCCACCGGCGTCGACAGCCGCTGGGACGTCGGCGAGAACTGATCCGAAGCGGGAGTACACCAGCGCCCTCGTCGCCTGCGCCGAAGGTACGATGGATTGAAAAAATTGGACAATACACCGTCACGGGGTACGGGTCAAAGACGACATCGCGCATCGGTAGATCCGTCACAGGGATGGGCGAGCGGTATCGCTCTCTCGGCGCTCGGTATCCTGCACCCGTCGTCGAGAGGGAGACGGGTGCGACTCGGATGTTCGCGCCGTGGAACGGCGTCCAGACCGATCGACAGCATCGACCTGATGCGTTCGTGCTCGACGACGACCCCGTGGCGACACGTTCGTGGTGTTCGCACGTCCGGACCGCGTCGTAGCGGCCGGGGCCGGCCGACGAAAAACGGAGACCGCAACGATTGATTAGCCCCCGCCCCAACGCCGCGTATGAACGACGACCGGCACGTCGTGTCGCTCGACGACGTCCCCGCGAACGGGACGCTGCTCGTCACGCTCCGGAACGGCGACGGACTCGAAGAGGTCATCCTCACTCGACTCGATGACGGGGTGGCTGCGTACAAGAACTATTGTCAACACTGGACCGACGTCCGGCTCGACAAGGGGTCCGGGGCGCTCGTTCGGAACGACGAGATCGTCTGTCAGAAACACGCCGCGACGTTCGAGACCGACTCCGGGTACTGCAATTTCGGCCCGTGTGAGGGAGCGTATCTCGCCACTGTCGACGTCGAAGTCGATGACGGCGAAGTGTTCGTCACCGAGGACGGCTACACCTTCGAGCACGTCGGGGAGTCGGTCGACGGGTCGCGGTCGTCGGGCAGCCGGATCGGTTTCGGTGGCTGAGCCATAGAAATTGTTAGAGACGAACCGACCCCAAAGAGACAGTCGTCGACTCCGGCGTCCTCTCTCGTCTCGGGGCCGCAGGCGCGACCAGCTCCGTACCCCGACGCGACTCGACCGGCGCTCCACTGGTTCGAAAGTCGACTGACTGGCGACTGGTCGTCGACTGTGTTTAATCGGTTCTGTGACTCGCACACTGCCGGTATGGAAAGTGTTAACTTTTACCAGGCCCACGGTAATGGTGTCCCCAGTCCAGATTGGGGACCGCAGGCACTCAGTCACCTTGTGACACTGCCGCGAAGCTACCAGTCGCGTCAGTCTCGCCCCACCCCCCTCAGCGTCCGGGGCCGCGTCCCGTGCCCCTGCGGCTCTCGGACGCTCGACTCCGCGTTCTACGGAAGTCTCACTCGACACCCACCACAGTGACGGGAACTGGCGAGTCGAGGACGACCGACTGCGTGACGCTCCCGAACACCGCCTTGCCGACCGGCGTCCGCCTCCTTGCGCCGACGACCACGAGATCGGCGTCGACGTCTGTGGCGAGGCCAACAATACCGTCGGCAACCGGGTGGTACGTCTCGCGTGTCTCGACAGCGATCCCCGCCTCGCCCAGTCGCTCGCGTGCTGCTTGGACGCCGTCGCTCTCCTGTGGAGGGAGCGGCTCACCGCGCGGGTCGCGGTCGTCCGCCTCGACGTACGCGTGTGTCACTGTGACGTCGAGTTGCTCGCTCCCGGGAAGCGAGGCGACGAAGTCCGCCTGTTTACGTGCCTGATCCACATCGTCACTGACCGCAACGAGTACTCGGAACACGTCCTTCCGTTTCGACGGCGAGTACATAACTCACGCTGACTCGCCACGACGGAGCAAACAATTTTAACCGCCACCGGACGAGCGAACTGGTGATGAACGCCCGAACGCGATGGACCGTCGCCCTCTTCCTCTTCGCTGCCTGTCACGGCATCGTCTGGCAGACCCGGGGGCCGCTCCTCGCGAGCTTCGAGGAGTCGTTCGGCGTCTCACAAGGACTCCTCGGTCTCGTCGCGCCCGCGGCCAGCGTCGGCCTGCTCCTCGCGGTTCTCGTCGTCGGCATGAACGCCGGTCGGGTCAGTATCCGACACGGACTGTTCACGGGTGTCGGCATCGCCGTCGCGTCACTCACACTGTTGAGTACGGTGAACTCGTACTGGGCACTCGTCGGGCTGTTCGCGTTACAGGGACTCGGCTTCGGCACGGTGCGGGCGCTCGACCGGCCGCTCCTCGGCCACCTCTACGCCGACTCCCGCGGGCGCATGTTCAACCTCTACGCGCTCACCTGGGCGGTCGGAGGAACGACCGGTCCCCTGTTCGTCAACGCAGTCCTCTCGACGCTGGAGTGGCGGACAACGTTTCTCATCTTGCTCCTCCCGCTCGTTCCCGTCGTCGTGTTCCTCTCGGTGGCCGATCCACCACGTGAGATGCGACGCGAACAGAGCGTCTCGTTCGCCGACGTCCGCCAGTTGCTTCGCCGTCCTGCAGTGTTCGGCATGGCCGCCGCGCTCGTCCTCAGCGGTTCCATCGAAGGGACAGTGTTCGCGTGGTTCGCGTACTACGCCGGCGAGTTCGTCCCGCGACCGCGAGCGAACCTCTTGCTCTCCGGATTCATTGTCATGTACATCCCCGGCCGGTTGGTCTACAGCTACCTCTGCGACCGCTTCTCAGCGCTCGACCTCGTCGTCGTGCTCGCCGTCCTGGGGGTACCTGTGTCTGTCGTGGCGTTCACCACACGGTCGGAGGATATTCTCACCCTCGCTTCACTCGCCCTCGGTTTCGTCGTCGCCGGGTTCTTTCCGACCCTCTCTGCCTTCGGTATCGACAGCGCAGCCGAGTACAGCGGTCCGGTCAATGCCATCGCGACTGGTGCGAACTACATCGGCATCTCTGTGGCACCGCTCGTCGTCGGCGTCGTCGCCGATCAAGCCGACATCGTGACCGGGATGCGACTGCTCGTCCTCGCGATGGCCGGTCTGGTCGTCGTGGTCACGCTGACGCGCTGGCGACTCGTCCGTCCCGCGTGACCTCGTCGCTCCGTCGTGTCCGGGATCGCGCTCCTGACTAGTTTTATCGCGCCTCGGCGAGCAGAACGAGTATGCCCCGACCCGACGACTCGATGCGCGAACCGCTCTTCGGACACTCCCCCGACGTCGCCGACTCGGCGTTCGTCTCCCGACTCTCGTACCTCGTCGGCGACGTCAGCGTGGGCGAACGGGCGAGTCTCTGGCCGTTCACGTGTCTCCGCGGCGACGGGGGGGCAGTCATCGTCGGGGAGGAGACGAACGTTCAGGAGTTCTCGATGCTCCACGGCGCCGAGGTCGGGAACAACGTCACTGTCGGTCACAGCGTCGTCGTCGACTACGCCACCGTCGAGGACCACTCGCTCGTCGGCATGAACAGCTGTGTCCTCCGTGATGCGACGGTGGAGTCGAACTGCCTCGTCGCGGCCGGGGCCGTGGTTCTCCAGGGACAGACGATTCCGGAGGGTCACCTCGCCTACGGCGCACCCGCACAGACGAAGCCGCTCACGGACGACCAGCGCGACGAGATCGAACGCGTCCACGAGCACTACGTCGACCTCTCGCGGGAGTACAAGGAGACCGGGGGGTTCGAGTGAATCGGTCGGGTGCCAACGGGAGTTTCGGTATCTCTTAGTGAGTGGCGCGTCATCCGGTCGCATACGCCATGTCTAGCCAGCACCAGCAGGAGACCGTCGTCCACGAACCGAGCGAGGAGTTCGTCGAGTCGACGAACGTCTCCGAGTTCATGCGCGAGTACGGCATCGACGACTACGACGAACTCATCGAACGAACGACGACCGACCTCGAGAACGTCGACGAGTCCGGCCTCGAGTGGTTCTGGGACCTCTTACCCGACTACCTCG
>JBEPYA010000037.1:0-20956 GCA_041641615.1 Salinigranum sp. | reverse complement strand
GCTCAGGCGGACCCGCGAGTACGTCGATGTCCTCCGACAGGTGTTCTCCGGCGAGGCCGTGCGTTACAGCGGCGACTGCTTCGAACTCGACGGCTTCCGACTGCGCTGTGGGCCGCCCGAGACACCTCCGCCGGTCGACGTCGGCGGGATGGGGCCGAAGGCGGTCGAGCTCGCGGGTCGGTTCGCCGACGGCTGGCACGCGCTCATGTGCTCGCCCGACGGACTCCGGACGCGGCTCGCCGACCTCGAGCGCGGCGCGGCCCTCGGCGACCGCTCGGTCGCCGACGTACACACGACGCTCGTCCTCCCCTGTGCGGTGAGCGGCGGAGACGGCGAGGGAGACGAGAGTCGGGCGCGCGAGCTCGTCACCCAGCACGTGGCGTTCTACGTCGGTGGGATGGGCACATTCTACCGCGACGCGCTCGAACGGCAGGGCTACCCGGCGGCCCGCGCGCACGAGGCGTGGCAGGACGGCGACCGAGAGCGGGCGCTCGCAGTCGTCGAGGGGTTCGTCGACGACCTCGCGGTGTCGGGGCCCCCCACGGAGGCACGAGAAGCGCTGGCGCGCTTCCGAGGGGTCGACGGACTCGACGAGGTCGCTATCGCGTTTCCGCGCGGGGCCACGGGCGAGGACGTGAGGGCGAGCGTGGCCGGGCTGACCCCCGGTCGCGCGGGCGACTGAACGCGTCCAGCGTCGAACGAGCCGGGAGCGACCTCAATCAGCGGAGCTTTGACCCGTCACACACAACGGGGGCGCATGCCCTCTGACGGAGAGGACGCCCCGAGCGATACCCTCAGAGAGCGCGCCGGGACGAACCGGCTGAAGCTCTGGGTGCTCCTCGACGCGGACCGTCGTCTCGTCGCCGGCCTCCCGCTCGCGCTGATCTTCGTCGTGCTCGTCGTGCTCGGGGCGGTAGACCCCGCGCCGCTCCGTGCGGCGGCGAACAGCAAGGACCCGATCGAGACGCTGTTTCAGGCGCTGACGACGGCCATCATCACGGGCGTGACGCTCGTCGTCTCGCTCAACCAGCTCGTCCTCTCGCAGGAACTGGGTCCGCTGGGCGACCAGCGCGAGCGGATGAGCGGCACCATCGAGTTCCGCCGGGACGTGGCCGACGCTCTCGATCTCCCCGCGACCCCGCCGGAACCGTCGGCGTTCCTCCGGTCGCTCGTCGACAGCGTCGGCGACCGGGCGCGCCGCGTCGGCGAACTCATGGAGGACTGTGCGGACGAGGAGGCGCGCGAGCGCGTCTCGGCGTACGCCGACAGCCTCACGACAAACGCCGACGCAGTGACCGACACGCTCGAAGACGAGCAGTTCGGGACGTTCAACGTGTTGAGCGCGGCGCTGAACTTCAACTACTCGTGGAAGATCTACGAGGGCCAGCGCATCGAGGGCGAGTACGAGTCGGTTCTCTCGGACGAGGCGCTCGACGCTCTCGACGATGTAATTCGAGTGCTGCGCTTCTTCGGCCCCGCACGCGAGCACATCAAGACGCTGTACTTCCAGTGGGAACTGGTCAACCTCTCGCGCAGCATCCTCCTCTCCGCCGTGCCCGCGCTCGCAGTGAGCATCGGTTGCGTCCTCTACCTGGACAACCCCGCGTCCCTCACCGGGACGTTTCTCGGCATCGACGTCCTCATCTGGGTCGTCGTCGCCGCCACCGCGGTCTCGCTCGTCCCGTTCATGATTCTCTTCGCCTACGTCCTGCGCATCGCGACGGTGGCGAAGCGGACTCTCTCCATCGGTCCGTTCATCCTCCGGTCGAGGGACCGCGACGAGACGCTCGAGTGGGAGTGACCGAAGAGGCCGCCCGCGACCTCAGCGCGGTTCCGCGCCCGTCCCGCTCCGGTCGTCGGGCAGGCGGATCTCGCCTTCGGAGAGGTCGAGGCCGTCGTAGACGTCGCCGTCCTCGGCGAGGAGGAGCGCCCCGTCGAGGTCGGCGTAGTCGAGCAGCGGCGCGAGGTGGCAGGCGGCCGCGATGGCGGCGTTCGTCTCGACCATACAGCCGAGCATCACTTCCAGTCCGTGGGCGCGCGCGGCGTGAATCATCCGTCGGGCCTCGCCGAGGCCGCCGCACTTCATGAGCTTGAGGTTTACGACATCACAGCAGTCGGCCACCTGAGGAACGTCCGCGAGCGTCTCGACCGACTCGTCGACGGCGACCGGCACTTCCGAGCGTTCGTAGACGTACCGCAGGCCGTCGGGATGTTCGGCGGGCACCGGCTGTTCGACGAACTCGACGTCGTGTTCGCTCAGGAGAGCGGACTTCTCGACCGCCTCCCGCGGCGTCCACGCCTCGTTCGCATCGACGCGGAGCGTCGCGTCGGGGGCGGCCTCGCGGACGGCGTCGAGCAGCTCTTCGTCCCGGTTCGTCCCGAGTTTGAGCTTCAACACCGGGTAGCCCGCGTCGACGGCGTCTTCGGTCTTCTCGCGCACCCTCTCGGTCGAGTCGAGACCGATGGTGAAGGAGGTGTGGGGGCACTCGTCGGCGTCGAGGCCCCAGAGTCGGTAGAGGGGAACGCCCAGGCGCTTGGCCGCGAGGTCGCGGAGGGCGATGGAGACGGCCGCGTGGGCGGCCGGATTGCCGCGGACGCGCTCTCCCATCCGGCGTTCGATGCGCTCGATGGCGTGGGGGTCGCCGACCGACTCCGCCTCCTCGATGAGCGCGGGGAGGACCGCCTCGACGGTGTCGACGGTCTCGCCGTAGTGCGGCGAGGGGGCGGCCGCGCCGTGGCCGGTCATCCCGCCCTCGTCGGCGAGGCGGACGACGACGTTCTCGGCCGTCTCCTGTGTGCCCCGGGAGATGGTGAAGTCGTCGGCGAGCGGGAGCGAGACCCGCTCGAACTCGCCGGATATCATCGGTCTGCGTCCGAGCCGAGGACCGCGTCCAGCACCTCGTCGGCGTCGAAGCGGATGGGGTCGGTCGCGGACGCGCCGATGCTCGATTCGAACTCGTCGAGGGTCGCACGGGCCTCCTCGTCGGTATCGAGAGCGGAGGTGTTGACCGCGCCGGCGACCACCTCGCCGGGGTGGACGGGAGCCGCGAGGTCCTCGTAGAGGTCGACGTACGTCTCCGGAGCAGGAATCGCGGTGTCCTCGTAGCCGTGGATGGCGTCGCGCCCGGCGACGTGACACAGCACCATCGCGTCGGGCATCGACCCGTGGAGGATGCCGCAGGTGACCGCCGAGTACGCGGGGTGGACGATGCTGCCCTGCCCCTCGACGAACAGCACGTCGTGGTCGTCGCCCTTCTCCAAGATCATCTCCTCGACGGCACCGGCCGTGAAGTCCGAGACGACGCGGTCGATGGGGTTGCCCCACCCGGCGATCATGATACCTGTCTGGCCTGTCGGGATGAACGCGGCGTCGACGCCTCGCTCCTGGGCGGCCCGGGTGAGTTCGAGCGAGACAGTCATCTTGCCGACCGAGCAGTCCGTGCCGACGGTGAGGACGACGTCGGCGTCGACCTCGCTCGCCCGACCCTCGGCGACGGTGAGGTCGGGGTGTGGTTTCCGGACGTCGTGGATGGTCGCCCCGTGTTCCGCCGCGAGCGAGGAGAAGTCGTCGTCCTCTTCGAGGAAGTAGTGGAGGCCCGCGATGACGTCGATTCCCTCGCGGAGGGCGTACTCGACGTCGTCGCGCCACGACTCGTCGAAACCCCCGCCGATGGGGGCGATGCCGATGACGAGCGCGTCGACGTCGCCGAGTTCGAGCGCGTCGGCCATCGACTCGACGACGGGCGCATCGCGGTCGTCCGGGATGGAGAGGTGGTCGCTGGCGTGAGTGCCGGGGTTGGCTCGGTCGAGGACGGCGGCGACGTCGTAGTCGGCGTAACGGATGACGCCGGTCGCCGTCTTCGCGCGGTCCGGGAAGAGGTCGTGCGCGAGGACCGCGACTCGGCTCGGTTGGGCGTTCATATCGGCTTCACGAGGAGGTCGTTCTTAAATTGGGTTCATTGCGCAGTAGTCGCCGTGAATAGTGGCCCGGTCGGTGAGAGACGTAGCTGGAGCAGATGACGGGAGAGCGAACGCCGAGAGAGCAACCCCACGGTACACGGGCGCGGTGGGACCACGCCCTCCCCAGCCGACTCCTTCGCTCGCCGGCTCGCTCACTCGCCCCTCGCGCGTGAGTCACGCGGCGAGCCCGCGTGACGTCTCGCGCCACCAACCCGAAGATGTGGGGTCGGCGCGCGGGAGCGAGTGAACCGAGCGAAACCAGAGGTCCCGCTGGAAACCGGCGCTGTGCGCCGGCGACGCGGTGAGCGAACGGCGCACGAGGGCCTGCTCGCGACTCATCCGCGAGCGGCCGGGTGAGGAGGTGTATGGCTGCAGTCCATCAGCCTAGTACCTCCGCGATCTCCCTGATCTCAGCGAGACTGTTGTCAGTGCAGCGCCTCCCACTCGTCGGTACGAGCGGTCGCTGTACGAAACGGCTCTCGCCGAATCGGCGAACGTTCAAGTATCAAGACGAGGCCACCACGGCGCGTGACGTAACGACGACCGCGCGGCGTGAGCGGGTGTCCGGCACGACGCCGTGCGGGCCGAGCGTGCCGGCTGTCCGCCTCCAGCGACCGGCCGATGCCCAGCAGAACTCGACGAAGACCGACTCACAACAGCGACAGCTGCGTCGTGAAGAAGTCGTCGACGGCGGCCGCGAACGCCTCCTCGGGGTCGCCGGTGGCGTCGACGCGCGCCAGGAAGTCGGCTCGGTCCTCGAACGCCCCGAGGACCGTCCTCTCACCGACGACGATCAATCGCTCAGCCGAGAGCTCGTCCAGCGCGTCCAGCGCCTTCTCGACGTGTTCGTCGACCTGTGCGTCCCGGCGACGCTCGAAGCGCCCCTGTGAGAACCCGCCCTTCGAGTGAGCGTTCTTGACGTCGCTCTCGACCGTCTCGACCACGGACCACTCTCTCTCCTCGTCGTCACCGTAGGTCCCGAGGACGAACAGGTCGGAACGGACGAGCGCGAGCACGTCTCCCGACTGAGGGAGGAACCACGCGTCATCGAGCTCGAAGCCGTCGCTCCACGTCGCGAACGGATCAGGTCCCATCGGTGGGGCGAGCGTAGCGGCGACGAGGCCGGCGTCGTCGACGCAGACGAGACACGGAGCCGCACGGCGAACCAGCGGGGCCCGGTCGCCGACGGCCGCCTCGACGGCCTCGGAGAGACCGTCGGATTCCACGAAGGCCGTGAGCGCCCCCTCCGCGTCGGTATCGACGGAACGAAGCCGGGCGAGCACCGACCGGAGTCGCGCACGGTTGAGCGTCTCACGCCCCCGGAACGACACTTCTTCCTCCTCCCCAGCCGCCGCCAACTGGCCTTCGAGGTCGGCGATGCGGTCTTCGAGGCGGTTGACGCGCTCTTCGGCCTCCTGGCGCGCCCGGACCGCCTCCGTCCGACGCTCGGATTCTGCCTCGTACCGGGCTTCGAGGTGACCGACCTCCTCTTCGAGGTCGGCGATGCGCGCTTTCAACTCGGCGCGGCCGAGCAACTCGTCGAGCATGGAGTCGAAAGGTCGGGGAGGGCACTTATACCGTTTGACCCGGGTATCAGCGGGTGAGAGCCAGGGACGGGTCGCGGAGGGGAAACCGGGTCAGCGACCCTCGGGCGGAGCCCACCCCGAATACCGGAGGAGCTCGGCGGCCCGGTCGGCCTTCGCGAGGAGCACCTCCCGTCTGTCGGGGAGATCACCCGGCGCGAGCGGTTCGGGGACGGCGAGTGTGCCGGTCGGGACGCTGTCGTCGCCGAGGACGGGGAAGTGACCGCCGCCCTCCAGTTTCATCACCAGCGGGGCGTCCGTTCGTTCGACCCCCTCGCCCGTGGTGTAGAGGTGTTGGTTGACCCGTACGTGGTCGTCACGGTGGATGACGGCGTGGTCGCCACCGTGAGGTTCGATGTATAGGCGTCCGAGATAGTATCCGCTTGAGAACTGTTCGAACATGCTGTGCAGTACGTTGTCACACCACGGACGAACAAAAGCGTTGTCGCGACGTTTTTTATAGAACCACACGTCTACCCGCTTCGAATATCCGAATCGAGAACCAGAGCCAGGAGAAGCGAGACGAACGGGGGGATTCAGAGCGGGAGAGGCGGGGGCGAGCGAGAAGCGGGTGTGACGCACGTCACGACCGCCAGTACGACGGGGTGAGGAGGACCAGCACCGGAATGATCTCGATGCGGCCGATCCACATGAGGAAGGTCATGACGAGTTTGGTGCTTGACGGGAACGACTCGTAGTTCGCGAAGGGACCGGCGATACCGAAGGCCGGTCCGACGTTGAAGAAGGTTGAGGCGGCCGCGCCCATCGCCTCGAACTCGGTGACAGTGAGCTGGACGCGGGAGGCGTCGACGACGACGAAGATCGTGGCGAAGATGAAGAAGACGAGCGAGACGAGCGTGTACGCGTAGATGTCGCGGATAGTCGCCTCCGAGACGACCCGCCCGCTCAGTCGGACGGGGCGGACGACGGAGGGGTTCGCCACGGTGAACAGATCCCGGCGGAACGCCTTCAACACCACGAGCCAGCGCAGCGCCTTGATCGAACAGGTGGTGCTGCCGGCCATCCCGCCGATGAACATACAGACGAACAGCAGGTGCTTGGCGGCCGACGACCAGAGGTTGAAGTCCGTGCTCGCGTATCCGGTGGTGGTCACGATGGAGACGACCTGAAAGAGCGAGTGACGAGCGATGGCTTCGGGGTTCGTGTGAGGGCCGCCGTCGACGAAGAGGATACCGGCGATGGCGGCCGAGAAGAACGCGAGCACACCGAGGTAGAAGCGGAACTCCTCGCTCTCGCGCAGTCGTTCCGTCCGTCCCTGAAGCGCGAAATAGATGAGGACGAAGCTCGTCGCCCCGACGACCATGAACGGGATGACCGCCCACTGGACCGCGGGCGAGAAGGCGGCGAGACTCTCCGCGCGCGGGGAGAAGCCGCTCGTCGAGATGGTGGTGAACGCGTGCGTGACCGCGTCGTACAGCGTCATCTCGGGGGCCAGTCCCACGAGATGGAGGCCGTAGAGGACGGCGACCTGGAGTGCGGTCAGCCCGAGATAGAGCTTCCAGAGGAGGGCGGCGGTCTCGGAGATTCGAGGAGTGAGCTTGTTGACGTCCTGCGTCTGTGTCTCGGTCTCCATGAGCTGAGCACCCCCCACCGAGAGTTGCGAGAGGACGGCCGTCGCGACGACGAGGATACCGATGCCGCCGAGCCACTGGAGTGTCGCCCGCCACAGCAACACCGCCCGCGAGTGGCGGTCGAAGTCGACCATGACCGTCGCGCCGGTCGTGGTGATGCCGCTCATGCTCTCGAACAGGGCGTTCACCGGCTCGGCGAGCGTGCCCTCGCCGGCGAGGACGAACGGGACGCTCCCGACGAGTGCGGCGCTCAACCAGGTCAACGAGACCATCAGGAACCCCTCACGGATCCCGAGCGAACTCGAGTCGGTCAGCCGTTCGAGCGCCCCTCCGAGGAGGACCGTCCCGACCATCGGGATCAGAAAGGGAAACGGAGAGGTACCGTCGAAGAGTGCGAGCACGAGTGGGGGCGTGAGCGGCACCCACATCCACTTGAGAATGGTGCCGACCAGTCGACAGCTGACGCGCCAGCCGATGCGGGTCCTCATCGACGTGGACCACCGCTGATCGCGCGTTGGAGAGGCCTCGGACGGGCCCAAGCGGACACAATCCGGAGAGACGGCTCGAAACGCCATCGGCACACCCCTGAATCGGTCATCGGTACGAGAGTACCGGTCACAGTAATTAAACACAGGGGCCCGGAGGGCACGACCGTGAGGTACCAGTGGTGAGCTTTTATGTCGACCTCGCCCAAAGCTGCGGGAGTAGATGTGCCCTCCATTCGATAGCGCACAGCTTCGTGACGTTCTCTCGAAGCGACACGAATGTCTCCGCGCCCTCCGCACCGACGTTCGGACGAAACCCGACCTCGTCACCGAACTGGACATCGCCCGCTCGACGGTCGATCGCGCTATCCGCGACCTGGAGGCGGTCTCGTGTATCGAACCGGTCGACGGCGGCTACCGAGCGACGCCGACCGGCCGACTGGCTCTCGCCGAGTTCGACGAGTACGTCGGGACGAGCAAAAGCGTCGCGGACGCGAGTGAGTATCTCAATCGGCTGCCGTCGGATGCCCCGGTGGACTCCGCGATCGTCCGGGGAGCGTCGATTACGCTCGCGGAATCACACGCACCTGAAGTCGCGCTCGAACCATGTATCGATTTACTCGGCCGTGCGACGTCGCTGAAGGCGCTCGTCCCGGTCGCGCTCTCGGTGTTTCCGCGACGGATCATGCCCCATGTCGACGAGGGAGACCTGACGGTCGAGCTCGTGGCGCAGGCGAACGTCATCGAGTCGCTCCCCGCGCTCGGCGACAACGTCGGCGATCGAATCCTCACTCACGACGCCGTGACGATCTACTCGACCGATGCGGCGCTCCCGTACGTGCTGTGGGTGATGGAGACCCCGGACACAGACGTCGCTGGAATCACGGCGTGTGCAGACGGCCGGGTTCACGGGGTACTCGTCAACGAGACCGACCGGGCCCTCCGGTGGGCTCGAGACCGGCACGCAGCTTACAGAAAGCGTGCGACGCTCGTCGACCCGTGAGCGACGTCGGAGCCGACGAGACGGGCCCCGTCTGTCGGCGTTCGCTCATCGATCCGATCGCCGCGGAGTGAGTAATTTACCGAAAGATGAATTAAAGCGACGTTCGCTCGAACAGGAGAGCGTCGCGATGTGCCCGAGCACCGAAGACGGCGCTTTCGGCCCTCCAGCCACCGGGACCTACCGTCTCGGAACTCGACGACGGCGCGAGCTGTCGGCGTTCGGGTGCGCTCGGCGTACGCTCGGTCACCGGTCCGTCCGGGGCAGCAGCCGTGCGTCCGGGCAGCGACACTGGTTCGCGCTTTCGGACCGTCGGCGAGGGGACTCGCCGGACCCCTGTCCGGTGAGCCCCCTCTCGCTCGGTCGGACCCGCGCGACCGTAACCCCCATACCCGCCGACTCCTGCGACGAAACATGGACGACGTCGACCTGAGCCACGCCGACCGGGCGATCCGCTCGACTGCGACGAGGGAGTGGCTCGCGGCGGGTCAGCAGTACACGCTCGCGGCGTACGGGACGCTCGCCGGTCACGAGGGGTTCCGACGCGAGGCGTTCGACGGGGAGCGAACGTCGGCGGGAACCGCGGTCTGTCACCTCGTTCGCGCCGGACTGTGCTACCGGCTCGCCGGAGTCGAGGCGGCCGCGCGCAACCGAGCGATGCAGGGTGCGCTCCTCGCGGTCGACCAGAAGCGGGTGCGAGACGGTGTCGACGCCGCCGCCTGCGACGAACTCCTCGGCCACTGCCGGAGCCTGGCGGGCGAGACGGACCGGGCGACCGAGGCGTACGACCGGGCTGCACAGGGGTACGCCACCGCCGACGTCGACGATTCGGCCGGTGCGACGACGCGCCCGCTCCTGCAGGCCGGCACCGACCTCGTCACCCACCTCTCTCGACCCGACGACGTAGGCTGGGACGACATCCACGGCACCGGAGGTGACGCCTTGCAGCGTCGGGTGCGGTTCGTGCGGAGCCGCGTCCGCGAGATGCTGTCGGCGCGGGTCAAGGAAGGGGCGCTGTACGCGCCGCGAGGGTCGACGGAGTACGGGGTCGGTCGGTTCGCGTGCCCCGAGTGTAGCTCACACGATGTGAACTACGTCGCCGAGGCGGTGCTTTGTCTGCGGTGTAACGCGGTCGTCGAGGAGCGGTCGTAGGCTCGAACGACTCACCGACGCCGGCTTGCCGCCATCGACCACACCGCCGTCACGCCCAGAAGAAGCGCCGGGACGAGCGGGAGAATGAGCATCGCGACGATGAACGACAGGCCGGCCTCGCCGGGAAGGGCGGGTCGGAGGTAGATGACGCCCGGGATGACGAGGAAACAGAGGACGACCGTTGCGACGAGCACCCAGCCGCGGTTGCCGAAGCCGGTCGGCTCGGGTCCGGGGAGGGGAGCGCGTGCGTCGGAATCGGGAGCCGCCTCGGAGTCGGCCTCTGCGGCGTCCGCGCTCTCCTCGGCGTCGCTATCGACCGCGTCGTCGACTGCGCCGGGTCGGTGGACGTAGCCCTCGTCGGTTTCAGAGCTCACTATCCGGCCTTACGACCACGCTGCCAAAGCCTTCACGCTCTTCGAGCATCTCGTGTGCGCGGGCGGCCTCGCTCATCGGGAGGCTCGCGCGGACGTGCGACTCGAACGTCCCGTCCCACACCAGCGGGAGGACGTCGTCGATCTCGCCGGGCGTGGCCATCGTCGATCCGATCACCGACAGCTGGTTCCAGAAGATTCGGTTCAGTCCGGCGCCGGGGTTGCCACCGGTGGTCGCCCCGCAGGTGACGATGCGGCCGCCTTTCGCGAGCGACTTCAGCGAGTCCGGGTAGGTGGCGTCGCCGATGTGGTCGACGACCATGTCGACGCCGCGCTTGCCGGTCATCTCCCGGATCTCGGCGGCGAAATCATCGTCCTCGTAGTTGATGACGTGGTCGGCACCGCAGTCCTCGGCGTACGAGAGCTTCTCGTCGGTCGAGGCGGTCGCGTACACCTCGGCACCGACGTAGTCGGCGATCTGGACCGCCGCGTGGCCCACGCCGCCCGAGGCACCGAGGACCAGCACGGACTCGCTCGGGCCGAGTTCCCCTCGACTGATGAGCATCCGCCACGCGGTCTGGAATACCAGCGAGGCCGATGCCGCCGTCTCCCAGTCGACGTGCTCGGGCACCTCGACGAGGTTCTCCTCGGGGACGGCCGCCAGTTCGGAGTGGACCCCTCTGATGTGCTCGCCGATCAGGTGGTAGGAGACGCACATCGACTCCTCGCCGTCGCGGCAGAACTCACACTTCCCGCAGTACTTGCCGGGCTGGACGGCGACGTGGTCGCCGACCTCGAACCGGGTGACGTCCTCGCCCACGTCCTGGACGACGCCCGCGCCGTCGCTCCCGGGGATGTGCGGGAAGTCGAGGTCGATGATCGGCAATCCTCGGCGGGTCCAGACGTCGAGGAAGTTCAACCCGCCCGCCTTGATGTCGACGAGGACCTCGTCGCGTTCGATCTCGGGGTCGGGGAAGTCGCCATATTCGATGACGTCACGGTCGCCGTGTTCGGAGAACTGAACGGCCTTCATCGTCGGAGGCTCAAACCACAGTGATAAAACAGTATGGTTACGCGTATCGACGTCCGGTAGTTCGACGTATGTCGAACGCTGGGAACTAGCCGAGAGAGGAGGGGAGTTTTGTTCGGCGACCGAGAACGGACGGTCATGAGCGACGGCCCTCTCTCCGGACGGGACGAACACGAACTCGACGGTGGTCACGACGACGACCACTCACACACTCACGACGACGACCACTCTCACGGTCACCACCATCACGACGTGGAGACGCTGGGCGTGGCCGTCCTTACCGTCTCCTCGTCGCGCTCGCTCGACGACGACTCGGCGGGCGACGCCATCGCTGCGGCGTTCGAGGACGGGGGTCACGACATCGTCACCCGAGAGCTCGTCAACGACGAGTACGACACGGTCCAGTCGTCACTGTCGAGGCTCACGAAACGCGACGACGTCGACGTCGTCGTCTCGACCGGTGGGACCGGGACGACACCGGACGACGTGACGGTCGAGGCCGCAGATCGACTGTTCTCCAAGGAGCTCCCGGGGTTCGGCGAGCTCTTCCGGCGGGAGTCGTACGACGAGGTCGGCGTCATGGTGGTGGCGACGCGAGCCACGGCGGGCATCATCGAGGAGACGCCGGTGTTCTGTCTGCCGGGAAGCGAGAACGCCGCGCGCCTGGGCGCGGAGATCGCCGTCGAGGTGGCCGGCCACCTCGCGGGACTGGCACGGCGCGACGAATCAGACGTCGAGTGAGGCGATGCTCGGTCACCGGCCGTGAGATTCACTCACAGACGAAGGACAGCGTGAACCGACACTCGACACCACCAGATATCAGCTTGTTTTCAGTATCTCCGGGAGTTTTCCCGCGGGGGGCGGAAGAGTCACCGATGCCCGACAGAGACACGACACTCAATCGGCGAACGTTCGTCAAAGGAACCAGCGCTGCTGCGGTCGGCACGGCGATCACGTCCGGTGTCGCGTCAGCACAGCAGGCCGGACAGGATAGGGGCCGGTCGGATGACAACCCGGGTCGGGGACGCGGCCGAGAGCGCGACGTGGCGCTTGTCGCTCATCGCGGGTTCGCCGGCGTCAACCCGGAGAACACGGTGCGCGCGGTACGGAACGCCTCGCGCGGCTGGACCCCCGAGCAACGGCAGCGACTGACGGACGTGCTCGGCTCCAACGTCAAGTCTATCGGAGACGACGAGGTCGTCCTCGACTACGACGAGGACCTGATCGAACTGGTCCGCGACGTTCGGCGTGGCGAACTCCCCGACATGACACACCGGAAGGCGGACATGATCGAGGTCGACGTCATGCCCTGCGGTGACGGCGACATCGTCGTCTTCCACGACAACCAGCTGTCGAGCCGGGACGGGGGCACCCGAGGGCTGACCGACGCTGAGGGGACCGTGTGGGAGACCGATTGCGAGACGGTGACGTCCGCGGAGGTGCTCGAGAGCGGTGAGACGGTCCCACTACTCACCGACGTGATGGACGCCATCCCGTCAGAGGTCGGCGTGAACCTCGAATTCAAGGAGAGAGGCAACATGTCCTGGACCGAGTTCGCCGACCAGACCCTCTCGATCGCCGCCGACTACGACAACGAGATTCTCGTCTCGTCGTTCGCCGAGGGAGCCGTCGCCGCGGTCGCCGAGAACTACCCGGACGTCCCCCTCGCGTTCCTCTTCTGGAACGACATTGAGGCCGGCCTCGAAGTGACCGACGAGTACGACTGCGACGCGATGAACGTCCCGTACAACATGGTCCAGGGAGCACCCTTCTTCTCCGACGACATCGGCTTCGACAACATCCCCGACGGGGGATACGCCGACGTCGACCTCGTCGAGGAAGCCGACGACCGGGACATCGACCTGAACGTCTGGACCGTCCAGAGCTGGTACCAGGCCGACCAGCTGGTGAAGGCCGGCGTCGACGGCCTCATCTCCGACTTCCCGAACGTGCTGTAGTCGCCCACACGGTCGCGGTTTTTCCTCTTTCTCTCCCGCAAGTCGCACGTTGCCGACAGTAGCGGTCATTTAAGCGTCCGGGGCGCAATCCCCGACCATGAGCCAACAGGAGCCTCCCCGAAACCGTGACGACGCCGAGCAGTTCTCCGGGCGGAAGGAGCGGGACCTCCCGAGCCGCGACGTGACAGAGGGTGCCGAGCGGGCGCCACACCGGGCGATGTTCCGCGCGATGGGATTCGACGACGAGGACCTCTCCTCGCCGATGGTCGGCGTCGCCAACCCCGCCGCGGACATCACGCCGTGTAACGTCCACCTCGACGACGTCGCCGATGCGGCGATCGAGGGGACCGACGAGGCCGGCGGAATGCCCATCGAGTTCGGCACCATCACGATTTCGGACGCGATCTCGATGGGGACCGAGGGGATGAGGGCCTCGCTCATCTCCCGCGAGCTGATCGCCGACTCCGTCGAACTCGTCGCCTTCGGCGAGCGGATGGACGGTCTCGTCACCGTCGCCGGCTGTGACAAGAACCTCCCCGGCATGATGATGGCCGCCATTCGGACCGACCTCCCGAGCGTCTTCCTCTACGGAGGCTCCATCATGCCCGGCCAGCACGACGGCCGCGACGTCACCATCGTCCAGGTCTTCGAAGGGGTTGGCGGCTACGCACAGGGCGAGATGAGCGCCGAGGAACTCGACGACCTCGAACGGCACGCCTGCCCCGGCGCGGGGTCCTGTGGCGGGATGTTCACCGCGAACACGATGGCTTCGATCTCCGAAGCTCTGGGGATGGCTCCGCTCGGAAGCGCCGGAGCACCCGCCGAGCACGAGGAGCGGTACGACATCGCCCGCGAGGCCGGCGAACTCGTCCTCGACTGTATCGAGAACGACCGCCGTCCCTCGGACGTCCTCTCCCGGAAGTCGTTCGAGAACGCCATCGCCTTGCAGACGGCCATCGGTGGGTCGACGAACGGCGTGCTCCACCTCCTCGCGCTGGCGCGGGAAGCCGGCATCGAGCTCGAAATCGACGACTTCGACGCCATCAGCGAGCGAACCCCCAAGATCGCCGACCTCCAGCCCGGCGGCCAGCGCGTCATGAACGACCTCTTCGAGGTCGGGGGCGTCCCGGTCGTCATCCGTCGGCTCCTCGAGGCGGGGCTGTTCCACGGCGACGCAATGACCGTCACCGGGCGCACGATAGAGGAGGAACTCGCGACGCTGGATCTCCCGGACGACGACGACATCGAGGCTGACTTCCTCTACACGGTCGAAGAACCCAAACAGAAGGAGGGCGCGATCAAGATCCTGACGGGGAACCTTGCACCCGACGGCGCTGTGTTGAAAGTGACCGGCGACGACGCGTTCCACCACGTCGGGCCCGCTCGCCTGTTCGAGAACGAGGAGGACGCCATGGAGTACGTCCAGGAGGGCGAAATCGAGTCGGGCGACGTCATCGTCATCAGGAACGAGGGACCGCAGGGCGGTCCGGGGATGCGCGAGATGCTCGGCGTCACCGCCGCCGTCGTCGGACAGGGCCACGAGGAGGACGTCGCGCTCATCACCGACGGGCGCTTCTCGGGCGGGACGCGCGGCCCGATGATCGGACACGTCGCGCCCGAGGCCTCCGTGGGAGGACCCATCGCCCTGCTCGAAGACGGCGACGAGATCACGGTCGACATCCCCGAGCGCGAACTCTCGGTCGACGTGAGCGACGAGGAACTCCAGCGGCGGCGCGAGGCGTGGGAGCCGAACCCGCCGAACTACACGAACGGCGTGCTCGCGAAGTACGGACAGGCGTTCGACTCCGCGGCGAACGGAGCGGTCACCAATCCCGGCGTGAAGCGGGACTGATTTCCCGACCCGCGTCGACCGGAGCCCGGAACGGCCGACTCGACGGCGGACGGGGAGCAGTGACCGCGGGCACTCCGTTCGTCCGACCGCTCGGAGAGGTGGCACGCGCAGGCAACACCTTGAGTCCCGTCCGTCCAATAGTGGCGAGCTAGTGACCAAAATCGTCGAACTCTCCATCTCTGACGACGAGTTTCTGCTCGGGCAGATGCTCGCCGACACCCCCGACGTCCGTATCGAACTGGAACGAATCATCCCCACGGGGGAGGCAGTCATCCCGTTCCTGTGGGTACGCGGGACGGACCTGAGCGCGTTCGAGGAAGCGGTCGCGGCGAACCGCGAAGTCGCCGCGCTCGACCGACTCGACCGACTCGACGGCTGGGCGCTCTACCGCATCGAGTGGGACAACCCCACCCACAGTCTCCTGAAGGGGATCGACGCCACCGGCGGCGCGATTCTGGAGGCTGAGCGCGACGACGACTGGACGTTCCGGCTCCGCTTCCCGAACCGACACTCGCTCTCGCAGTTCTACGGCTACTGCAGGGAACGGGACATCTCGATCCGCATCAAGCGGAGTTTCACCCTCGCCGAGAAGGGCGAGGTCGGCCGTCAGTTCGGACTCACGCAGGAACAGCGTGAGGCCCTCCTGCTCGCGCTCCGAACCGGGTACTTCGACACCCCCAGCAAGACGTCTCTCAGTGCTCTCGCCGTCGAGTTCGACATCTCGGAGCAGGCGCTCTCGAATCGGATCCGGAGAGGGACGAAGGCGGTTCTCGAAGAGGCGCTGCTGGCGTGAAGCGGCGGTCTCGACCACGGACCCGGACGGCGTCTGCACCGGTTCCCCGAATATGCATATATAAACGGGTTGTTGCATCAACGAATATCGTCATACACCTTTGCGGAATATGTATGGACACTCACGATGCCCGCGCTCTCGTTCACCATACGCACCGACCCGGAGACGGTCGATCGAGTGATGATCGCGCTCGCGGGCGAGCCTCGGCGGATCGTCCTGGCGTACTTCGAGGAGTCCGCAGACGAGACAGCATCCGTCGACGACCTCGTCGAGTACATCGTCACTCACCAGAGTGAGCCCTCGACCCGATGTGAAGTTCGACAGGAGCTTCATCACATCCACCTGGCGAAGCTGGCCGCCGAAGACCTCGTCGACTACGACCCGCAGACCGGAACCGTCAGACGGTCGGAGTCGACGACCACCGTCGAGGGAACGGGGCAGCGCGATCTGACCATCGACGTGGATACGGTGCCATGATAGAACCGGAAGAAGAGCCCTCGTCCGGTGGAGAGCCGTCGCGACTCGGCATCTGTACCGACTGCGGTCGTGTGTATCCCGTGCAGACCGACGCGGACCGGTTGCGGCCGATCGGGACCGACGGGAACTGCCGCTGCGGGAACGACGAGTTCGAGCCGCTCGCCGAGGGAGAGCATCCGGGCCGGAGCGCCGTCGACCAGACCGACGGTCGGGGGAGTGTCACGTCCAGAGGGGACACCGGCGGAAGCGACGTGGCCGACCGTTCGAAGTAGTCGACGAATATGACGGTCACGACGACCGTAAATACTGTTTAAGCGTCCGGACAGCGTACCCCGGCGCAGAAATGTCAGCCTGGAAATGCGACAGGCCGTGCCCGCACTGTCAGTTCTACTGCACACTGGAGCCGAACCACATGAGTTTCGAGCACCGCTGTACCGACGGCCACACCTGGATGTGAGCGCGGCACCCGCGGCCTGAAGGGAGTCGGTCCGTTTCAGACGAACGAGAACGGAACGAAGCTTCAAGAGCGCCCGCGGTGTAGGATTCGATTGGACTATGGATATCTCTGACATCGCCCTTCCTGATTTCATCGAGGTCGACGCGGACAAGCGCCTGGGGAAGATCCGGTCTATCTTCGACCGGGAGAACCCGAAGGGCCTCATCGTGACCAACGACGGGAGCTACGTCGGAGTCATCGGCGAAAAACAGCTCGTCAAATCGCACGTCGAGGACAACACCAAGGCGGCGGCGCTGGTGCGTTCGGCGCCGAGGATCGACCGACACGAGGACGTCCGTGAAGTGGCGCGGATGCTCGTCGAGGGCGACGTGAAGCTAGCCCCGGTGTACGAGGGCGAGAAACTCGTCGGCGTCATCACCGAGGACGCCATCCTCGAGGCGGTCATCGAGAACCTCGACGCGCTGGTCGTCGAGCAGATATTCACCGAGGACGTCGTCACCATCGGCGAGAAGGACCGTGTCGGTCGAGTGATCAACCTCCTGCGCGAGCACGGCATCTCGCGGCTTCCGGTCACCGAGGAGAGCGGGCGGCTCACGGGGGTCATCACGACCCACGACATCGTCGACTTCGCCGTGCGCAACGACCACAAGCAGGGGAAAGGTGACCGCCGCGGCGACATCGACCGGATGCTCGACCTCCCCGTCTACGACCTGATGACGAGCCCCGTCATGACGACGACGCCGGAGACGTCGGTCCGCGAGGCGGTCGAGCAGATGCTCGAGAACGACATCGCCGGCCTCGTCGTCGCGCCCGCGGACGACGACAACGCCGTCGCCGGCGTCCTGACGAAGACCGACGTCCTCCGCGCGCTCACCTTCACCGAGGAGGAGCGGATGGACGTACAGGTCACGAACGTCTCGCTGCTCGACACCATCTCCCGCGAGGAGATCACGAACTCGATCACCGAGGTGGTCGACAAGTACCAGCAGATGCAGGTCCACCACGCGCACGTCCGGTTCCACGAGCACAAGGAGAAGCTCCGCGGGACCCCGCTCATCCAGTGTCAGATCCGGCTCCGCACCAGTCACGGACAGGTGGCCGGCTCGGGCGAGGGGTACGGTGCCGAACACGCGTTCCACGTCGCGCTCGACAAGCTCGAACGGAACGTGCTGGAGATGAAGGGCGTCAACGCCGACGAGCGTTACCGCGGGCAGCTACTCAGAAAGCTGGGCGACCTGTAGCGCCCGGCGTCGACGCGGACGCGCGAACGGCGGGCCCTCTCGCCGAAACGGCTATCTTGTCAGCCGTCGCATAGGTACGGATGAGTCGTGGAGCCGAGGCTGGGGAGATCGAGGGCGCGGTGCGATACCTCTTCGACGACCGCGACGAGGCCGTCACGACCGTCGTCATCGGCGGACTGCTCACGTTCTTTTCCTTCCTGGTCGTTCCGCAGGTGGTCGTGCTCGGCTACGTCGTCCGCGTGTTGCGGGCGGTCGAGGGGAACGAGCGGGCACCGACGTTCGACCGGGTGCGCGCGCTCCTCCGAGACGGGGTGTACGCGTACGTCATCTGGCTCGCGTGGATGCTCGTCCCGCTGGCCGTCGACGTCGGGCTCAACGACGGCAGCCTCGCGCCCGGCCAGGCGACCGGGTGGCTCCTCGGCTGGCTGTTCGTCCCGGGCGTCGTCGCGCTCGCCACGGAACTGGGGAGCCAGCAACCGGGCTTCTTCGAGTGGTATCGGTCGTGGGAGCCGTACGTCGTCTTCGCCCTCGTTCTGTACGTCCTGCCCGCGGCGCTGGCCAACTTCGCTACCAGGGGCACGCTCCGGGCGGGGTTCTTCGACGACGGACTGAAACGGCAGGTCGACTGGCTGCTCGCGCGGCTCCGGCCGCATTCGCCCGCGGTGGCCGCCCTGCTCGAACGCGTCGCCGACCTCGTGCTCGGCGACGAGTCGTTCTCGCCCGTCCGGCACCTCCGCACGAGGGCGTACGCGGTCGGGTGGCTCGGCTTCGTCGGCTTCTATCTGGCAGCCGAGGCCGTCCTCAGGCTGTTCCTCGTCCTGCCCACCGTCGAGGGAATCGAGTGGGCCGGACTGCTCTACCTCCTCGTCGCCCTGCCGGCGTACTTCGTGCTCCGGATCGCCGGCTGGGTGCTCGTCGGCAGCGCGTGGGCGGAGATTCGGGCGAACGCCGAGGTGGACCCGGTCCCCGGCGAGGAGCGTGAGAGCGGAAGTGAGCGTGAGGACGAAAGCGAGAGGGAGACAGCAGGGGTCGCTGCGGCGACGAACGAGCCGCGCGAGCGAGATCCGGAAGCGGCCGCCGAGAGGGCGACGACGGGGGTCGTCCCGGTCGTCGGTCTGCCGCTGAAGACCGTCCTCGCGGGAGGGCTGCTCGTCGCGTTCGGCTTCCTCCTCCTCCCGTCGGTTCTCGTCGCGGGCTACCTGCTCCGCGTCCTCCGTGCGGACGAGGAGTCGTCGCCCGCGCCGTCGTTCGGCGACCTCCGGGCGCTCGTGGCCGACGGCCTTCGGGCGTACGGGGTCTGGTTCGTCTACGCAGCCGTCCCCCTCACACTGCTGTCGGTGCCGCTCCTCGACCGACTGGACGCCGCGAGCCCGCTCGAAACGCTCGCCGTCTGGGCGTTCGTGTCGGGTGCCGGTCTCCCCGGAGGGTTCCCGGCGGTCTATCTGGAACTGGTCGTCACGTTCGGGACGGTGTTCGCACTGCTCGCGCTCGCGTCCGGTGCGCCGCCGGTCGCGTCGGCGCTCGTCGAGGCTCCGTTCGGACTCGGACTCGGGCTCGTGCTCGTCGTGGCGAGCCTCTACGTCGTCCCCGCGGCGTTGGTCGCGGTCGCCCGCGAGGGGACGCTCCGAGCGGGCTTCGCGCCCGGCCGGCTGCTCTCGACGCTCCGGCGACCGGCGTACGCGACGCGCTGGGTGGGAGCAGTGGGGCTGTCGCTCGTCGGCTGGGCGCTCGTGCTCGGGGCGACGCTCCTGCCGACGCAGTCGCGCCTCGCGGGGCGTTCGCTCGTGGAGCCCGTCGCCGGACTGGAGCGGTTCAACCTCTTTGCGCTGCCGGCGTCGGTCGACGCGCTCGGCTTCTGGGTGGTGTTCGTCGTGGCGGGCGGCGTTCACTTCATGGCGCTCGTCGCCGCCTGCCGGCTGGTCGGGCGGGGTGTGGCCGAGCGCGACCCAAACCCGGTCTCGCGAGTCGAAGAGGAACCGGAGGTCGGCGGTCCCGTCTCGTAGTCCCGCCTCGTCCGTCAGCCTCAGAGCTCTTCGACCGCTTCGAGCCCCGCGTCCGTGATCTGGAACGTCGCCGTCTCGCCCGCCGGCTGCGACCCGTGCTTTTCGAGGGTGGCCCGCCGTTTCCCCCCGCGGAACCGGTCGAGACGGACGACGACACCCGTCCAGTGTTCGAGCGTGTTTCCCCCCAGCGGGCGCACCCGGTCCGCGTCGGGGTCGGTGAACACCTGATTCGTCAGCAGGACGGCGAGGTCGTGCCGTCGAGCCAGAGAGAGCAGGTGAGTGACCTGCCGGGCGACCCGACGGAGCGCCTCGCCCTCGTCGGCGTCGTGTCGCTCCAGCCGGTAGAAGCCCGTCGCCGAGTCCAGCACCACGAGATCGGCGCGCTCGGCGAACTCCGTGACGTCGCGGACCGCCTGCTCTTGTTCCTCGAAGTCGTGGGCGTTCGAGACGATTACCCGGGAAGCGACGTCGTCGACGTCGCCGACCGCCGCGGCGACCTGCTCGAACCGCGCGGGCGACAGCCCCTCGGTGTCGATGTAGACGGCGAAGCCGTCGACGGCGGCGCGCACGGCCGCACAGAGCGCGACGTTGGTCTTACCGGCGGCGGGCGGGCCGTACACCTGGGTGACGGTACCGCGTTCGAGCCCGCCACCGAGGAGGTCGTCGAGCGGCTGACAGCCGGTCGGAAGGGGGTCGCTCACACCGGGAGGTAGCGTCGCACCCCGATTTAATCCCTCGCATCCGGCGTCTGTCGCAGTCGGAGCGAGGGGCGTGCCAGGAGGGTCGCGTCGTCCGTGCGGTGTGTGGATGGAGTGGGTGATGAGGGACGTGACCGGAGACAGATCGAGAGGGTCTGAGAGTGCGAGTGATCGGGGGGTGTGAGTGATCGGGAGAGACAGTAACCGCGCAGGACACGGGCGCGATGTCCCGCAGCCTCACACCTCCCCAGCCGGATGCTCGCGCACAGAGGCGCGAGCGTCCCCCCGCGCGTTCACTCGCTCA
>JBEPYA010000036.1:0-21213 GCA_041641615.1 Salinigranum sp. | reverse complement strand
TGATGTTCGCCATCATCAACGTAGAATCACTGTGTGAGCCGCTGTAACCATGACTCAGCATCTATTCAACAGAGCACTTGAAACAGCGTCTCATGAGGAACACAGGCACTCTCTTCCCGAGGCGTTCGGTCCTCGCCGCCGACACCTCCGTCTCCGCCAGCCATGACGGGCGAATCCGATAACGAGGCGCGCGAGGTGGCCATCGAGCGGCTCACCGAACTGGGACTCGGGCTCTACGCGGCTCGCACGTTCGTCGGGTTCACCGTCCTCTCGGGGGGCACCGCCGTCGAGGTGAGCCGGACGGCCGACGTCCCGCGAACCCGGGTGTACGACGCCGTCGAGGAACTGTCCGAGGCGGGTCTCGTCGACATCGAGGAGTCGACGCCCAAGCGGTTCACGCCGGTCGGCGTCGACGAGGCGACCGACCTGCTCCTCGACACGTACGAGCGCCGAGTGGAGGCGTTGCGCGCGGCCCTCTCGACGATCGAGGCAGAACACGACCGGCCCTGACCCGCCAGGACGCGGCGCCGCCGGTGCGTTCGTGTTCACTGCATTCGCCGCCTCGCCCGCACGGCTCCCCGCGCCTCGTCCTTTTTACCGTCGGGTTCCTACGCCGGGTATGCGCGTAGCAGTCGTGACCGTCGGGGACGAACTCCTCGCCGGTGACACGGTGAACACGAACGCGACGTGGCTCTGTGAGCGCCTGACGGAGCGGGGCGTCGAGGTCGAGCGCGTCACCACGGTCCCCGACCGTGTGGCCGACATCGCCCGTGTCGTCAACGAGTATCGCGCGGAGTACGACGCCGTCGTCGTCACCGGCGGTCTCGGCCCCACCCACGACGACGTGACGATGGAAGGGGTCGCGGCCGCGGTCGGTCGGTACGTCGAGCAGCACGACGAGGCGCTCGAGTGGCTCACGACCCAGGGCGGATACCAAGCGGGCGACCTCGTCGACGGGACGACTCACCTCCCGAGCGGGGCGCGGATGCTTCCCAACACCGAAGGCGTCGCTCCGGGCGCGATCGTCGAGTCGGTGTACGTCCTCCCGGGAGTGCCGGCCGAGATGAAGGCGATGTTCGAGCCCATCGCGGAGGAGTTCTCCGGCGAACTGACCTACACCGCGGTCGTCGAGACGCCCGACCCCGAGTCGTCGCTCATCCCGGTGATGAACGAGGTGCAGTCGGAGTTCGCGGTCGGCGTCGGGTCGTACCCCGGCGACTCCGTCCGGCTGAAGGTTTCCGGTCGGGAGGAAAGGGAGGTCGACGCCGCGGCCGCGTGGCTCCGCGAGCGAGTCAGCCCGATGGATTCGGGGGAGGAGGAGTGACTACCGGCCGAGGTACAGCATCCACGCGATGGTCACGAGCAGGCTCGCGACGAGCACGGCCGTCCCCGTCGTCCCGATGGGTAACGCCATCTCCGCGGTCTCCTGAAGCACGAGCGGATCCATACTCGAACGGACCTGCCCACCCCGCATAATCGTGGCGGTTCCGGTGAGCGCACCGACGCTCCTCGGCGTCGATCCCGCGGCCTTTTGTCGGTCCTCTCGTTACACTCGGTATGCGCATCGGCGTCGTCGTCAACCCCGTCGCCGGACTGGGTGGCCGGGTGGGGCTGAAGGGAACCGACGGGAAGGTCGAGGAGGCGCGCGCACGCGGCGCGGAACCGCGCGCACCCGACCGTGCACGGCGGGCGCTCGACGAACTCGCCGCGCGCACACCGGACGCGACGCTCCTCACGTGGGGTGGTCCGATGGGTGCCGACGCGGCCCGGGAGGCGGGGTTCGAGCCGCGCGTCCTCGGCGCGCCCGAGGAAGACGAGACGACAGCGGCGGACACCCGTCGAGCCGTCGAGGCCTTCCTCGACCACGACGTCGATCTCGTGTTGTTCGTCGGCGGCGACGGCACCGCCGCGGACGTGGCCGAGGCGCTCTCGGACCTGAACTCGGACGCGCCGCCGATGCTGGGCGTTCCCGCGGGCGTCAAGGTGTACTCGTCGGTGTTCGCCGTCTCCCCCGAGGACGCCGCGGTCATCGCGTCCACGTTCACTCGTGTCGAGGAGCGCGAGGTGATGGACATCGACGAGGACCAGTACCGGGAGGGAGAGGTCCACCCCGAACTCCGTGCCGTCGCGCGGGTCCCCGTCGCGGAGGACCTCCAGTCGTCGAAACAGACCGGCGGCGGGTCGGTGGAGGCGCTCGCCGAGGGTGTCGCACAGGGCGTCCGCGAGGACGTCACTTACGTCCTCGGGCCCGGAAGCACCGTCGGGGCGGTCAAGCGGGCGCTCGGGTTCGAGGGCTCCCCGCTCGGCGTGGACGTCTGGCGCGACGGCGAGGTGCTCGTCCGCGACGGGAGCGAAACGGAGATACTCGCGGCGCTGGGGGAGGAGAACGTGATCGTCGTCTCGCCCATCGGCGGCCAGGGGTTCGTCTTCGGCCGCGGCAACCCCCAACTCTCCCCGGCGGTCATCCGCCGCTGTGAAGTGCGGGTCGTCGCCTCGCGGGCGAAGCTCGACGACATCGGCGTCCTCCGGGTCGACACGGACGACCCCGGCCTCGATGCGACCCTCAGGGGCTGGACGCGGGTCCGCGTCGGCCGCGTCGAACAGCGGATGATGGAGATCGTCTGACCCCGGCCGGTTCGTCCCCCTTCCCTCGTGGGGGCCCGTTCCGACCATGTGATACCTTCTCGTTCGAATTCCTCCTCGAAGCTAGTGTTGTATAATTGCGATACAGTGAAGATTAAGGTTGTTGAAGGGGAATGGGTGGACATATGGAGACGCGGAAGGTCCAGCGACTCGGTCCATCGACGCTTGCGATGACGCTCCCGGCGGAGTGGGCGAAGGAACACGGTGTCGAGAAAGGTGACGAGGTGTCCTTGCGGATGGGCGGGAAGGGAACGCTGACGGTCCTGCCCGAATCTGCGAACACGGAGGACTCGAAGGCGGTTATTCGTGCGGACAAGCTGAACGCGAACGCGCTCGAACGCGCCATCGTCGCCCAGTACGTGCTCGGGCGACGCATCATCCACATCGAGAAGTCCGAGGGCGCGCTCGACTCCGAGCACATCAACGCGGTGTACAAGGCCGAAACGCAGCTGATGGGTCTCGGCGTCATCGAGGAGACGCCCGAACGCATCGCCATCCGGTGTTCGGTCGACCCGGAGGACTTCACCCTCGACAACCTGCTCGAGCGGCTGGAGAACACGGGGAGCACGATGCGGGGCGAGGCCATCAAGGCGCTCGCACACGGCAACCCGGACCTCGCCCAGCGCGCCCTGAACCGCGAGCGGCAGGCGAACAAGATATTCGTCCTCCTCCTCAGGCTCATCTTCACGGCGTATCAGAACCCGAGCCTCGCCCGTGCGGTCGGCTTAGAGGAGGGCTTCCCGCTCATCGGCTACCGCTCCGTCGCGAAGAACCTCGAACTCACCGCGGACAACGCCGAGGACATCGCGAACATCTGCCTGAGCGCAGAGGACCACACCCTCGACGTCGACTCGGCGACGATGCGTCGGATCCGCGAGTTCACGGACCAGGTCGACGAGATCACGGCGACGGCCGTCCGCGCCGTCGTCGACCGCGACTACGACCTCACCATCGAGGTGCGCGACATGTTCCGCGAGCTCAAAGACCGTGAGCGCGAGATCCTCGACGACCTCCCGGAGATGGAGAACCAGAAGCTCCTGCAGATCCGTGAGGTGCTCGTCAGCCTCCAGCAGACCGCGCAGTACGCGATGCGGAACGCCGAGATCGCGGCGAACCTCGCGCTCAACGAGGAGTCCGAGCACGTCACGCTCATCTAACGGACGAACCGCTGCGCTCTATCCAGTCGCTGCGGATTCTACGCCCCCGCCGTCGTCACGACGAGCAGCATCACTGTGACGACGACCCCCGCGAGGAGGTAGCTCCCGACCCCGAGGAGTGCCGGACGCAGCAGGTCGCTGGCTGGCGCGTCGTGCAGGTCGACCGGGGTCCGGAACGCCGAGAGGCGGACGAACAGAACGAGCGCCGGAGGGAGGAACAACAGCGCCGCGAGCACCAGTCCGGCGGCGACGGAGACGATGTCCGCCGGGACCGTCCCGGGGTCGACACCTCCGCCGCGGCGCCCGTGGACCCGCACGACGAGGTGACGGGTCGGAGCCGTCCAGAGCCACGTCCCGAGGACGCAGCAGGCCAGGTGGTAGACGGCGACGCGCCGAAGCGGGGTCTCGGCGGAGAAAGACGGTAGCGTCCACGGCGGCGCGAACCCGACGCCTGTCAGCCACAGCAGCGGGAGCGTCAGGAGGCCGGTCGCGAGACCGACGGGGAGCCAGAGCCGAGCGTCGCGCACACTCAAGAGCAGCAGGTCGGGCCCTTCGAGGACGAGCAGGAACGAGACGAGCACCGCACTCGCGTGGAGCGCGCGGACGGTCCAGCGTCTCATCGTGGTCGTCTCTCGGAACGACGACGGAAAGTGTGACCGGTGGGCGTCGGGAGGCCCGAAGCGCGTGAGTCAGCGAATCCGTCCGTGGTAGGACCCGAGGAGGCCGCCGTCGTCCGTGGGCGTGGGTGTGGGCGTCGGCGTAGAGGATGGGGTCGCCGTCGGAGTCACGGGCTCCGCGGTCGAGGTGGTCGTCCCGTCGCTCTCGCCGCCCTCGCTTTTGCCCCCTCCGAGCAGGCTACCGTCACCGCTCGGTGTCGCCGTGGTGATCGTGGTCGGCGCTGGTGACGACGTGGGCGCTGGCGTCTCGCTCGCCGCCACGCTCGTGGTCGCGGTCTCCGTCTCGGTCTGCCCGCCCCCGGCGTCGCCGGACGATTCCGCTCCGCCGGACGCTCCCGTGTCGGGTTTGGTCCCGAAGACGTCGGTCTCGACGGTCTTCGTGTAGTCGAGCGCGGTCAGCGGCACCTCGACCGTCGTCGCGCGGAGATCGAGACGGGCCGAGAAGTCGATCTCCAACTCCGAAACCTGGTTCCGCTCGATGTGCGTCACCCACCACTCGTCGAGGTTTCCGTTTCGAATCCGGGTCGTGGTCTCGATGGTGCGCGTCTCGCCGGGCGGGATGACGATGCCGCCCTCGGTCGCACCCTCCCCCAGCGTGACGCCGTTCATCGAGAGGTCGTAGCCGATCTCGGTGGTGCCGACGGGGTAGGACTTGGGGTTGTAGACGACGAACGCGACGCGGAGTTCGGTGGTCTCGTTCGACACCTCTCCCCACGTCGCCCTCGTCTCGTTGATGTAGAGGACGGGGTCGGAGACAAGCGGAGCGCGGGCGTTCACCGGCTGGGGTCGGGAGGAGTTGAACTGCGACAGGAGATCGGTGTCGACAGAACGGGTGACCTGCGGCGTGCCGAACGTCGCGCCGGCCGTCGAGGAGTGGACGTCCGCGTCCACCGTCAGCGTGGTCTGTTCGCCGTTGCGGACGTGGCTCACCCACCACGACGGGATGCGCTCGTTGGTCAGGTGCGTCGTCAGCGGCAGGGTCGACGTGCCCCGCGGGACCGAGACGCCCGTCTTGGTTCCCTCCGCCATCCGGATCCCGTTCATCTCGACGGCGTAGTCGACGGTGAGACCGCCGAGAGAAGCGCCGAAGGGGTTCGGATTCGCGACGGTCAGGTTCGATTCGATGGTCGTCGTCGTCTCGTTGACGCCGCCGAACCGGTTCTCGACGCCCGTCACCGACGGAGTTCCGAGGACGCCTGCGGCGAACGCCGCGCCGATGGCGACGAGAACGAGGACGAGGGCGACGGCCGCGATGCGAACGCGGGAGCCGAACAGCGTCGAGCGAACGTCCATACGACCGAACTCTTTTCAGAGCTCAAAAGACTCTCGAAATCCTACTGGTTGGCGTCCGCGGTGTCGAATGAACTAAGTAGACACTCGCGTTTTCCCGTGGTATGGAAGCGTCTGTCGGATCGGACAAGGGGATCGGGTTCGCGGTGATGCTGTCGCTCCTGACGCTCGTCGGCGGCGCGGTGATGCTCGCCGGACCGAGCCAGCTAACGAAAGCGTGGGGCTTCGCGCTGGCGATGGTCGCCGCGATGCTCGCCGTCGTCTTCACTCAGCTGTACTGGTGACGGTCTGATTCTCTCGGCTGGTAGCAGACAGGTAACCGTTAAGAACGTCCCAGCCCAACCTTCGACGATGACCGAATACACCGAGGAAGAGAAGCGGATCGTCGCCTACCTGCGAGAGAACGTCTCGTGCGGGGAGCGATACTTCCGCGCGAAGAACATCGCCGAGGCAATCGGCCTCTCGGCGAAGCAGGTGGGGGCACGCCTGCCTGCGCTCGCCGAGAAGTCCGACGAGGTCGAGATCGAAAAGTGGGGTCGCGCACGGTCGACGACCTGGCGCGTCACCCCCTCCTGACGGGCGGCTCTCTCACTCTTCCGTCGACCCGGTCATTCGGGCAGCGGCACGTCCGTGTCTGGCTCTTCGTTCGTTTTCGGTTCCCCCACCCACGCGACGTCGTCCGGCGACGCTCACCTCGTCTGTGCGTCTTCCACCGCGCGCCCGCTGGACCAGTACGTGAGCGGGACGGTCCCGTCGTGTCCTGTCGACGCCGCGGGGTTCACATGTCAACCCGGCGTTTTTCATCGGTCGACCGTGACATTTGCCCTACTCATGACACGGACTGGCGACACCCGGAACATGCTCATGAGCGTGCTCGCCGTGGTGTCCGCGCTGTTACTCGTCGCGGCTGCAGTTGGGACGTACAGGGTGTTCTCGTACCTCGCGGTCGTGCTTCTCGTCGGGGCGCTGGGCGTCTCCTCGATCGAACGCAACACGTCCGAACTCGACTTCGCGCCTTACAACGGACTGCTCGCGGGGTGGGCGGTGCTGTTCGTCGTCGGGTTCACCGGTATCTGGTTCCTGTGGAACCCCTCGGTCACCGCCTACGAGTACGTTCTCGGGGTGCCGACGGAGACGCTCGCCTACTTCGTCTTCATCTGGCTGCTCCCCATTCTGGGCGCGTTCTACTACGCCTCGGTCTTCCCGGACATCGGCGACGAGGAGGTCGTCGACGACATCATGACGGACGCGCGCGAGGCACAGCGCACCCGGGAGTACCCGCTTGCGCCTGACGCCGAGACGGACGGAGGTGAAGACCAGTGATCGCCGCGTCGATCACGCCCCTGCAGGCGATCCCCATCGCGGACGAGCCGTTCGTCCTCCTCTTCGGGAGCATCTACATGCTCATCGTCCTCGGGATCGGCGTCTGGGGCTACCTGCAGACCGAGAGCACCAGCGACTTCCTGATCACCGGGAAGAGCATCGGGACGTGGGTGCTAGCACTGACCGCCTTCTCGGTCGTCCAGTCGGGGTTCGGGTTCGTCGGCGGGCCCGAACTCGTCTACTCGTTCGGGACGACCGCGCTGTGGATCTTCTTCACCGCGCCGCTGGGGTTCATCGTGACGTGGGTGCTCCTCGCGAAGCGGATGCGACTCCTGGCCGACATCCGGAACGTGATGACGCTCGCGGACGGGATGTACGTCCGCTACGAGAGTGACGCGGTGCGTGGACTCACCGGCGTGGCTGTCGTCGTCGGCGTGATGGCGTACCTCGCGACAAACCTCGCGGCGCTGCAGTACGTCATGCGCGCGATCTTCGGCCTCCCGGTGCTCTGGGGGCTGTTGATCGGCGCCACTATCCTCCTCCTGTACAGCATGCTCGGCGGGATGATCGCCGGTGTCTGGACCGACTTCGTCCAGGCGATCACGATGATCGTCGGGTCGGTCCTCGTGTTCGCCTTCGCGCTCGGCTTCGGCGGGGGGATGGAGAACATCTCGCGCAACCTCGCGAGCGCGGACCCCGCGCTGATCTCGCCGTTTGGCGCGCTCGGCGAACCCACGGCGGCCGTCTTCGTCGGACTGGGCTGGTGGATCCTCTTCTCGATCGGCGCCGCGGGCCAACCGCACCTCGTGACGAAGTTCTACATGAGCCGAAACCTCAGGATACTCCGCTGGGGCGCCCCCATCGCGGCAGTCACGTACGCCGTCTCCAGCCTGCTCGCGTTCTCGACGGGACTGTCGATGCGAGCGATGGTCGAGGCGGGACGGACGGCGGCCCCACCGAGCGCCTCGGTCGTCGGCCCGGTGTTCGTCCTCGAACACACCCCGGGCATCGTCGCGGGACTCATCCTCGCGGCCCTGCTCGCGGCGATCATGAGCACCAGCGACTCGTTCCTGAACATCGGTGCGGCGGCCGTTTCGCGGGACATTCCGCGGGCGCTGGGTCGGCCCATCCAGGACGACCGCACCGAACTCCGGGTGACGCAGGCCGCCCTCGCGGGGCTGACGATCACGTCGACGCTCATCGTGTTCTACTCCGAGACGCTCGTCGGCATCCTCGGGACGATCGGCTGGGGCTTCTTCGCCGCGGCGTTCGTCGCCGTCGCGGCGCTCGGGCTCAACTGGAAGGGCGCGACGAAGGAGGGTGCCGTCGTGGCTATCCTCGGCGGACTCGGACTCAACCTGCTGTTCAGCGCGGTCCCCCGCATCGCCGATGTCGCCGGTGCCCCCGGCCTCGCCGACGCCGTCATGAGCCTCTACCCGTTCACGTCGGGGTTCCCGGTCGGGACGGTCGCCCTGTTGGTCACCGTCGTCCTCTTCGTCGGCGTCTCGCTGGCGACCCAGCAGGGACGCACCGTTCCGAAGGACATCGCGGTCCTCCTCGAACGCTGATGCCGGCGTCGACCTCGAACTCGGACGCGGACCCCGACCCGAACGCGGACGCGGACTCCGACCCGACCGCCGAGAGGCGACTCGCCCACCTCACCGCGTGGTTCCGGCGGCGGCCGACCTCGATGGAGTTCTGGGAGGTCGTCGTCACCACCGAGCGTGTCGTCTGGTGTTTCGTCGGCGAGTCGTTCTCGTCGCTCCTCCTCCGGGCGGACGTGGGCGAGACCGGCCGCCGTGAACTGGAGGGACGGTCGGTCGACGAACTGCTGGTGCTGAACGAACGGAACTTCGCGACGCCGCTCGCCGACCTGCGGAGCGTCGAACTCGACGAGGGGTCGCGCCTCAGACGGGCGTCACTGACGCTGACGTGGCGGGACGGAGACGAGGACGTCTCGTGGACACTCTCGAACACGAGCGACGGACGCCCGCAGGTCGACGCCGTCGAGTCGCTGGCGTCCGCCGACGAGCTGTCGCACGTCGACGTCTCGGTCACCCGTGGCGGCGGCCTGTTCTGACACCTCCAGTCAGGCGTCCTCCTCGACCGCCGCGCGCTCGTCGGACCGCTCCCCGTCGAGGCTGTCCATCACCTCGACGACCCGCTCCAGCACCTTCCGTTCGCTCCGCCGCAGGTTCTTCGAGGCGGCGGTCTTCGAGACGTCGAACTCGTCGGCGAGACACCCGAGCGTCGCACCCCGGGGTGTCTCGAAGTACCCCTCATCGACCGCATGTCGGAGCGTCCGTCGTTCGACCGCCGAGAGCGACCGACAACCGTCGAGGAGGTCCGTCGCGGTGTCGACGTTCCGCACGAGGTCGAGGTGGTCCTCCAGCGTGGTCGCGTCCCGCGTCTCCACCGTGAACTCGTTCTCGCGCTCCAGCGCCGAGAGTGCCTCGTCGGCGGCTGCGTCCGTGTCGAAGCCCACGTTCCACAGCTCACTCCCCTCGCTGATGCGGAACGGGCCGGTGATGTACCCGTGGTGGTCTCGGATGACCCGCATCGCGTTCGTCTGGTCGATAGAGGACTTGATCACCGCTCGGTCGCCCTCCCGGCTGAGGAGGTCGAAGCCGCGTATCCCTCCCTGCTCTCGGAGCACGTCCAGCCCGGTGGTCAGCGACTCCCGACCGTCTCCCGAGACGAGAATGCGCGTCTCGAGCGTCCGCCGCGCGGCGTCGAAGTCCCAGTGCATCGTGTAGAAGGAGACGTCGACGTCGTCGGTGACGGCGATGTACGGGCAGTCGTACTGCACCATATCCATGGTCAGGGAGATCATTACGGTCATACTCGCCGAGACTACCTAATCAATCGTGTGATATCCTCGAAGGCGTGGTGGGCTGAACGGCTCCGTGAACGCTTCGGTGGCGCCGCTGCGACAGCGGCTCGTGGCTCGCGTCGGAGGCGGTCGGTGCGGCGGTGATCCGCTCGCCGAACCGCGCTTTTTTACCGGCGCCCACGGATACTCATGTATGACAGTCCGTGTCCAGCGGACCTTCGAGTTCGACGCTCCGGGTGAGCGCGTCTGGGAGTTCATCTCCGACCCCGGGAAACGCGCCGAGGCGATAAGCGTCGTCGAACGGTTCGACGTCCACGACGGCGGCGAGCGAGCGACCTGGCACATCTCCCTGCCCATCCCCGTCATCAGTCAGACGGCCGAGGTCGAGACACGGGACGTCGTCGTCGAGCCGCCGCGGTACGTCAAGTTCGTCGGCAAGTCGTCGGTGATGCGCGTCACGGGCGAACACACCATCGAAGAGGTCGGCGACGACCGGTGTCGCCTCCGCAACGAGTTCGTCGTCGACGGGCGTCTCCCGGGCGTCGAACGGTTCTTCAAGAAGAACCTCGACCGCGAACTCGACAACCTCGAACAGGCACTCCGCCGCGACCTCGAGCTCACGGCCTGAGATGCAGCTCACGCTCGTCCAGCTCGAACAGCGCGCCGGGGACGTCGACGGTAACCGAGCGCGCGCGGCCGACGCCATCGAGCGGGCGGCCGCGCGGGGAGCCGACCTCGTCGCCCTCCCGGAGCTGTGGAACGTCGGCTACTTCGCCTTCGACTCGTACGCCCGCGAGGCGGAGGGGGTCGAGGGGCCGACCCTCACCGAGTTGAGCGCGCTCGCCGAGCGACACGACGTCGCTTTGCTCGCGGGGAGTATCGTCGAGGACCTCGCCGCATCGGCCGACGTCGGCGTCGACGTGCCCGCCGACGAGGGGCTCGCGAACACCACCGTCTTCTTCGACCGAGAGGGGAGGAGGCGGGGCGTCTACCGCAAACACCACCTCTTCGGCTACGGCTCCGCGGAGACGCGGCTGCTCACGCCCGGCCAGCACCTCCCTACGGTGGAGTTCGAGGGCTTCACCCTCGGCTTCACCACGTGTTACGACCTCCGCTTCCCCGAACTCTACCGCGACCTCGCGGAGAGGGGCGCGACGCTCGTCCTCGTCCCGAGCGCGTGGCCATACCCCCGTGTAGAGCACTGGCAGACCCTCTCGCGCGCGCGGGCCATCGAGAACCTCTCGTACCTGGCGACGATCAACGGCTCCGCGACGTTCGACGAGGGGACGCTCCTGGGCCGGTCGACCGTCTACGACCCGTGGGGGACGCCGCTCGCGAGCGCCGGCGACGACCCCGCGCTCGTCACCGCGGAGGTGACGCCCGAGCGCGTCAGCGACGTCCGAGCCGACTTCCCCGCCTGGGAGGACCGGCGGCGGTGAGTCAGCCGTTCACACGGTATTATACCTACACGTACCGCCGCGGTCGGTGGGTTTAACTCGTTGCTCTTCTTAGCGATGATTGCCAACGGACGACGCTTTTCTCGTCGAAGTTGGCACTCAACAAATCCGCCGCGCCACCGCCACAGTATCGGGGTCTGCTGTGGCACTCGAACCCGGACCGCTCGGCCACCCCTGAGCCCGGCAGGGAACGGCCTCGCTCCGGTTCATCAACTCCACCGCGCCTCCCGTTTCCGTTTCGAGGTGTTCGACAGACCACGAGCGACGTCTCCGTGGTCGTGTGAGTCGTTTCCAAACCGACCGACGCACACAAGACGACCGCACGACACACGGGCGCGGTGAGAGGCCTCTGACCACCCCAACCGGTCGCTCGCGCCCAGAGGCGCTCGCAGGCCCTCGCAGGCCCTCGCGCGCCGTTCGTTCGCTCCGCTCGCTCACTTCCACGCGCCAGGCGTGCCTGTAATACGGAGATGGCGCGTGACATCACGCAGTCTCTCTGCGTGACTCACGCGCGAGGGATGAGCGAACGAACAGCGCGGGACGCTTCGCGGCCCGCTGGCCATGCGGCGCGGCCACGCCCGCGCCGCAGACGGAGTGAGCGAGTGAATTCGGCTGGGGAGGATGTGGCTTCACCGCGCCCGTGTACCGTGCAGTGCTCTCCCGTCTCTCGGTCACTCTATCGTCGCGGTCTCCAGAATCGAACCGAACAGCACTGGAAACGGACGCGTCTAGAACCGAACGCCGTCCGTGTTTCTCTACCTCAGTCCTCTCTCGTCTTGATGTCCGCCGACAGCCCCTGTGCCATCTGGATGTCCTTCGAGTTGTTGAGCGTCCACGCCGTGCGCTCGGTGACGGCCTCGATGACCTCTCTCGCACTCGGATAGCCGTTACCGGACTTCTTCACGCCGCCGAACGGCAACTGGACCTCCGCGCCGATGCAGGGGAGGTTGCCGTACGCCAGCCCCACTTCGGCGTTGTCGCGGTAGTAGTTGATCTGGCGGTAGTCCTCGGAGATAACCGCCCCCGCGAGGCCGTAGTCGGTGTCGTTGTGGATCTCGACCGCCTCCTCGATGTCGCCCGAGTATTCGAGGAGGGCGACGTGCGGGCCGAACACCTCCTCGTGGGTGCAGCGGAGGTCCTCGTGCGCGTCGGCCTCGTAGACGAACGGACCGACCCAGTGTCCCTCCTCGTGGCCGTCGGGGATCTCGTCGTCGTCCAGTTCGGTCCGGTCGACGAGGACGTTGACGTCCTCTTTCTTCGCCAGTTCGTTGTACTTCGTGACCTTCTCGACGTGGGCCGCCTCGATGAGCGGCCCCATGAACGTGTTCTCGTCCAGCGGGTCGCCGACCGCGACCTCCTCCGCGACCTCGACGAATCGCTCCTTGAACTCGTCGTACACCTCCTCGTGGACGATCAGCCGCTCGGAGGAGACACAGCGCTGTCCCGTCGTCTTGAACGAACTCATCACCGCGGAGTGGACGGCGACGTTGAGGTCCGCCTGTTCGGTGATCACGATGCCGTTCTTGCCGCCCATCTCACACGCGGCGAGCTTGCCGGGTTCGCCGCCGACCTTCGAAGCCACCTCGTGGCCAACCTCCGCCGAACCCGTAAAGAGCACCGTGTCGACCCGCGAGTCGTCGACGACGGCCGCGCCGGCGTCGCCGAAGCCCTGGACCATGTTGAACACCCCGTCCGGGATGCCGGTTTCGTCGAACATCTCGGCGATGATCTGTGCACACCACGGCGTCTGCTCGGCGGGCTTCCACACCACCGTGTTGCCCTCGACGAGCGCGACGGCCATGTGCCAGAACGGGATGGCGACGGGGAAGTTCCACGGGGTGATGCAGCCCACGACGCCCCGGGGTTTGCGGCGCATGTAGGCGTCCTTGCTCGGAATCTCGCTCGGGATGACGTCGCCCTTCGGGTGGCGGGCGTCGCCGGCGGCCCACTCGACCATGTGGTACGCCTCGACGACGTCCGCTCGGCCCTCCGAGATCTCCTTGCCGCACTCCTTGGTGACGATCTCGGCCAGCTCGTCGGTGCGCTCGCGGAGTTCGTGGTAGATCTCCCAGAGGTACTCGGCGCGGTCGATGTGGGAGAGTTCGCGCCACTCCTCGAACGTCTCCTCGGCGGCCGCGAGCGCCGTGTCGACGTCGGCCTCGGTCCCCTGCCTGAACGTCGCGAGCGCCTCCCCGGTCGCGGGGTTCTCGCTCTCGAACGTCTCCGTTCCCGACCCCTGGGTCCACTCGCCGTCGATGTAGTGCGCGTAGACGTCGTCTCCTGGCATGGTTCGAGAGACACGCATCCACCACTAATAGCTGTCACCGTCCATGGAAGGGTCCCTCCCGCGGGCCGCCGGGAGCGCCCGCGACCCGGGAGCTCTCCCCCGCGTTTTGGTAACGAATCTATGGTAAGCCTCATCACACCAGAACGACAACGGCCGATATGAGCAGCGAGACGGTCTCTGGGGGGACGCGGCTGACGCTGGACCTCTGGCATCCGAACTGCTGGGCGATCGAGGCGACGTCGGAGTGTCCCGGCGGCATCCTCGCCCACGCCATCTACGACGCACCGACGGCCGCCGGCGAGACGGTCAACGGACTGTTCACCGCCTACGGCGACTCGGGATCCGAGGTCGAGACGCTCTTGGAGCACATCCGCGACTCACGGCTCACAGGCGGCGTTCAGGAGCTCAAGGCGCGCTTCGGTCAGCCCGGACGGGACATCTCGCCGGGAAACGCGGCCCGGGAGTTCTTCCTCGAGTACGACCCGAACGACATGATCTGCCCGAAGCTCGTCCGCCAGGGGTTCGTCCACAGCGCCCCGTGTCGCATCGAGGACGGTCGCGAGTACTGGCAAGTGGTCTACGCGGGCGAACGCGAGCGCATCGAGCCCGGGCTCGACGTCATCCGCGAGGAGGAGGACGCCGACATCGACGTCGCCCGCATCGCTTCGTCGGGGTCGGCCAGTTCCGAGCGCGCCCGCCGCCTCGACACGCTCACGCCGAGTCAGCGCGAGGTGTTCGACCTCGCCCGCGACCACGGCTACTACGAGTGGCCCCGTGGCGTCTCCACCCGCGAACTGGCCGACGAACTCGACGTCTCGAAGACGACGCTGCTGGAGCACCTCCGGAAGGCGGAAGCGAAGCTGCTGGACCCGTAGCCGGACGTCGAACCCGCGCCCGCCGCCTCACTCGTCCCCGCGGTTCTCTCGGAGACGACGGGCGGCATACCTGCCGCCGCGGCTTCACGTCACCGATACATCGCTTGGCTTGCCGCAAAAGTTAGTTACCGATTTAGGAAATTTTAACACACGATAGCAACTCCTTTCGACGATGACCAGGTCAAACCACGACTGGTGGCCGAATCGGCTGAGCTTGGACGTTCTCGACCAGAACGCCCGCTCGAGCGACCCGATGGGCGAGGATTTCGACTACGCCGAGGAGTTCCAGAAGCTCGACCTCGACGAGGTGAAGGCGGACATCGAAGAGGTGATGACGACGTCGCAGGACTGGTGGCCGGCCGACTACGGTCACTACGGACCGCTCTTCATCCGGATGGCGTGGCACAGCGCCGGCACGTACCGCACTGTCGACGGCCGCGGCGGCGCGTCCGGTGGGGAGCAACGCTTCGCACCGCTCAACAGCTGGCCCGACAACGTGAACCTCGACAAGGCGCGCCGGCTGCTCTGGCCGGTCAAGCAGAAGTACGGCCGCAAGCTCTCGTGGGCGGACCTGCTGGTGTTGACCGGGAACGTCGCCATGGAGTCGATGGGGTTCGAGACGTTCGGCTTCGCCGGCGGGCGCGAGGACGCCTTCGAGCCCGACGAAGCCGTCTACTGGGGGCCCGAGACCGAGATGGAGGGTTCCGAGCGCTTCAACGAGGAGGGTGAGCTCGCAGAGCCGCTCGGGGCGACCGTGATGGGTCTCATCTACGTGAACCCGGAGGGGCCGGACGGGCAGCCGGACCCCGAGGGGTCGGCGGAGAACATCAAGGTGGCGTTCAGCCGCATGGCGATGAACGAGAAGGAGACGGCCGCGCTCATCGCCGGCGGCCACACCTTCGGGAAAGTCCACGGTGCGGACTCCGGGGACCACCTCGGTGCCGAGCCCGAAGCGGCCTCCATCGAGCAGCAGGGCCTCGGCTGGGAGAACGACTACGGCTCCGGCAAGGGCCCCGACACGATCACCAGCGGCATCGAGGGCCCCTGGACCTCCGCACCGACCTCGTGGGACATGGGCTACCTCGACAACCTGCTCGAGTACGAGTGGGAGCCCCACAAGGGCCCCGGCGGCGCGTGGCAGTGGCGGCCGGTGGACGAGGAACTGGAGGACACGGTGCCGGACGCTCACGACCCCTCGAAGCAGCAGACGCCGATGATGCTGACGTCGGACATCGCCCTGAAACGCGATCCGGAGTTCCGCGAGATCGTCGAGGACTTCCACGAGAACCCCGAGGAGCTCGAGGAGGCCTTCGCGAAGGCGTGGTACAAGCTCATCCACCGCGACATGGGCCCGCCGTCTCGGTTCCTCGGTCCCGAGGTCCCCGACGAGGTGATGATCTGGCAGGACCCCGTGCCCGACGTCGATCACGAGCTGATCGGCGAGGAGGAAGTCGACTCGCTCAAAGCGGAGATCATCGACTCGGAGCTGTCCGTCTCCCAGCTGGCCAAGACCGCCTGGGCGGCCGCGTCGACGTACCGCGAGAGCGACAAGCGCGGCGGTGCGAACGGCGCTCGCATCCGACTCGAACCGCAGCGAAGCTGGGAGGTGAACGAACCCGAGGAGCTGTCGACCGTCCTGGAGACGCTGGAGGGTATTCAGGAGGAGTTCAACGCCTCGCGCTCCGACGGGGTGCGCGTCTCGCTCGCCGACCTGATCGTGCTGGGCGGTAACGCCGCCGTCGAACGGGCGGCCGCCGAGGCCGGCTACGACGTGGAGGTTCCCTTCGAACCGGGTCGGACCGACGCCTCCCAGGAACAGACCGACGTCGAGTCGTTCGAGGTGCTCGAACCGGTAGCCGACGGGTTCCGGAACTACCGCTCGGACGAGGCCGAGCAGTCGGGGGAGGAGCTGCTGGTCGACAGGGCGGACCTGCTGGACCTGACGGCGCCCGAGATGACGGCACTTGTCGGCGGAATGCGCGCGCTGGGCGCGAACTACCAGGACTCGGACCTCGGCGTCCTCACCGACCGGCCGGGGACCTTGACCAACGACTTCTTCGTGAACCTGCTCGACATGGACTTCGAGTGGGAGCCGCGCTCGGAGTCCGAGAAGGTGTTCGAGCTGCGCGACCGCGAGACGGGCGAACTCGAGTGGGAGGCGACCCGCGTGGACCTCGTCTTCGGGTCGCACGCTCGGCTTCGAGCCCTCGCGGAGGTCTACGGGGCCGAGGACGGAGAGGAGAAGCTCGTCCACGACTTCGTCGACGCGTGGCACAAGGTGATGACGCTCGACCGGTTCGACCTCGAGTGATCTGAACGGCGACCCGACGGACGGGTTGCTGTGTCCGGCGCCTCCACGGCGTCTCTCCACAGTCCAGTCCATCTCACCGGCGAGGCCGCGAGCGCCACCGCACACGGCGGGGGCGTGACGTACCCCGTCGGCTCAGTTTCCGACCACCGCTCGAAGCGCGAACAGGGCGTTCTCCTTTCGTTCCCTGATCCGCCGATAGAAGTACGAGAACCACTTCGAGCCGTATGGGATGTACTGCCAGACCTCGTACTCGTCGGCGAGGTCGAACTGCGCGCTCTCGCGGACGCCCATCAGCATCTGCACCTCGAAGTCGGTGCCGTACTCGGCGTGGAGTTCGCGCGCGTGGTCGATCATCGCGGGGTCGTGGCTCCCTACGGCGACGCCGCCCTCGAACTCGCGGAACATGAGTTCGAGGTACTCTCTGTAGGCGCGGTCGACCTCGCTCTTCTTCTTGTACGCGATCTCCTTCGGTTCGTCGTACGCGCCCTTGACCAGCCGAACCTTGCCGGGGAGCGGTGCCAGCCGTTTCAGGTCCTCGCCCGTCCGCTTGAGGTTCGCCTGGGTACACACCCCAACCATCCCCCCCGTCTCACGGGCGAGGCGCTCGTAGGCGTCGAGCGTCACGTCCGTCGTCGTGTGGTCCTCCATGTCGATCCAGACGAACACCCCTCGCTCCGAGGCGTGGTCGACGATCCGCGCGAGGTTCTCCTCGAAGGCTTGGGGAGAGACGTCGAGGCCGATCTGCGAGGGCTTCACCGAGATGCAGGCGTCGACGCCCGACTCGCCGATGGTCTCGACGAGATCGACGTAGGCGTCGGCGTCCTCGTCCGCCGGCGGTCGGTCGTGGTAGTGTTCGCCGAGGAGGTTGAGGATGCCCTTGACGCCGCGCTCGTTCAGCTCCCGGACGTGTTCGAGCGCCGTCTCCGGCTCTTCCCCCGCGACGAAGTTGCTCGCAATGGGCGGTATCATACCACACCCTACCGGGCGTCTCCTCTAAAGGGTGGACCCTACCATACTATCCAGCCGTCCCTCGCGTGAATCAAACTACCGCCGGCGATGAGGGCGCTCCCGTGGGACGCGACACACTGTCTGTCGGTCCCTACCATGGGCGGTTTCATCTATAAGCTCGGGCTCTCGATACCACGTGATAGTTCGTCATGAAACCGACTCGCATGCAAAACTGGACGCGCAGGGACCTCGTCAAACTTTCCGGCCTCGTCGGCCTCGCTAGCCTCGCCGGCTGCGCGGGAACCACGGACGACGGAGGAAGCGAGGGCGGCGGCGGTGGTGGTAGCGGCGATGGTGGCAGTGGAGACGGCGGCAGCGACGGCGGCTCCACCGACGGTGGCTCGGAGGAAACCGAAGCCGAAACCGAGACCGAGAGCGAGAGCGGGGGTTCGGAGGGTGGCCCCTACACCATCGGGATGGTCAACTCACTGACCGGGTCGCTGTCGGCGTTCGGTGAACGCAACCAGCGCGGGAAGGACCTCGCACTGGAGGCGGTCAACGCGGTCGGCATCGACGGTCGGGAACTGGCCATCACCGTCGAGGACTCAGAGAGCCAGCCACAGGGCGGTGTCTCTGCGGCCCAGAAGCTGGTAAACCAGGACGGGGTGCCGTTCCTCATCGGCGCGGTGGGTTCGGGCGTCTCGCTGGCCATCTACGAGTCCGTCGTTCAGGGGACCGACGTGGTCCAACTGAGTCAGAACTCCACGGGATTGAGCCTCACGGACTTCCCCGGCCTGCTGCGGATGTCGCCGACCGGGCGCACGCAGTCCACCGCTCTGTCGAACATCATCTCCGACGACGGCTACGACTCGGTCGCACTCACCTACGTCAACAACGACTACGGACAGAGTCTGGCCGACGCCTTCGTCAACGCGTGGGACGGTGAAATCGCCTACAACAACCCTCACGACCAGGAACAGCAGTCGTACTCCAGTGTGGTCTCCGAGATGAACAGCGCCGGCGCCGACGCGTGGCTGTTCATCACCTACCAGGCGGAGTTCGCGACGATGGTCAACGAGGCGTTCTCCTCGGGCTACGAGGCCCAGTTCTACGGCGCCGACTCGGTCTCCGGGGACAACGTCCTCGAGAACACCCCGGAGGGCAGCATCGACGGCATGAAGATCGTCGTGCCGTCGGCGCCCGTCGAGGAGGAGAACTACCAGCAGTTCGCCGCGGAGTTCGAGGAGGCCTACGGCGAGCAGCCGACCTCGTGGTCGGCCTACGCGTACGACTGCGTCGTCAACGCCGCGCTGGCCATCCAGGCCGCCGACGAGTTCACCGGTGCCGCCCTGCAGGAGACGGTCCGTGAGGTGTCGCGCCCGGAGGGCGAACAGGTCACCTCCTTCGAGGCCGCGAGCCAGATTCTCGCAGACGGCGGCGGTCCGAGCGACGTCGACTACCAGGGCGTCAGCGGCCCCATCGACTTTAACGAGGACGGCGACCCCGTGGGCTTCCTGCAAATTCAGACGGTCCAAGACCACGAGTACGTCGGCACCGGCTTCATCGAGTCCTGACCGGATCATGGTGGTCGACTACCTGGCAAGCGGGCTCGTGTTCAGCAGCATCATCGTCCTGGGGAGCATCGGGCTCTCGCTGATCTACAGCATCGCGAACTTCGCGAACTTCGCCCACGGTGACACGATGACCGTCGGTGCCTACGCCGCGCTCGTGACGTTCGGGGCGACCGGCGGACTCGGGGCCGGCATCCTGGGCCTGCCGCTCGGGTTCTTCGTCGCGCTGGTGGTCGGTATCGTCGTGGCGGCCGTCGTCGCCGTCCTCACGGAGAAGGTAGTCTACGACGGCATGGACGCCGGCTCCATCGAACTGCTCATCACGTCCATCGGTATCGCCTTCGTCTACCGGGCCGTCATCCAGATAGGCTTCGGCGCGGACTTCACGCGCTACGACGTCCAGACGCTACGCCCCATTGAGGCGCTGTTGCCCTACGGCATCCGCGTCACACAGCACGACGTGGCCATCGTCGTCACGGCGTTCGTCCTCGTCGGCGGACTGCACACGCTGCTCCAGTACAGCGACCTCGGGCGCAAGATGCGAGCGATGGCGGACAACCCCGACCTCGCGCGCGTCAGCGGCATCCGGACCGACCGCGTGAAACTCTGGACGTGGATCATCGGTGCCGGCCTCGCCGGCTCGGGTGGGGTGTTCCTCGGGCTGTACAACCAGCTCTCGCCGCGCATGGGGTTCAACCTCCTCCTGCTCATCTTCGCCGCGGTCATCCTCGGCGGCATCGGCTCCGTCTACGGAGCGATGCTCGGCGGTTTCCTCATCGGGATGATAAACCAGTTGACGCCCGTGCTGGGGCAGCTGGGCGAACTCCTCCCGCTCGTCCCGGACACGTTCGCCATCCCCATCGGTATCGAGTATGCGAACGCCATCGCGTTCGTCATCATGGTCGCGGTCCTGCTCGTCAGACCGCGCGGCATCGCCGGAGAGGGCGCCTGAGATGAGCGTCCTCAGCGACCCACGGGGGTACTGGGCGGACCTCACGACCCCCGAACGCGGCGTCGTCGCAGCCATCACCGCCTTCGCTGTGTTGCTCGTCCTCGGCCTGCTGACCGGGGTGCTCGCGCCGGCGTACTTCCTGTACCTGGTCGGTCTCGCCGGCATGTACGCGCTGCTCTCGTTCGGGCTGAACTCCCAGTGGGGGTTCACCGGACTCATCAACTTCAGCGTCGCCGCCTTCTTCGGCATCGGGGCGTACGGGACCGCGCTCATGAGCGCCAGTTCGTCGCCCGTGGCGGGGCAGTTCCTGCCCATCCTCGGACTGGTCGTGGCGCTGGTGCTGGCCGCCGTGCTGGCAATCGCCATCGGCATCCCGACGCTGCGCCTGCGAGCGGACTACCTCGCCATCGCCTCGCTCGGCCTCGCCGAGGTGGTCAGGCTCATCGTCCTCAACGAGCGCGAGGTGACGAACGGCAGCGCCGGCGTCCGGGGCATCCCGACGTTCTTCGAGGGGTGGCCAGTGCTCGAAACCCTGCCACAGCAACTGCCGGGCGTCTTCATCCAGCCGCTCCCCGGGACGCGACTCGTCTTCGAGGAACCGTTCTGGAGCGCGCTTTTGAACGTGGTCGTCGTCGTGACGTTCGTCGGCGCGAGTTACGCCATCCTCAGGCGGGCACACCGCTCGCCGTGGGGGCGGGTCCTCCGGACGATTCGGGGGGACGAGGACCTGGCGCGCGCGCTCGGCAAGCACACCTACCGGTACAAGATGCAGTCGTTCGTACTCGGGAGCCTCATCATGGCGCTGGCCGGCGTGTTCTACGCGCATCTGAACCTCTACGTCAGCCCGAGTGACCTCGACCCGGTGACGACCTTCTACGTCTGGGTCGCC
>JBEPYA010000035.1:0-21472 GCA_041641615.1 Salinigranum sp. | reverse complement strand
TTCGCGGCTGTGGGGAGGCGGCGGGCGAGTGCGTCGACCAGACCCTGAGTTCGAAGGTCGCGGATCTCCGGGCCGTCCTCGCGCACTTCGACGCGCCCTCGTACGCGCTGGTCGGGTCGAGTTTCGGGGCGAAGACGGCGTTCCACGCCGCGGTCGACTCCGACCGGCGGATACGGGCCGTCGCGGGCCGCGCGCCGCTGACGTACAACCGCGCGTTCGACGGGGATGCGGGCCGTCGTCGAACGGGAGGGGGAGTTCGCCTACGACACCGGCCACACCGTGGACGAGCGGTTCTTCGCGGACTTCGAGCGGTACGCGTTCGACGACGTGACCACCCGACTCGACGTTCCGGTCGCGCTCTTTCACGGGGCCGACGACGAGTCGGTCGCGCTCGCGGACAGCCTCGACGCGACGGCGGCGTTCGATGTCGACGTGTTGTGCTCGGTGTTCGCCGGGGAGGGTCACCGCTTCTCGCGACCTGCGGAGGGGCGGTTCCGAACACAGCTGTTCGACTGGCTCGCACTCACGGTGTGAGCGAGACCGCAACGTCCATCCGTCCGCTCGCGGAAGCGGAGGTCGTGAGCGTCGCGACGCAGCTCGGCTACATGCTCGTCCTGCTCGCCGCCGGCGTCGGCGCTCGGGCAGTCGGGCTCCTGACGCCGCGTCGACGTGACGCGCTCACCTCGGTCGCCTTCTACGTGGCGCTCCCCGCGCTCGTCTTCGAGTCGACCGTGGGTCGGGCGCTCTCGGACGTCCTCGTCTGGCAACTCGTCGGCGGGGTCACCGCGGTCCTCCTCGCCGTGGCCGGCGTGAGCTGGCTCGTCCATCGCAGCCGCGCGGTACCCGCACGGCGGGGCGTCGCCGTCGTCCAGTCGTACCACGGCAACATGGGCTTTCTCGGCCTGCCGCTCGTCGCGGCGACGTTCGGTGGGGTCACGGCGGGCAAGGCGAGCGTCGTCCTCGGGGTCGGATCGCTCGTCCAGGTGACGCTCACGGTTCTCCTGCTGACACGCATCACCAGCGCCGAGGCGAACCCCGTCGACGAACTGCGCGGCGTCGCTCGCAACCCCGTCCTCGTCGCGCTCGGACTCGGACTCGCCGGTGCCGCCGTCGGCGTCGAACTCCCGGACGCGGCCCACGCGATCCTCGGAGCCACGGGGGCGGTCGCGCTCCCCATCGCACTGCTCGCCGTCGGCGCGTCGCTCACCGCCGAGAACGGCCTCGTCGACCCGCCGACGATCGGTGCGGTCGCGGCGGTGAAGCTGCTCCTCATGCCGATCGTCGCGGTGGCGGTGTTCGCCGCGCTCGCCGCCTCGCCGACGACGCTCCGCGCCGGGGTGCTGATGCTCGCGATGCCGACGGCCGTCTCGACGTACATCTACTCGAACGAACTGGGCGGCGACGCCGACCTCGCCTCCGCGACCATCCTCGTGACCACGGTCGCCGCGGTGGCGACGCTTCTCGGCGTGGTGCGGCTGCTGGGCCTGGTGACGTCGTGACCGTGCTCGCTCGGTTCGATCCAGCACATCCGCGGTCGCGTCCGCGCTCAGTCCTCGATGAGCGGCGTGAACCGTTCGAGTTGTCGCAGGATCTCGGTGACCTCCCCACTGGTCTCGGTGAGTTCGTACGTCCGGACGCCCGTCGTGACCGCCAGCACCGCCGGGCAAGCGTTTTGCTCGTCCGGGCCGAGCCTCCCGCACGATGCAACGCATCGACACGACGCCCATGCGCGGCTTCTTCGACGTCGTCGGCGGGACCGACCGCTCACAGGCGGCGACGATGGTCCTCGACCCCGGTCAGTCGACCGGCGGCCCGGAGAACGCCCACGCCGCGAGCGACCAGTGGCTCTACGTCGTCTCGGGAAGCGGCACGGCCACCGTCGAGGACGAGTCGCTCACCCTCGAACCGGGTGCGCTGCTCCTCATCGAACCGGGAGAGACGCACGAGATAACGAACACGGGGTCGGCGCCGCTAGAGACGGTCAACGTGTACGCGCCGCCGGACTACTAGCTGTCAGTCAGCGTCACCGGTCGGCGCGGTCGGCGCAGTCGAACCGGTCGAACGCTCAGTGCTGACGCAGGTAGACCTGCTCTTCGTCGGACCGGTCGACGTGTTCGTCGCGGATCTCGTTGGCGTCGTCGTCGTCCCAGCCGAGCATCCCCTTGATCTTGTCGGTGAGGCTGTCGCCCTCGCTACGGTCGACCCGTGCGCGAGTACCGTCGATTGACTGGACCGACCCGACGTGATGGCCCTCGGCGGTAACAACTCGCTTGTCGCGGTCGTCTTCCGTGAACTGGTATGCCATCGCATACACACCCACGGCCCGTCCGGAAGAGTCGCTGCTGCTTGCTCGTGCCTGGTCGCGTCCTGTCCGCGAGGGTCGGCCGAAGCGCCGGATTCGACACGCCCTGGCGGCCGGATCCGGCCTGCCCGCGGCGGCCAGGTTCAGCGGAATTCGGGGGGGAGACCGACCAGGAGCGTGTCCTCGACGAGCGACTTGGTCCCGCGTCGGAGGCGTTCGGAGAGGGCCTGGTGAGAGACGTCGAGGTCCGCGGCGATCTCGGTGAGCGTCTCCCCTCGCGGGACGTCGTAGTACCCCCGTCGGACAGCCTCCACGAGCGCCCGGTACTGAGCGTCGGTGAGACCGTACCGTCCGGAGGGTTGTTCCTCCATGTCGCGGATCGACTCGATGTCGAACGCGAGTCCGTGTTCGTGGCAGAACTCGTGGGTCCCGGAGAAGCTATCACGGGTGGGAAACAGCACCCGCAGTCGCCACTCTCCCTCTCGTCCGTACGCTTCGAGGATGGTGGCGTCCGAGTGGGTGAGCATCTGCAAGAGGAGACGGACGTGTTGAATCCAGTCCATCCGGTAGAAGCGCTCGTCTTCGAACGCGGCGAGTCGCGTGACGGTCCCGACGCTCGGGTCCTCTTCGAAGGCACGCTCGAGCGACTCCTCGTCGGCGTTTCGCACCCACAGCAACGGCATGATCGCGTCGTCACCGCTCTCGACGATTCGCTCGCATTCGAAGTTCACCCCCGGGATCGATTCCAGCGTGTGGTTCAGAGCGAACTCCTCGGCCGGAATCGAGCCGATGACGATAGTCGTCATGGACTTGGCTGGTCGACAACTGCGGCGGTAGCTCTTTCGGTCAGCGCGTTTTTCGTCCCGTCTCGAACCTCGCTCCGTTCGCCGCTCCCGCGTCTTCTGCCCGAGCGTCGAGCACGACACGCGCGCTGGCAACCCTCACCCGAGTCTTGGGCTTGACCTCGCAAGCACAGGGGATAGGCACGACACAATCGTTTGACACGGTGAATCACGAACGTACATGTCATACGTAAGAAGAAATCTCGGTCGAAGCGGCAGTCCCCTCTCCGGGAGTGTCCCTCATGTCCGAGCGTGACGGCCAGGCGACCGACCGATCACGATCAGTCGGCCGGCGGCAGTTGCTGAAGGCGGCCGGCGCCGCCGGTGTCGCCGTCGGTGGGAGCCTCACGGGCTGTCTGGCGCGCGGTCAGACTCCGCCGAGCACAGTCCAGATCGCGGCGAACACCGACGTGAAGAACAACCTCGACGCGATTCAGTCGAAGCTCCACGAGGTCGGGCTCTCGGAGGACGTCGAGCTGAGCGCCATCGCGGGTGCCGCCTCGACCGGCGCTCGGAAGCAGCAGTACAACCGGTGGCTGTCGGCGAACCTCGAACAGCCCTCGCTGTTCATGATGGACAGCGGGTGGGCGATTCCGTTCATCGTCCGGAACCAGCTCGCGAACGTCTCGGAGCTCAGACCCGAGCTGGCGAAGACCGTCCAGGACGAGTACTTCGACACGTTCGTCCAGTCGCTGGAGGACCGTAACGGCGACGTCTACGGCGTTCCCCTCTTCCCGACGACCGGCTCCATCCTCTACCGGAAGGACCTCGTGGAGGAGGCCGGATTCGCCCCCGAAGAGGAGGAGTGGGCGACCACGCCCATGTCGTGGGAGCGGTTCTCGAAGGTGACGAAGAAGACGCAAGAGCAGACGGGGACGACGTACGGGTTTACCTTCCAGGCGAAGGCCTACGAGGGGCTCTCCTGCTGTGACTTCAAGGAGTTCACCGGGACCTGGGGCGGGTCGTACTTCGGGCCGAAAGAGAACCTCTTCGGCCCGGTCGACGAGCGGCCCGTGACGGTGAACAGCGACCCCGTGATCCAGGCGACGAAGATGGTCCGTTCGTTCATCCACGGCGACGCGCCCGACACGCTCGACTCCATCGCCGGGAACATCGCACCTCGGGCCGTCCTCCAGTGGACGGAGGAACCCTCGCGAAAGCCGTTCACGGGCGGGCGTGCCGTGATGCACCGCAACTGGCCGTACGCCATCGCCATCAACGGTGCGGAGGGGGAGTTCGGCGAAGACCTCGGCGTCATGCCCATCCCCTACGGTGTCCGAGAGGAGGAGGCGTCGATCGAGGGATACGGCGGTACCATGTCCTCGCTCGGGGGATGGCACATCTGTCTCAATCCGAAGGCGCAGAACAAACAGCAGGCTCTGGAGGTGATGGAGGCGATGGTCAGCGAGGAGTTCCAGCTGTTCCTCTTCGAGACGCTCGGCTGGCTCCCGCCGCGACCCGAGCTGTTCGGGTCGGAACGCGCGAAGCAGGTGCCGGTCGTCGGGCGATATCTCGACACGCTCCGGCTGACCGTCGAGAACTCCGTCCCCCGGCCCGTGACCGTCGCCTGGCCGCAGGAGTCGACGAAGATCGCCCAGCAAGCAAACGCCGCGTTCAGCGGCGAAGCCACGCCGACACAGGCAATGAAGACGCTCGAACGACAGCTCAACGTCATCGAGGCAGCATCGGACCGACCGGACACGGCTCAACAGGGCGGGACGTCCCAGAACGGCACCGCCGGCGGAGGGTCGTGAGATGTCGACCGACACCAGCAGCCGATTCTCGGGGACGCTCCCCAGCCCGCGGCGGTGGGTCGAGAACCTGAGCGACACGCAGTTCGCTTACCTCCTCCTCCTTCCGGGGTTGCTCGTCTTCGGCGTCGTGGCGTTCTGGCCGCTGCTTCGGACGTTCCAGATGTCGCTGCACGCGGACGTCCTCTACGGCTCCGAACGCCTCGGCGCGTTCGTCGGCCTCCAGAACTACGTCGACCTGCTGTTGGGGAACCGCAACGCCGCCCTCCCGCGGCCCTTCTTCGACCTGAGCCAGCCCTTTACGAGCGCGGTGACCGTGACGGTCATCTTCACCGTCGTCAGCGTCCTCTTCGAGACGCTGCTCGGATTCGGACAGGCGCTCGTGCTGAATCAGGAGTTCAGGGGACGCCGCTGGGCGCGCGTGGCCATCATCCTCCCGTGGGCGGTGCCCATCGTCATTCAGGGGATGATCTTCTACCTCCTGTTCCAGCCGACGGTCGGCTTCCTCGTCGAACCGCTGCATCAACTCGGCCTCTTCTCGGCGACGCCGCAAGCGAACAGCGTCGACTCGCTCATCATCGTCATCGTCGCCGACGTCTGGAAGACGTCCGCGTTCATGGCGCTCATCATCCTCGCGGGGCTGCAGAGCATCGACCGGTCGCTGTACGACGTCGCGGACGTCGCGGGCGCGTCGAAGATCGAGCGCTTCCGGACGGTCACGCTCCCGCTCGTGCTCCCGTCGGTCCTGGTCGCGATGCTGTTCCGGACCATCGGCGCGATGCGCGTCTACGGGCTCATCGACACCGTCTCGTCGTGTAGCACGGTCCCGTCGCTGTCGTGTCTGGTCGTCCAGTCGTTCAGCGCGAGCCGGTACGCCTCGGCGGCGACCGTCGCGTTCGTCACCGCCGGCATCATCGCCGCGGTGGTGTCCATCTACATCATCAAATTCGCCGACGTCGAGGGCAGCGGAGGTGGGATCTGATGGCGACGAACGACGCCGAGAACGACAAGAACGCCCTCCAGCGGTGGGCGAGCGGAGCGATGCAGAACCCGGATCGAACCTACCGGGCGCTGTTTTACGTCGTCGCCCTCTCGTTCCTGGTCACGACGCTGTTCCCGTTCTACTGGCTCCTGGTGCTCGCGTTGACGCCGAGCGGCGAACTCACCGACGTCGGCCTGCTGCCGAACGGCTTCAACCCCGAGGCGTTCGTAACGGTGTTCACCAAGGTGCCGTTCCACCTCTACATGTTCAACAGCATCGTCATCGGGCTGTTCACCACCGCACTCGTGCTGGTGCTCGCGAGCCTCGCCGGCTACGCGTTCGGCCGGTTCGAGTTCCCCGGTCGGACGCCGCTGATGCTCATCTTCCTCGCCATCAGCTACTTCCCACCGGCGGCCTTCCTCCTCCCGCTGTTCGAGCTGTTCACGGCGAACATCACGTTCTTCACCCTCCCCGGAGGGTCCGCCGTGACCAGTCCGATGCTGTTCAACGGGCCGGGGTCGATGGTGCTCCCGTACACCGCGCTGTTCCTCCCGCTGTCGATATTCATCCTGACGACGTTCTACAGTCAGATCCCCGACGGCCTAGAGGACGCCGCGCGCGTCGAGGGGAACTCGCGGCTCGGAGCGCTAGTCAAGGTCATCATGCCCCTGTCGGCGCCGGGAGTCGCGACCGCGGGCGTGTTGACGTTCATCGCGGTGTACAACGAGTACTTCTTCGCGTTCTTGATGACCGACGGCCGGGTGCAGAACTGGGCGACAATCGTCTGGGGTCTCCTCAGTTACCAGGGGCGGTTCCAGACCTCGTACAACCTCATGGCGGCCGCGAGCCTCGTGGGGGTCATCCCCATCGCGATCATCGTGGTCGTCGCACAGGAGAAAATCGTCAGCGGACTCACCGCTGGCGGCCTCAAGGAGTGACCCACTATGGGAGACGTAACTTACGACGACATCACGAAAGAGTACGGAGACGAAACGGCGGTCAGAAACCTGAACCTCGAGATCGAGGACGGCGAGTTCGTCACGCTCGTCGGCCCGTCGGGCTGTGGGAAGTCCACGTCGCTGGAGACGGTCGCCGGGCTCACCGACCCGACGTCCGGCTCCATCTACATCGACGGCGAGGACGTCACGTCCCTCCCCCCGAAGGAGCGGGACATCGCGATGGTGTTCCAGAACATCGCGCTGTTCCCGCACATGGACGTCTACGACAACATCAGCTACGGGCTCCGCCTCCGCAACGTCGACAAAGACGAGATCGACCGCCGGGTCGACGAGGCCGCCGAGATGGTCCAGATGGGCGGCATGCTCGACCGGATGCCCGACGAGATGAGCGGCGGGCAGCAACAGCGCGTCGCCATCGCGCGTGCGATCATCCGCGACCCGTCGGTGTTCCTGATGGACGAGCCGCTGGCGAACCTGGACGCGAAACTCCGGGTGCACATGCGGACGCAGCTCCAGCAGCTCCACCGGGAACTCGACGCGACCATCATCTACGTCACGCACAACCAGGAGGAGGCGATGACGATGTCGAACCGCATCGCGGTGATGAACAAGGGGGAGCTCCAGCAGTTCGCCGAGCCGCTGACGTGCTACTACCGTCCGACGAACCAGTTCGTCGCTGGCTTCATCGGGTCGCCCTCGATGAACTTCATCGAGGGAACGCTCACCGAATCCGGCGTCGAGACGGCGTACTTCACGCTCGACGTCGAGCGGGACCTCCCGGACACGGAACCCGGACAGGACGTGACGGTCGGCGTCCGCCCGGAGGACGTCACCATCGCCGCGGACGCCACGTTCGAGACCGACTCCGGTCCCGTCGGTGCCGCGGACGCGTCGGACATGGACGGGACCCCGTCTCAACCCATTCCCGTCGAGACGGACGTACTCGAACCCGTCGGCGACGACATTTACGTCTACACCGTGCTGGTCGACGAGCGCACCACACAGGTACCGTCCGGCTCGTCGCAAGCGACCGCCGACGGCGGAACGACAGCCGACGGCGGAACGACAACCGACCGGGGAGGCATGGAGGACGCCGACGCCGAAGACGGCACCGGGACGGGAGCGACGGAGTCCGAAGAGCGTCTGCTGATGAGCATCCCGCCCATGCCCGACATGGACACCTACGAGGCGGCTGGTCAGCGGACGGAGATCGTGGTCGACCGCGAGATGGTGCACCTGTTCGACGCCGAGACGGGCGAGGCCATCACCCACGACCTCACCGCCGCGGACGACTCCAGCGTTGACCGCTCCGGCGTCGACGAGACCTCCTCGCGGTAGCGGAGACCTCCTCGCGGTAGCGCGACGACCCCGCAGGTGCAGGGCTCCGGCTGAAGGCAGTTCGTCGCCAATAAATCGTTATGGATGCGCGACAACTAGCGTCGCGAGTCGAAGCCATCTGCACGCGGGACCCTGCGGCGTTCGACGCGCGGGTGCGCCAAGAGGGAGAGTGGTTGCTCGATGCGGTGGCAGAAGGGGAGTTCGACAGCGATGTTCGCACGGTCGGACTGGAGCACGAGTGCTACGCCGTCGACGAAGACGGGGCCCTCACGACGGTCTCGTCGCCCCCCGACGACCTGCCGGGCTGTGAGGAGGAGATCGGTCGCCACCAGCTAGAGTTCCAGACCAGTCCACAGCCGCTCTCCGCCGGCGGACTCGACGCGGTCGCGGTGGAGCTGCGAGCGCGGTTCGAGGCGGCGAGCGACCGCCTCCTCGGGCCGGGCGAGCAGCTGGTGAGCGATGGGGTGTGGACGATTCCGGCCGACGAGGGCTCCGTCGCGTATCTCACCGACTGTGAAGAGAGCGGCGCCACGCCGCTCGCGACGAACATGGTCGACGTCGCCCGCTACCACGCACAGGGGCAGGCGGCGGACACGAAGCTGGACGCGCCACACGTCACCCATCAGGGCGAGACGGCGCTGTTGAACAGTCTCACGACATCGATCCAGCCGCACTACGTCGTCCCGACGGCGACCGACCTCCCCGAGTACCTCGGCTACGCGCTCCGGGTCGCGGGACCGCTGCTCGCGCTCGGGGTCAACTCCCCGCTGTTCCCCCCGGACCTCTACGACGACGCCAGCGCGGAGACGATCCTCGACGACTGTCGGATGGAGAACCGCATCGGCATCTTCGAGAGCGTCATGAACGACGAGGACGCGACGCCGAAAGTCGCCTTCCCCGAGGACGTCGAGTCGGTCGCGGACGCGGTCGGTTCCATCGTCGACGACCCGACGATCCTCCCGGTCCAGCCCGACGATCCGGACCGGCTCACGCACTTCACCCACAAGCACGGCAGTTACTGGCGCTGGATCCGTCCCGTCTTCGACGAGGGGCTCGTCGGACCCGCGAACGTCCGCATCGAGTTCCGTCCCCTCCCGGGACAGCCGACGATACGCGACAGCGTCGCGTTCCTCGGGCTGTTCGCCGGCCTCATGACCGGCCTGCCACGCATGGAGCACCCAGTCGCGGAACTCGACTGGGCCGACGCGCGCGACAACTTCTACGCAGCCGCGGCCGACGGGCTGGAGGCCGACCTCCAGTGGATCGACCGTACGGGCGAGCGGACGACCTCGACCGACGCGCTGTTCGACGACCTGTTCACGTGTGCGCGTGAGGGACTGGAGGCGGTCGGGTTCGAGCCCGGCCGCGCGACCGAGGTCCTCGCGCCGCTCACCGCACGCGTCGCCCGTGACCGGACGCCCGCGCGGTGGACGCTCGACCGGGTTCGCGACCGTCTCGACGCCGACACCTCCTTCGAGCGCGCCGTCTTCGCCACGCAGCGTGAGTACCTGCGTCGGCAGCGCAAGACGTTCGACCACGGGCGGTTCGACTCGTGGTAGGGACCGTCCACACCTCACAACCACAGCGGCACTCCGGCATCCGACTCACTGGAACGTAGAACGACCGCCGAGCTGACAGGGAGAGCGTTCTAGCAGGGGGAGAGTTCGGACAGAAGACCGACGTGAACGGAACTCATAGAGGACGCCTCGCTGGGGCTGCGTGACAGCCCGAGGAGCGACGACGGTGGTGAGTGTGCGAGCCCGAGGAGCGCCCCGCCGAGCAGGGACGCTCCTGTCGATGCCGACCCTCGTCTTCGTGTTCGACACCACCGTCTGTCACTCGAACGCGGCGATCCGACGTGAAGCGCCGCCATCGCACGTTCGAGGGTCGCCGGGGTTGTCGAGCGTGGTTCGCCGAGCGTCGAGCCGGCAGGGTCAGTCGTCGCCGGCCGTCTCGCTCTGACCGGGGACGTCGTCGCGCTCTTCTCGTGGATTCGTCCCTGGGTCCGTCTCGACCGACACCGACGGGCGGGGTCGCTCGCCGCGCAGGAGCTCCGGCAGGACGAGACGGACCGCTTCGAGCAGGAGGGCCATCAGGATCGGCAGGAGGAAGAAGCCGTACCAGCCGAATACCATCGGACCGATGATGAACGAGAACAGCAGGAGCGTCGTGTCGAGGCGACGCCCCGAGAGGTACGGCTGGACGAGCGCCTGCGGGATGAAGTCGAGGACGAGGACGTACACGACGGCGACGACACCGACGAAGGCGAGTTCCGCACCGCCCGAACGGAGCGCCTGGAGCGCGAGATACCCGAGGACGGGGACGTAGACGAGCTTACCCACGACGATCGGGATGAGGCTCGCGATGCCCGTCAGGAGCCCGAGCGCGAGCACCAGCGGGACGGCCAGTTCCCCGGGGGCGAAGAGGTTCGTCGCCCAGTAGACGACCACCGCGACGACGGCCATGAACATCGCGAACAGGAAGTTCCCGAAGAACACCGACTCGAGGTCCTCGTCGACGGCAGCGGCGTACGCGTACACCGTCGTGTCGCGGCCGCCGACGAGGTCGACGAACGTCGTCGAGAGTCCGTGGTCTCTCGCGAGCAGGACGTACGAGAGCGTCACGGCGAGCGCGATCAGCATCAGGAATCCGGTGATCGCGCCCATCGCCTGGGTGGCGAGGTCGACGTTCGAGAACAGTGAGGATCCGGACCCGCCGAGGACCGACATCGGGTCGGAGAGGAGCGTCCGTACCTGTTGGCGCTGTTCGGGGTTGAGCGAGCCGAGGACGTTCAGTTGGCCGAGGAACGAGGCGGGCTTGAGCGGGTGGGCGACCTGCTGGAGGCGACTGATAGCCCGTGCGACCAGGTAGAACAGGAGCAAGACGATCGGGACGAGTACGGCCGAGACCGTCGCGACGGCCGCGATGCGCCGCGAGTCCACGAGGGACTCGACCCGGTCACGGATCGGCCGCATCGCGTAGTACCCGAACACGCCGAGGACGATTATTCCGACGACGTGCCAGGCGACGAACGCTGCGCTCGCGACGAGACCGACGACGAACAGCCACCACCCGAGATGGGCGTACGTCGCCGAGGATTCTCGGAGTCGATCTGAGTAGGACATTGTGGGTGACGCGGAGAGACGGACCGGCGCAGGCCGTGAGGGAGCACGGCCGTACCCGGTGTCGGCGTCGACCGTCGCTTCCCTCTCGTTCGGCAGCGCTCGATCCGCGGTTTCGAGAGCGTCGTGTTACATCCAACACGACGTAGCCGGTAAGGAGTTCGGCCTTCAGATGCAGGGTGGATCCGACCGGACGGAGGTACCGTCGACGTCGCGCACGTCACTCGGTCCGCTGGTCTTCGAACCCTGGTGGGAGCCCGAGGTGTTTCAGACCCGTGCGCTCCTCGATATCGAAGCGGTACAGGCGGGTCGCCTCGACCTGGCTGGCACGCTCGAACACGTCGGGTCGCCACGCGCCGGTCAGGACGTCCTCCGCGCGTTCGACGTCCTCCTCGGGCACCTCGCTCAGTCGGCCGGTGAGGAGGACGCTCCGCCAGTTGAACGGCGTCTCGGCGCTGTAGACGAGAAAACGCGCGTACTCGTCCGTCGCGCTCAGTTCGGCTTTGCGGCTCTCCTCGCCGAGGACGTACAGGAAGTACAGCCGCGAGTCGCCGTCGAACCCGAAGGACATCGGGCGCAGACTCGGCGCTCTCTCGGCGGAGAGGCCGAGCACGCCGACGCTTTGGCTCGCGAGGTAGCCGGTGATCTCTTCGTCGGTCATCCGGACCATCCCGTAGTCGTCGAGTTCGTCGAGTGTCATGTGTAGAGAGAGGTCGGTGAGGGGGATAGGTTACTCGACCGTTCTCCGTGTACGAGAACCGGAACCGTGTGGGAGTGGGCACTCTGACGACCACGTCGCTCGAGTGGCGGTCGTCGCTCGGGCGGCGACCGCGTCACTCCTCCACGTCTCGAATCGCGGCCGCGACCTCGTCCAGTTCCGCGTCGGAGAGCGACGGTCGACTCGAGAATAGCCGGTGGATCGGTCCGTTGCCGTCGCCTTCGAAACGCGGGACGACGTGGACGTGCGTGTGTGGGACCTCCTGTCCCGCGGCCTCGCCGTTGTTCACCGCGACGGTCGTGGCGTCGGCGTCGACCGCTCGCTCGACGCGGGGCGTGACGGCGCTGACCGCCTCGAACACCGCGCCCGCCGTCTCGAGTGGGAGGTCGCCCACCGTCTCGTAGTGGGCTTTCGGGACGACGAGTGTGTGCCCCTTCGTGAGCGGGTTCGCGTCGAGGAACGCGAGTGCCTCGCGGCTCTCGTAGACGGTTCGACTCGGGAGGTCGCCGTCGACGATACGGCAGAAGATACAGCTCATGGTTCGAAGGCCGGGTGCCCGGTGGAAAAATCCCCCCGCTCTCTCGCCCCGTACACCGTCGTCGCGAGATGCTCCCGACCCAGGTACCGGCGGCCGACCGTGACGGCGACGAACAGCGCCACGAGGACGAACACGACGTCCTGTGCGAGCGGCACGGTCGTCGTCGACTCCCAGGGGTACGCGAGGTTCGTCAGCCAGTGAAAGCCCACGGCGAGCGGGACGCTCCCCTCCGAGCCGTTGTAGACGACGGTGAACACGACAGAGGTCGCGACGAGCGTGACGAAGAGACGAACCAGGCCCGGGAGGAGCGGCCCGCCGCGGGCGAACTCGGCCGTCGCGACGACGAGCGCGGGTGCGTGCCACAGCGCCCAGATCAGCCCCAGGAGGGCGCCCGCGGCGAGACCACTGTAGCGTCGCTGCAGGAGCGGCAGTGCGAACCCGCGCCAGCCGAGTTCCTCGACGGGCCCCTGGGTCAGTCGGAGGAACGACACGGCCACGAACGTCCCGAGCCACCCCGAGCCGAGTCGTACCGGCGGTCCGCCGGTCGCGCTCGCGACGACGGCCGCGACGAAGTACGCGGCGGGTACGCCGACGAGGACGGCACCGTACCACCGCCACTCGCCTCGAACGTCGGTGACGCGTCGGCCGTACGCCCGGACGCCCGCCCGACCGTCGACGAGGCCGACGACGACGAACGCCGAGAGGGCCGGCGACCAGACGGCGAGGAACGCCAGTGGCGAGTAGCCCGAGACGGTCGCCTCTCTCCCCACGAGCGAAGCGGTGGTGAGGACGAGGAGGGGCACGCCCCACGAGAGTGCGAACGTCAGGAGAAAGAAGCCCGCGAGGCGATGTCTGCGGAGCCACCCGACGGCACGGGTCGAGTTGCGCTGCGGAACCATACGCCGTGTACGCTGCCGACCGCAGAAACCCCCGGCGGTCGTTCTCACCGACCGAAATCGACTGTCGGGGCGGCACGCGCAGAGGGACCCGAAAGTACACTCGCCAGTGGCTCGCAGATGGGCCGGGCGACGGGCTGTCACCGACCCGCTCTGGAACCGTTCCAGCCGTCTCTGCTCGACCGACCGACGCTGCTTCGTTCCGGGACCCTATGCCATCGGGTCGCGTTTCCCACCGACGGTCCACCCCCGCTCCGCTGTTTAATCCGGCGTTAACACCGCATACGAAGGGCATGCTCGCTTCGAAACAGTTCCGTTTTCCGTTCGAAACGGTCGACACGATTGAGACGAACGCCCCGGTTTTTGGGACTCTCACCCCTTCGAGTCGACAGCGAGCGGAACAGGACGGCACTCACCTGACCCCCACCGCTGCCGGTGCCGAATGTCCGGCAGTCGGAGCAGCAGCCGAGTCGAGCAGTGCCGACGCCGCCGATCGAGGTTGAACTCATGAACGCAGACACACGACCTGCTGACATCACACACGAAACGCGGGCGTCGCTCTACGACCACCTCCGGACGAAGCCAGGGACGTATCTCTCGGCGCTGACCGACGCCGCGGCAGTCGACGCCCCGAGGCCGACGGTCCGGTATCACCTCAAGGTACTCGAACGCCGAGGGCTGGTCACGTCCGAGAAACGACGGGGGAGACGTCACTTCTTTCCGGTCGGCTCCGCTCCCGACACGCTGGAACTCGCCATGAGTTCGGCGTCGACACGAGCCATCCTGGAGGCGCTCGCGGAGTCGGCCGACACCGTGTCGAGCCTCGCCGAGCGCGTCGACCGCGACCCGAGTACGGTCACGTACCACCTCTCCCGACTGGAAGACGATGGCCTGGTCGACCGCGAGCGGCAGGGGCAGGCGGTCGTCAACCGACTCACGCCGGGAGCGCGGACCGTTCTCAGGCAGGGACCGCTCACGGAGCCCACGTCTGCCGACGAGCGGGCGGCAGCCAGCAACTAATCCCGTCCCGCCACCTCCGCAGGTCGAACAGCACCAGTCTGCGGCGGCGTCGAGGGCAGACCGGGCGGACGACGCGCACCGCGAACGGGGCTACGCTTTTCACCCGACCCGTCGAAGCCCCGTTCATGTCAATCGAATTCGAACGCTCGGTACAGGAAGCGACGTTCTACAGTCCGCTCGAGGACTTCGAGCAGACGACCGTCGAGACCGAAGTCCGAGTGGACCCGCTGACGGGTCGCACGGCCCGAGTCGTCACGGACAACTTCCTCATGCCCGAGTCGCCCCACATCGACGACTCCGTGACCGACAGCGAGGGCTGTTTCTTCTGTCCCGGCACCGTCGAGGAAGCCACCCCGAAGTACCCCGACTGGGTCGGTCCCGAACGGGGCAAGAGCGGCGAGGCGACGTCGTTCCCGAACCTGAACCCCTACGGCGCGTACTCGAACGTGGTGGCGCTGACCGAGGAGCACTTCGTCCCCATCGACGACTTCACCACGGAGCAGTTCGCCGACGGGCTCTGTGCGGCCTTCCAGTACGTCCGCGACGTCTTCGAGCACGACGACGACGCGCGCTACGCGTCGGTGAACATGAACTACCTCAGGCCGGCGGGATCGAGCCTCATCCACCCGCACATGCAGACGCTCGTCGACGACCACGGGACGAACGAACAGCGGCGGGTCGCGGAGGCCGCCCGCGACTTCTACGACGCGAGCGACGAGGTGTACTGGTCGGAGCTGGCGGTTCAAGAACGCGGCGGCGACCGCTACGTCGCCGAAGTGGGCAACGTCCACTGGCTCGCCCCGTTCGCCCCGAAGCACCACCGCCACCTCGTCGGCGTCGCCGCCCAGATCCACTCCGGCGTTCCGGATCCCCGAGGCGACGTGACCCACGACTTCGCCGAGGGGCTCGTGAACGTGCTCTCGTACTACGCCTCGCTCGGCCTGAACAGCTTCAACGTCGCGCTCTTCGTCGAGCGTGACGACCCCGCGCTCCCGCCGCTGTTGAACGTCACCGCCCGCTCGGTGTTCGACGAGTACTACTGGAGCGACGCGACGTTCTTCACGTCGCTCCACGACGAGGGCGTCGTCGACGTCGCGCCCGAGGTGTACGGCGACGAGGTCCACGACTTCTTCTGACCGAGAGCGAGCGAACGAGCCCGGTCGCCGCGAGCGGGGTCTCGTTCCGTCTTCCGCTTACCGGTTCTGTACGGCCTCCAGCGAGCCGAAGAAGCCGAAGTACGCGACGACGCCCGCGAACAGACAGAGGTGATACGCCCACTGCGGCCCCTGAAGCAACTCGAAGAGGGCTGTCACGACAGTGACCCAGCCAACCGCGAACGCGAGATCGACCACCATGTCCGAGCGATGCTCGCGCACGTGGTCTCGGACGCGCGCGGTGATTCCCGTTGCCCGGGGGGTCTCGTCGCTGTCACGTGGCTGTTCGCTCGTCATCGGTTACTCCTCGCTCCGTCTGTCCACGACGAGCACCGGTCGATTGCTAGACCGCAGTGTCCGCTCCGTGACGCTCCCGAGGAGCGCCCGTGAGACGCCTGCGCGCCCGTGGCTCCCCATCACGACGAGGTCGATGTCGTGGTTCTCGGCGTAGTTGGCGATGACCGTGTGTGGGCGGCCGGCCGAGACGTGTTCGACGCACGTGACACCGTGCTCGCGGGCCAGGTCGGCGATCTCGCCGGTCGCTTTGGCGGCTCGTGCTTCTACTTCTTCCATCTCGCCGAACTTCCCCTGACGGATGCGGTCGACCTGTTCGACACCCATGCTGAGCCCGAGAGCGTCGACGTCGACGACGTACAGCGCGTGAATCTCCGCTTCATGCACGCGGGCCAACTCGATGGCGTGTTCGAACGCAGCCGCTGCGACGTCGCTTCCATCGGTGGGGACGAGGATTCGGTCGTACATGGTCAGTCGTCTCCCGTGGTGAATCCGCCGTCGGCGGCGACGACGTCCTCGGCCGTCTGTTGCTGTCCCATGGGCTCCGGACTGTGACACTGCCGGACGATGCGCTTGATGCGCTCTGGTGGCTGCGCGGTCGCCATCGACACGACGATGGTGACGGCGAAGACGATGGGTGCGCCCGCGAGTGCGGCCCCGATGGCGGGGAACACGTCGGCGAAGACGGGCACGATTGCGCCGCTCTCACCAGTCATGGCGTCGAGCGCACCGATGTAACTCGGGAGCACCTCGTTGACGATGGTGGCGAGCCAGAGGAGCAGTCCGACGCTCATCCCGGCGAGTGCGCCCTGCCGATTCGTGTTCTCCCACCACAGCCCGAGGAAGAACATGGGGAACAGCACCATGCCGGCGAGCGAGAAGGCGTACGCGACCAGTTCACCGACGAGTGCCGGCGGGTCGAGTGCGGTCACCGTCACGATTGCACCCAGCACGATGATGGTCGCACGGCCGACGAGCAGCTGCTGACGCTGTGTCGCGTCGGGGTTGACGATGTTCGTGTAGAGGTCGTGCGCGGCGGCCGACGAGGCGGTGATGAACAGCCCGGCGGTCGTCGCGATGGCCGCCGCGATGCCACCGGCGGCGACCAGTCCGACGAACCACGTCGGGAGCTGTGCTAACTGTGCCGCCAGCACGACGATGAGGTCCGCCTCTCCACCGCTCATGCCGTTCGCCCCGTACACCTGCCCGACGGTGTTCGCGTAGAGGTCGACACCGAAGGCGGCGTAGGCGGGTGCGCTCAGGTACAGCAGACAGATGAACAGCAGGCCCCAGACGGTCGACCAGCGGGCGGTCCGCTCGTTCTCGACCGTATAAAAGCGCACCAGCACGTGCGGAAGCCCGCACGTTCCGATGACGAGCGAGAAGGCCGTCGCGATCCACAGGTAGTAGCCGTTCTCGCCCCGGAACGGCTCCGAGAACTCCGCACTGAGGGTGTCGAAGAGGGCACCGTACTCGATCTGCGGTGCGAACGTCGAGTAGCCCTGAGTCCATCCAACGACGAATAGTCCCGCGAGGAACGCGACGATGAGGATGACGTACTGGATGGCCATGTTCTTCGTGGCACCGAGCATGCCAGACAGGGTCAGGTACCCGACGGTGATCGCCATCAGCAAGACGACCATCGTCACGTAGTCGCCGCCGAAGACGTACATGCCGACCAGTCCCATGCCGCGGGCCTGTCCGACCGAGTAGACGAAGCCGATGAGAATCGTCGTCACCGCGGCCAGCGCGCGTGCACTGTCGGAGTAAAAGCGGTCTCCGACGAAGTCGGGAGCGGTGTACTTCCCGAACCGCCGCATCTGCGCGGCTAAGAAGATGAGCAGGATGAAGTAGCCCGTCGACCAGCCGACGACGAACGCGAGCCCGTAGAAGCCCGCCAGCGCGATGAGCCCGGCCATCCCGAGGTACGACGCCGCGGACATCCAGTTGGCTCCGATTGCCATCCCGTTCTCGATGTTCCCGATCGAGCGACCGGCGACCCAGAGGTCGTCGGTGTCGGCCACGCGGAAGACGTACCCGACGCCCAGGAACAACAACAGCATCCCCGTGACCATGACTGCCGGCACGGTCTTGAACGAGACGTCGAGCGCATCGGGCAGTAGCTGTAACGGGAGCGTCATTCTGCCGTCCCCCCGTCGGCCATCGCGGTCTCGTCACCCGTCGTTTCACCGGTCTGAGCTGGCTCACTGTGGTCGATTCCGTACTTCTCGTCGAGACGGTCACGCGTGTAGGCGTAGATTGCCGAGAGCACGAGTGCACCCAGCGGCGCGACCAGGCTGACCGTGAAATAATGCAGTGGGAAGCCGAGCACTCGCGTCCTTGTCATGATACCCGGCGCGACCGCGGTCAGTGTCACCGGGCCGAAGACGATGAGCGCCCAGACGGCGAACCCGGTCCAGATCACCTTGAGGTGGTCGCGCATGAACGGCGTGCTCGGCCGGAGCAGGTTCACCTCCCTGTCGAGGTAGTCGATCTCCCCGTGCCGCTGGCCGGTCTTCCCGACCGTGCCGCCGTCGGCTCTGACCGCCGTGTCGTCTCTCGACTCGTCGTTCGGTTCGTCTCTCGATTCCACTGCCGGCTCGTCGGTGTGGCTCGCTGTCATCGTCCGGTCTCGTGTCCTGTGAGTTCGTGTTCGTGTTCGCTGTCGCTCGTGTGCTGTCTCATCGTGTTCGCCTCAGTCACCGCTCACCTTACTCGCGATCTCGTCGACGATTTCGGGGTTGCGGAGCGTGCTGGTGTTGCCGAGTGCGTCGCCGTTGGCGATGTCTTCCAGCAGTCGACGCATGATTTTGCCCGAGCGCGTCTTCGGCAGTTCGTCGGTGAAGACGATCTCGCTGGGTCGCGCGATGGGGCCGATGGCGTCCTCGACGGCCTCGATAATCTGCTCTCGGAGCATCGCACCACCTTCGTAGCCGTCCTCGGTGATGACGTAGGCGTAGACGGCTTCGCCCTTGATTTCGTGTTGTCCACCGACGACGGCTGCCTCGGCGACGCCCTCGACGCCGACGATGGCACTCTCCAGTTCCATCGTCCCCAGCCGGTGTCCCGAGACGTTGATGACGTCGTCGACACGGCCGAGGACCGTGATGTAGCCGTCCTCGTCGATTTTCGCGCCGTCTTCGGGGAAGTAGACCCACTCGTCGCTGTCGGGGTCGGAGTACTCCGCCCAGTACTCGTCGACGTACCGTTCGTCGTTGTCGTAGAGGGTCCGGAGCATCCCGGGCCAGGGACGGTCGACGACGAGGTAGCCCGCCTCACCAGCCGACACGGGGTCGCCGTTCCCGTCGACCACTTCGGCGCTGACACCGGGGAGCGGTGGCCCCGCCGACCCGGGCTTCATCTCCGCGACACCCGGTAGCGTCGTAATCATCATGCCACCGGTCTCGGTCTGCCACCACGTGTCGACGACCGGGCACGCCTCGTTGCCGATGTGGGTGTAGTACCACTTCCACGCGCGCGGATTGATCGGCTCACCGACCGTCCCGAGCAGACGGAGGCTCGAGAGGTCGTGGCGGTCGGGATACTCCGTTCCCCACTTCATGAACGCCCGAATCGCCGTCGGCGCGGTGTACAGCTGGGTCACGTCGTACTCGTCGACGAGTTCCCACATCCGGTCTTTCTCGGGGTAGTCCGGCGTCCCCTCGTACATCACGGTGGTCGTCCCGAGCGCAAGCGGACCGTAGACGATGTACGAGTGCCCGGTAATCCAACCGATGTCGGCCGAACACCAGTAGGTGTCTTCGGGCTTGATGTCGAGGACGGCGTGGCTCGTCCAGCTCACGTACGAGAGGTACCCACCCGTGGTGTGCTTGACCCCCTTCGGCTTGCCCGTGGTCCCCGAGGTGTACATGAGAAAGAGCATGTCCTCAGCGTCGCGTGCGACGGGGTCGACCTCCGCACCCTCGTGGGCGACGACGAGGTCGTCGTAGTCGACCTGGTCGGGCCCGAGTTCGTGAGCGGACTCGTCGCCGAGTCTGTCGACGACGACCGTCGACACGTCGGCGTCGACGTCGTCGAGCCCGTCATCGGCCTTCGCTTTGTGGTCGAGGGCGTCACCCCGGCGGTAGTAGCCGTCGCAGGTGACGAGATACTCCGAGTCGGCGCTGTTCATCCGGGTGGCGAGCGCCTCTGCGGAGAAGCCGGCGAAGACGACCGAGTGCGGCGCGCCGATGCGCGCACACGCGAGCATCGCGATGGGCAACTCGGGGATCATCGGCATGTACATGGTGACGATGTCGTCTTCGCCGACGCCCAGTTCTCGCAGCCCGGCCGCGAACTCGTTGACCTCCGCGTGCAGTTCTTCGTACGTATACGTCCGCGTCGTCCCGAGTTCGCCGATCCACTCGATTGCGGTTTCGTCCGCCCGGTCGTCGAGGTGGCGGTCGACACAGTTGTGCGACGCGTTGAGCCGCCCGTCGACGAACCACTCGTAGAACGGCTCGTTGCTGTCGTCGAGCACCCGGTCGTACTCGCGGTCCCAGTCGAGCAGGTCGGCCGCCCGTTCCCACTCGTCCGGCCAGTTCTCCGCGAACGCCTCGTGTATCGACTCGTCGGTCACGTTCGCCTGTTCGACGAACGACGCGGGTGGCTCGAATGACGCCCCCTCGGGGAGGCGTGCTTCGAGTTCCACGCCGGATTCTCCGTCACTCATAAGCCATCGTTAGCAACTACAGACCCCACATTAAGCGACCAATCTAATTATGGCAAATCGTGTAACCCCGCAGAGGTATTGTTTCTCCCTCGAAACAATATTATCGGTGTCATATATAGTGATTTCATCGGGCCGTTAGAAGCAGCATCGATTCTAGAAGCTTCTTAGAACGCTTCAAACAGCCAAGAGCGCCGGGTGACTGGAGACCACTAAACAGTTAGCGACCTATACTATAATCTGACAACTTCTCCTCCTCCGTCGATTACTCGCCGCTCCAGGGAGTCTCACCGCGGCTGTGTCGCGGGCCGGCGGCGTCCTCTTCGAAGAACGTCGTGAGGAGCTTCTGCTGAGCACGTCGCAGGTGATTGTGGAGCGTCGGCGAGGTAATGCCGATGGTGTCGGCGAGTTCCTCCGCGGTGCTCCCGCGAGGCCACTCGAAGTAACCGGCGTAATACGCCGCTTCGAGGACGGCAGCTTGTTTCTCGGTCAACTCCTCGCGCAGTGACGACCGGAACGCCGTCGTCGTTTCCGGGCGTCGTTCGTGCTCGCGCTTCGTGACGAGTTCCGTCGCGGGGAAGATGGTGGTGAGTACGTCGATGAGGTCGCCGACGTCCCGCTCTGGGGACACCTCGGCGACGACCCGGGCGATCCCGTCGGTCGCCGTCAGATCGGTCACGGTTCCGCCCCGTCGGACGAGCGTCTTCGAGGGGTCCGGTCCGGTGAGGACGATTTCGATTAGCGTCTCGTCGCCGTAGTCTCGAATCAGCCGCGCGTCGGTCACGGCGTCGTGTGTGCCCATCCACCCGAGGACGTCGCTGGCGGCCGCCCCCGACAGCGTCACGTAGTACACTAGCGAGTCGTCACCGCCCGGGACGAGCCCTTCG
>JBEPYA010000034.1:0-21508 GCA_041641615.1 Salinigranum sp. | reverse complement strand
ATCTCGGCCGTCGGGTTGTCGATGTCCATCTCCTTGAGGATGGTGACGCCGTCGTTCGTGATGGTGACGTCGCCCATCGAGTCGACGAGCATCTTGTCCATCCCTTTCGGGCCGAGTGTCGACCGTACGGCGTCGGCCACGGCGCGAGCCGCGCGGATGTTGTACGCCTGCGCGTCGCGGTCCTTGACGCGCTGGGAGTCGTCACCGAGAATGATCATCGGCTGCCCCTGCTGCATGCGCTGACTCATAGTACAGGAGCGGATTGTTTGTGATTCTATATAAAAGCTTCGAGAGCGAGTCGGGGGTGGGGCCGGGAGAACGTCCAGTCGTGAGAGAGATAATACGCCGGCTGCGTGCGTTTTTCCCGCGCAGTCGTGGCAACGAATCGCATACGTATCGGCAAGCCGTTCGCGGCACCGAACGAGTCTTTATATACTACCGTCGGGCTCCTTCCAGTGGACGGTGACGGTTCCGACGGCGAACGCGTCGCGCGAGTCGGGGTCTCGACGGATGCGCAGGGTGTTCGTCCCCCCTCGGAGATCGACGTCGGTCAGCGTGTCCACCCAGTACTGCCAGCCCTCGTTCGGCGGGATGTCGAACCCCGACAGCGGCTCACCGTTCACCTCGATCTCGTGACCGTACTCACCGACGTCGAACGCCTGCAGACCGATGTACGCGTCCTCTGCGTCGTCGGTCGGGACCTCGAACTCGTAGGTGTCCGTGATGTCGCCGACGTTGGTCGCCCAGTCGAGGTTGAGCGCCCGACGCTCCGGAGCGAGCTGGACACCCAGGTACAGCGTCGCGTAGTTCGCGCGGTGTGACACATTCGGGGCTACTCGTGGGTGGTGCATAAACACGGCGACATCGGTCGAAAACGCGAGTATGACGGCGGCGGGAGCGGGGATCAGTCGTCGTCGGGGACCTCGCTCGCGATGAACTCGCCGTCGATGCCATCCCACCGCGGCGGTTCGTCGTCGCGGTCGAGGGTCCGGAGTTCGCGTTCGTTCAGACGCTCGTCCAGCTGACTCAGCTTGTTCCGACCCTTCTTCTCGCGGCCGCTTTTCGTGTCAGGCATTGTCAGCCACACCAACGTGAGCAAGTGGTATTAATATTTCGTCAGTCGGACGAAGCGAGTGACTGGTCGTCACGCGTTCGGTCGCTGATCGCTACATTCGTTCCCCGAGAAGCGGTTCTATCGAGTAAACGTCCGAACGGGCGCGGATACACCGAGGCTCTACAGTAGAAGAGAGGGAGACGCGTACGACAGTGAGAGAGAGGAAGAACCGTTCGACTGGCGACTACGAAGGGAGCGCTTGAAGCCGACGGATCACCAGCCGCGCGTGGCCTCGGCGCTCTCGCCGACGCGGTCGAACTCCTCGGCGAGCTGTCTGCGGACGGCGTCGGTGTCGCGGTCGGGATCGGTCACGATATCGAGCGCGGCTAGGAGCGCCGCCCGCGTCTCCTCGAGCTCTTCGACCCGCTCGACCAGCTCCTCGTGGCTCCAGTCGTCGTACTTCGTGGACATGTACCCGGAGTCAGGCGGGGCGAACACATAAGCTCTGGCGCTCTCGGAACCAGGGACGGGGCGCGCACGTTTCGTGTCCAAGGCCGTCCAACTCGGTATAGACCTCGTCACCAGCCGCCGACGGTTCCTCCGGACGGCCGCCGTCGGCAGCGTCGCCGTCCTCGCCGGCTGCTCGCAGTCGCCGTCCCCACCGACAGGGAGCGGAGAGACCGGGACGGACGCGTCCGACAGCACCGACACGGACGCGGCATCGACGACCAGAACAGAGACGTCGGGAGACGCAACCGCTCCCGATGCGGTCGCTCTCCGGACGCTCGCGACCGGCCTGGGCGCGCCGCTCGACGTGGCGTTCGCGCCCGACGGGACGCGGTTCGTCGCCGACCAGGCCGGTCGCATCCTCGTCCACGACGACGACGGCCTCCGTGACCGACTCGCGCTCGACATTCGCGACCGCATCGAGGCGGGCGGGGAGAAGGGGCTGCTCGGCATCGCGCTTCACCCGGGGTTCGCCGAGAACCGGCGGCTGTTCGTTCGGTACAGCGCACCGTCGCGCTCGGCGACGCCGGCGGCCTTCAGCCACACGTTCGTCCTCAGCGAGTTCCGGCTGGGTGAGAACGACCGGGGCGACGTCGACGCCGAGCGCGCCGTGTTGGAGATCCCTCAACCGCAGCGCAACCACAACGCCGGCGACCTCGCGTTCGGCCCCGACGGCTACCTCTACGTCGCGGTCGGCGACGGCGGGGGCGGCAGCGATCAGGACCGCGGCCACGTCGACGACTGGTACGGCGCGGTCGGCGGCGGCAACGGACAGGACGTCACCGAGAACCTCCTCGGCTCCGTCCTCCGCCTCGACGTGGACGACGACGCTCCCTACGGGGTTCCGGACGACAGCCCGCTCGTGGGTCGGGAGGGGCTGGACGAACAGTACGCGTGGGGCTTTCGTAACCCCTGGCGCATGTCGTTCGACGGGACGGACCTCTTCGTCGGCGACGTCGGACAGAACGCCTACGAGGAGGTGAGTCTCGTCACGAAGGGCGGCAACTACGGCTGGAACGTCCACGAGGGGACCCACTGCTATCGGGCCAGCGACTGCCCGACTGCGACGGACGACGGCGAACGCCTCGTCTCCCCCATCGTCGAGTATTCACACGGGGGTGAGCCGGTGAGCGGTATCTCCGTCATCGGGGGAGCGGTCTATCGCGGCTCGGCGCTCCCGGATGCCGACGGCGTGTACGTCTTCGGCGACTTCCAGGTACGGAGATGGCTGTTCGCCGCGACCCGATCCGACGGCGACGGACTGTGGCCGACGACGACGGTCGACCTCGCGGGCGACGGTGCCGAGAAACTGCAGCAGCTACGGTCGTTCGGGCGGGACGCAGACGGCGAGCTGTGCGTCGTCGGCACCGGCTCCGAGGGCGGGGTGCTCCACCGACTCGTCCCGGTCGAGTGAGGCGGGAGCGCAACCGCGTGGCCGGGACGGCTCAGCGCTCGTCGACTTCGAGCACCTTGCCGGCGGCGATGGTCTGACCCATGTCGCGGACGGCGAAGCTCCCGAGTTCCGGAATCTCCGAGGAGGCCTCGATCGCCAGCGGTTTCTGCGGACGGAGCGTCACGACGGCGGCGTCGCCCGCCTTGATGAAGTCGGGGTTCTCCTCGGCGACCTCCCCCGTCTTGGGGTCGAGTTTCTGGTCGATCGACTCGAACGTGCAGGCGACCTGCGCCGTGTGCGCGTGCAGGACGGGCGTGTAGCCGACGGTGATGACCGACGGGTGCTGCATGACGACGATCTGGGCCTTGAACGTCTCCGCCACCTTCGGCGGGTTCGACCTCTCGCCGCAGACGTCGCCGCGGCGGATGTCGTCCTTGCCGACGCCGCGGACGTTGAACCCGACGTTGTCACCGGGGCCGGCCTGGTCGACCTCCTCGTGGTGCATCTCGACCGTCTTCACCTCGCCGCCCGCGTCAGAGGGCATGAAAACCACGTCCATCCCGGGTTTCAGCGTCCCGGTCTCGATCCGACCGACAGGAACGGTCCCGATGCCGGAGATGGTGTAGACGTCCTGGATGGGGATGCGGAGCGGCGCGTCGGTGGGGGGCGACATCTCCGGGAGGTTGTTCAGCGCCTCTAACACCGTGGGTCCGTCGTACCACGGCGTGTTGTCCGAGGGTTCGGCGATGTTGTCGCCCTCGAACGCCGAGATGGGGATGAAGCGTGCGTCGTCGCTGTCGAACCGTACCTGTGTGAGGAGCTTCTGGACCTCCTCTTTGACCTCCTTGTACGTGTCCTCGGAGTAGTCGACGGTATCCATCTTGTTGACCGCGACGATGAGCGTCTCGATGCCCAGCGTCTTCGAGAGGAAGACGTGCTCGCGGGTCTGGGGAGCGACGCCGTCGTCGGCGGCGACGACGAGTACGGCGTGGTCGGCCTGGCTCGCTCCCGTGATCATGTTCTTCACGAAGTCGCGGTGGCCGGGCGTGTCCACGATGGTGAAGTAGTACTTGTCCGTGTCGAACCGCTGGTGGGCGATGTCGATGGTTACCCCGCGCTCTCGCTCCTCGGCGAGGTTGTCCATCACGTAGGCGAACTCGAAGCCGCCCTTGCCCTTCTCCTCGGCCTCCTCCCGGTGCTGCTCGATGACGTGCTCCGGGACCGAGCCCGTCTCGAACAGGAGACGGCCGACGAGCGTGCTCTTTCCGTGGTCGACGTGACCGATGATCGCCAGGTTCTGGTGTGGTTTGTCTGCCATGATGACTCCCCCCGGCGGTGTGCCGTAGGAGCGTAGAGGTAGGTGGCCGACGGGCAAAACGGTTCTGTTGTGACCCCGTTGACAGTTCGCGCAGACGGGACGACGGCGCCGACGGTAGGGCTGAACGGCGCACGCGCAAGCAACACGGGCTCTGTTCCGCAGAGCGTTGACGCCGATGCAATGGGACACCTGTTCAGCGACGACGACCGAGACAAGGACGTGTACACGTCGGAAGGCACGCACGTCGGGACGATCCACGAGGTCAAAGACGACCGCGCGACGGTCGACCGCAGCCGCGGAACGGAGCTGACAGAGAAGGTCAAGGAGATGCTCGGCTGGGGCGACGACGGCCAGGAAGCGGAGGGACGGAGCGAGCTGCACGGCGACCACGTCGCGTCCGTCGACGACGACTCGGTGCGGCTGCGACAGCACTGAGTTCCGACCCGATCGCCGACCATGGCGAGACTGTTTTTTCCGCGTGTGTCCCCGACGGCGACGACACACCTCGCTCAGGAACTGAGGGTCACAGGAGCGCCGGGGCGGGGATTGGAACCGGAACCGGACGGTCGTCCTCGCTTCACTCGAACGCTGCGACCGGTAGGGTTCGAATCCCTTCGACGAGTGAACAACCGCTCGCAGGTGACGAGCACCGCGGAGCGTGTGCTCGTCACGTGGCTCACGGGAGAATCACACCGGGACGGGGATTTGAACCCGATGGCGAGACGAACGAAGTGAGTCTCGCGTGGTTCAAATCCCCGTCGTCATCGCTCGCAGAACCTCAGTCGTGTCCGCTCGGCGACGAGCGCTCGCTCGGGGACTGAGGTTCACAGAAGCGCCGGGACGGGGATTTGAACCCCGGATCCCAGAGGGAACACGCTTTCCAGGCGTGCGCCTTACCACTCGGCCATCCCGGCTCGTTCCAACCTATCCCGGTGCGACGTTTAAGTCCTTCCTTTCGCCCCGAATCGGGGGCTGAGGCGGTGTGTGAGGCCTGCAGCGACCGCACCGACGACGGCGGCGACGCCGAAGCGCGCGGCGAATCCGACGTCCAAGCCGACGAGGAGGTCGTACCCCTGGACGAGCACCAAGAAGACGAGCGCGCCGACGAGCCCCCAGAGGAGGCTCGACTTCGTGCGGGGCGTCACTCCGTGTCCGGCGCCGACTCGGGGACGACGGCGACGGCCTCGATCTCGACGGCGACCCCCTTGGGCAGGGCGCCGACCTGGACGGCGCTTCGCGCCGGCGGTTCGTCGTCGAAGAACGTCGCGTAGGTCTCGTTCATCTCGTCGAAGTCGTCGATGTCGGCGAGGAACACGGTGACTTTGAGCACGTCCGCGGGGCCAGCACCCTCGGCGGCGAGGACGCCCATCACGTTCTTCAGCGCCCGTGCCGTCTGGTCGGCGACCGACGCGTCGTCGAGGAGTTCGCCCTCCGGTGTGAGTGGTATCTGTCCGGCGGTGAACACCAGCTCGCCGGTCGTCGTGCCCTGGCTGTACGCGCCCACTGCGGCGGGAGCCTCGTCGGTGGAGATCGTCCGCTTCATACGGGGTCCTCGCTCGGCACCGACAAAAAGGTCTGTCCGACGAGTCGATGAGAAGAGGCGCGCGACGAGGTACACTCAAGTTCCCGGCGACGGTCGGTCCGACCATGTCCGACGACATCACACCCGCGGAGCTGAGTCGTGACCGGATCATGCAGCTCGACGACGACCACTTCACCGCCGAAAACGTCGCGATCGTGACGGGGGCGGCGTCGGGAATCGGGCGGGCGACGGCCGTCGCGCTGGCGTGCAACGGGCTCACCGTCGCGGCGACCGACGTGGACGAGGAGGGACTCGAAGGGACGGTCGACAAAGCCGTCGACCTCGACGCGTCGGGTGCGATCGAGACCGTCGTCGCCGATCTGACGAACGACGACGAGGTGGCCGCCATCGTCGAGGCCGCCGCCGATCTCGGACAACTGCGGTACGTGGCGAACGTCGCCGGCCTCCAGCACATCTCGCCTATCGAGTCGTTCCCGACGGAGAAGTTCGACCTCATGCTGGACGTGATGCTCCGCGCACCGTTCCTCCTCACGAAACACGCCCTGCCGCGCATCCGCGAGGCTTCCGATGGTATCGGTGCCATCGGCAACATGTGCTCGCTGCACGGCCACATCGCCACGCAGGACAAGGTCGCGTACCACACGGCGAAGTTCGGTCTCCGCGGCCTCACACAGGCGACGGCGGCCGAAGGGGAAGGCACCCTCCGCGCCTTCACGGTGTCGACGGGCTACGTCAAGACTCCGCTGGTGACGAGCCAGATCCCTGACACCGCGGCGGAACGCGGGATCTCCGAGCGCGAGGTCGTCGAGGACGTCATGCTCGGGCAGGCACGGGTCAAAGAGATGATGGAGCCGGTCGACGTGGCGAACCTCTTCGTGCTCGGCATCTCGGGCTACGCCCGTCACCTCGATGGCGGCGACCTCACCTGGGACGGCGGTCACCTCTACACGTACGAGTAAAGGAGGGTGAGACGGAATGAGTGAGAGTCCGGTGGCGGCCGCTGACACCGAAAAAGAGCCGACGAAAGTCGCTATCGCCTGTCAGGGCGGCGGAAGCCACACTGCCTTTACCGCAGGTGTACTCCGGGGGCTGCTCGCGGCGTGGCCCAAAGACCACGAACTCGTCGCCCTCTCCGGGACGTCGGGCGGTGCGCTCTGTGCGACACTCACGTGGTTCTCGCTCCTCGACGACGGAGTAGAGACCGCACGGACGGCGCTGTCGGCGTTCTGGGCGGAGCTGGCGGCAGATAGCTCCGTCGATACGGTGTCGAACGCCTCGCTCGTGTGGGGGTCGCGCCTGCAGACCGGCGGCGTGCCGTTCCCGTCGTTCAGCCCCTACCAGGTCCCCTTTTCCCGCGTTGGTACGCGGCGCATCCTCGACGCGCTCGACGCGCACGTCGACTTCGAACTGGCGGCGGAACTCGCGCGGGAGCACCCGCTCCGGTTGCTCGTCGGGACAGTCGACGTCAACGGCGGCTGTTTCGAGGTCTTCTCCGAGACCGACCTCACGCCCGACGCTCTGCTGGCGTCGACGGCCGTACCGGACCTGTTCGAGGCCGTCGAGATTCACGGCCACTGGCACTGGGATGGCCTCTTCTCACAGAATCCTCCGGTTCACGACCTGCTCACCGTGCCAGTCAAGCGAAAACCCGACGAGATTTGGGTCGTCCAGATCAACCCACAGAAACGCGACGGGGAGCCCACGACGCTGCTCGAGATCGCCGACCGCCGCAACGAACTCGCGGGGAACATCTCGTTGAACCAAGAATTGAGCTTCATCCGGCGGGTGAACGAGTGGGTCGAGGCGGGGCACCTGCCCGACTCGTACAAACCGGTCGCCGTCGAGCGTATCGAACTCGGCCGAGCGCTCCACTGTTCGAGCAAGCTCGACCGCTCACCATCGTTCTTACAGGGGCTCATCGAAGACGGCGAGGAGACGGCGAGACGGTTCCTCACGGAGCGGGGTCAGACCAACACCTCGACCTCGTAGCCGTGATCGCGGAGGTCCGCGAGGAGTTTCTTCACGTGCTCTTCACCCCGTGTTTCGAGGTCGAGTTCCACCTCGGCGGCGTTCATCGCCACGTCCTTCGAGGTGCGGTCGTGGTGGATGGCGTGGATGTTCGTCCGGTGGTCGACGATGATCTCGGTGAGGTGCGACAGCGCACCGGGTCGGTCCTTCAGAACCGTTCTGATGCGCAGGTAGCGGCCCGTCTCGACGAGGCCGCGCATCAGGACGGTCGTGAGGACGTTGAGGTCGATGTTGCCGCCACAGAGTGCGGGAACGATGACTTCTCCCTCGTCGTAGTCGAACGCCTCCGCGAGGACGGCCGCGAGCGGGACCGCGCCCGCTCCCTCGACGAGCGTCTTCGAGCGTTCGAGCAGGTGGGTGACGGCCATCGCGATCTCCTCGTCTGAGACGGTCACGACCTCGTCGACCCGCTCGCGGATGACCTCGAACGTCTGCTCGCCGACGCGGCGGGTGGCGATACCGTCGGCGATAGTGTCGACCGCGTCGAGTTCGACGATCTCGCCTTTCTGCAGGGAGTCGGCGAGGCTCGACGCCCCCTCGGCCTGGACGCCGACGACGCGGGTCTCGGGCGACTGCGCTTTGATCGCCGTGGCGATGCCCGAGATGAGACCACCGCCGCCGATACCGACGACGACCGTCTCGACGTCGGGACACTGCTCGAGGATCTCGAGGCCGATGGTCCCCTGCCCGGCCATCACCGCCGGGTCGTCGAACGCGTGGACGTAGGTCCGGTTCTCCTCCCGCTCGATCTCGTGGGCCTTCTCCTGTGCCTCGCTGTAGTCGACGCCGTGGAGGACGACCTGACCGCCGTATCGTCTGGTGGCGTTGACCTTCGAGATGGGAGCGAACTCCGGCATCACGATCGTCGAGTCGACGCCCGCGCGGGTCGCAGCCAGCGCCACCCCCTGGGCGTGGTTGCCCGCGCTCGCGGTGACGACGCCGGCCTCGCGCTCCGCCTCGGAGAGCATCGCGATGCGGTTCGTCGCGCCGCGGATCTTGAACGACCCCGTCCGCTGGAAGTTCTCCAGTTTCAGGTGGACCTCCGCGCCCGTCATCCGCGAGAAGGTGTGTGAGTCCTGCATCGGTGTGCGCCGTGCGACCGTCTCGACGCGAGGCCGGGCTTCGAGCACGTCGTCCAGCGAGAGCATGGGCGGAGTTGCCGGGGGGAGGCGATAACCGTTGGGTGTGACCGTCGCTCGTCGGGACGACGGCGTGTGCTCACGGGCGTCGAGTGGGGGGACAAAGAACCGGTGCGTCCGCAGCTGCGTCGGTCGCGTCGTCCGCGTCTTTGGGGGAATGCATACGCGTGTGACGCGCAGGTGAACGTAGCACGGGAGCGGATATAAACGTCAGCCGAGCGCGGTGAAAGTGAAACTGTGCGACGGCGACGACCTCGACCGGTGCGTCAGACGGGCGTCGTCCGAGACGACCGAACCATCGACCGCCTCAGCGGTCGACGACCGGGTCGACGACGACATCGCTGCGGTCGAGGAACGCCCGGACGCGCGCAGCGAACGGTCCCTCGCCCGGCCAGTCGGCGTCGGCGTCGAGTCGAGCGGGGTCGCCCACGTAGACGGCGACGTCTCCCCCGTCGGTCCGCGGAACCGAGACGCGGACGTACAGGCCGTCGTCGACGCCCTCGTAGTCGTCGATGCGGTCGAGTTCGTCCGTGCGGAGGAGTCGACCCGCCGCCTCTCCGCCCGGGGCGAGCGTCGGGTACAGTCCCTCGACGAGGTGGAGACCGCGGAGGTGCGCCGGTCCGACGAACGCGTACGAGTCGACCACGCTCGCGACACGCTCGGGGTTCGTCAGGGTGCCGTAGACGAAGACGTCCATGGCGGGGGGACGCGGCGGGACCGTAAAAATGCCTCAGCGGCGTCGGCGCTCGCCGGCGGCGCACCGGGTTCCGGACGACGGATGATCCGTAACCTGGACGAGCGGCCCGGACCGTGTGTGCCACGGCGTCCACCGAGTGGACAGTGCAGGCCAGGAAGCGCCAGACAGCCCGGCATCGGCGGAGACACCGTAACAGCGACAGCGGTCAGCGCGCCTCACGGGACCGTGAGCGTGTACACGACGAGGGGACATTGGGACACCGGTGCCCGGCCACCCCCATCCGGGGAAGCCGTCTCCCGGTAACTATCTCCAATATTTGGTATCTACGTGTTCACTATTCGACTCACAGAGAGGCAGGACCGCGAGCGAGGGTTACCGCTCGTCGAGCGGGACGAGCGTCTGGTCGCGCGGGCCGACGTAGCGGGCGCGCGGCCGGATGAGCCGGTTGTCCTCGTACTGTTCGAGGACGTGCGCGATCCAGCCGCCGACGCGCGACATCGCGAAGATGGGGGTGTAGATGTCGATGGGGATACCCATCTGGTAATACGTCGAGGCGGAGTAGAAGTCGACGTTGGGCGCGAGGCCCTTCTCCTCCTGCATGTACTCCTCGACCGCCACCGAATAGTCGTACCACTTCATGTCGCCGGCGGCCTCAGCGAGCGCCTCCGACTGCTCGCCGAGGATCTTCGCCCGCGGGTCCTTGACGTTGTAGACGCGGTGGCCGAAGCCGGCGACGCGCTTGCCCTCCTCGAGCGCCTGTTTCACCCACGCGGTGGGGTCCATGCCGCTCTCGTCGACCTCTTGGAGCATCCGCATCACGTTCTGATTCGCGCCGCCGTGGAGCGACCCGGCGAGCGTTCCGATCGCCGAGGTGACCGCCGAGTGGAGGTCTGCGAGGGTCGACGCCGTGACCATCGCCGAGAACGTCGAGGCGTTGAGGCCGTGGTCGGCGTGGAGGACGAGCGCCTGGTCGAACACGTCGGCGAGCACGTCGTCCGGTTCCTCGTCGTTGAGCATGTAGAGGAAGTTCGCCGCGTGCGAGAGGTCTTCGCGGGGAGCGACGGGGTCGTTTCCGTTCCGGAGGCGCGCGAACGCTGCCAGCGCCGTGGGGATCTTCGCGGTGATGCGCCGTCCCTTCCGGATGTTGGCCTCGCGGTCAGTCACCTCCTCGGCGTCGAACGTGGCCTCGTCGTCGTTCGCGGAAAGCTGCGAGACGACCGTCCGGAGCGCGGCCATCGGGTTCTCGCCCGCGTCGGCGAGCGCCTCGATGGTCCGGTGGACGTTCGCGTCGAGCGACCGTTCGGCGGCCATCGTCGACGAGAATTCCTCCAACTCGTCCCGGTCCGGGAGGTGACCGTACCAGAGGAGGTAGACGACCTCCTCGTAGGAGGCGCCGTCGGCGAGGTCGGCGATGTCGTACCCACGATAGATGAGCTGTCCGGCGTCACCGTCGATAAAACTGAGCTCCGACTCCGCGACAAGGACGCCCTCCAGCCCCCGTTTCAGGTCGTCTGACATACGACGTGATTTCAGACCCGCTCAAAAAAGCGTTATCGTTCGGTGCGCCATCCGCCGGAACCGTGAAGCGGCAGCCAGAACCGTGAACGGGCGAGTCGACGAGGACGCTCTTGGGGTCCAGCAAGCAGGTAACGCGGTCAGAACCGAGCGGACAACCCTTTTGCGTCCACGGGGGGTATGCGGGGGCATGTACCCGGAGGACGTGGAGTACGAACCGGTCAGCGTGAAGGCGGTGCTGGCGGAGATGAAAGACACGGCCGAGCTGCTCATCGACCTCTCGTACTCCGCGGTCCTCCTCGGGAGCGACGAGATCGCCAGCGAGGTGCTGGCGCTCGAAGAGCGGATGGACATCCTCCAGCTGCAGGCGCGGATGAGTCTCCTGATGGCCGCCCGCAGCCCCGAGGACGCCGAGGAGCTCGCGCCGGTCCTGGGTGTCGTCGGCGCGGCGGAGAAGATCTCGAACGCGGCGGGCGACATCGCGAAGATCGTCATCGAAGACATGGGACTCCCCGAGGCGATCCGCTCGGCGCTCCCGGAGGCGACCGACATCCTCGTCCGGGTTCCCGTCAGCGTCGATTCGTCGTACCACGGTCGCTCGCTGGGCGAACTCAACGTGGAGACCGAGACCGGCGTGAGAGTGATCGCCATCCGGCGCGAGCAGGCCACCGGGAAGCGGCGGTGGATCACGAATCCGGACCACGAGAGCGTCCTCCAGTCGGGGGACATTCTCCTCTTGCGTGGCCCGGAGGCCGGCCTACAGGAGGTGTACGAACACGCCAGCGGGAACCGGTACGAGCCTCTCGATCCGCCGGAGGCACCCATCGACGACCTCGAACGGGCTGTCGACTCCATCGTGCTGATGAAGAACATGAGCGAACTCGCCGTCGACCTGGCTTACGGTGCCGTCCTCTTCGACAGCGAGGGCGTCGCCGAGGAGGTCGCCGAACTCGAAGCGGAGGTGGATGCACTCAAGACGCGGTTCGAGGCGTGGACGCTCCGGGCGGCCGCCCGCGTCGAGGACCCCATCGCGCTCCGGGGCCTGATGCATCTCGCCGTCTCCACCGAGGTCATCTCGGACGCCGCGCTCGAAATCAGCGAGGGCGTCCTCCACGGACTCGCCGCTCACCCGGTCGTCGCGGCCGCGGTCAAGGAGTCCGACGAGGTCATCGTCCGCCTGACGGTCACCCCCGGAAGTGCCCTCGCGGGGACGACCATCGGCGACCAGATGGTCCAGACCGAGACCGGAATGCGCATCATCGCCGTCCGCCGTGGCGGCACGGGGAGCGACTGGGTCGTCCAGCCGGGGTCGACCACCGGGCTCCGGGCCGACGACGTCATCGTCGCGAAGGGTACCCGCACGGGGGCGACCCGGCTCGGGAACCTCGCCGGCGACCAGCCCGACGTGGGGAAGTGACGGGGACGTCCGCCAGAGGAAGCCACGCTTCGAGTTCCGCAGCACACACGCTTATCCGCGCGCTCTTCGTGGGAGACCGTATGAGTATTGTCGCGGAGTTCACTATCGAGGCCGAGCAGTTCCTTCTGGGGAGAGTGCTCCGCGCAGGAGGTGGGATGGACATCGAGATCGAGCGAGTCGTCCCGGCGTCGAAGCAGGTCATGCCGTACGTCTGGGTGAGCGGGGGCGACCGCAGCACGTTCGAGGAGGCCGTCAGGGCGACCGACGAGGTGCGCGAACTGGTCCACCTCGACACCATCGGCGACCGCTCTCTGTACCGGATCGGCTGGGACGAGACCGTCGAGAGCCTCATCTACGGGATGGTCGAGACGAACGCGACCGTCCTCGAAGCGCACGGTCAGGACAACTGGCTCTTTCGGATCCGGTTCAACGATCACGAGTCGCTGTCAGCGTTCAGCGAGTACTGTCAGATACACGATATTCGTCTCAACGTCCGCCGCGTGCACAACCTCACCGCTGACGAACTTGACGACGACCCCTTCGGCCTCACGTCCGAACAGCGGGAGGCCATCGAACTCGCCGTGGAGAAGGGGTACTTCGAGGTACCGCGCCGGGCGACGCTCTCGGATCTCGCGGACGACCTCCACGTCTCACAGCAGGCCGTCTCCGAGCGTCTGCGCCGGGGAACACAGAAGGTGATGCGGTCGCTCTCCGACAGCACGTTCAGGTCACCGAACCGATAGGTTTCCGTAACGGTACATAGACGGCCTGAATGAACAAGCCGAACGGCCATCCGGACGAGGAGAGATGAGACAGGTATGGCGCGAACCAGCAGGAGGGGAGCGGACGATGACCGGCTCGTCGGCGAACTGGTCACCTCCCCGCAGCGGCGCGAAGTCTTGCGGTACCTCATCGACAGCGACGGGATGGCGACGTTCGACGACGTCGTCGAGGCACTCGCGGGCGAGGAGGAACGATCGATGACGGCCGTCCGACTCCACCACGTCCACCTCCCGAAACTCCGGGCGACGGGTGCCGTGGCGTGGGACGACGAGACGGGAGAGGTTCGACTGACGCCGCGAGCAGCGACGGCCGTCGACGACCCCGTCGCTCGCGGCCTGTTCGGTGACCGCGCGAGCGACTGAGGAACCGACGGGAAGTCAGCGCAAGAGTTCTCGCGAGAGCCGGTACGCGGAGGCGACGGTGAGAAGCGCCGTCACGAGCAGCGCCGTCGACGATGCGAGGACGAACGCGAGGACGAGGAACCAGCCCTCGGCACCGAGGATCGGATACTGTCGCGTGCCGGCGAACGGACCGAACAGTTCGAGCACGCGGAACAGGTAGACGGCGACGGCCAGCGCGATGCCGGAGAGCACGCCCAGCTTCGCGTTCCGCGGGACGTTCAGCGCCTGGACGAGGCCGCCCGAGGGGGGGCGACCCGGGACCTCGTCTGTCACGTGTGAAGGGGAGGACGCAGGGGGTAAATCGGCGTCGGTTCTACCGATAGGCCTCGAACTCCTCGCCGGCGAAGAGGAAGTAGCCCGTCCCGACGAGTCCGACGACCGTGGCGACGCCGAAGGCGACGGCCGGCGACCCCGCGTAGAGCCACCCGCCGACGGCGGCGCTCGGGATGGTGATCGCGTTGCGAACGAGGTAGTACGAGCCGACGACGCGTCCCCCCGTGTTCGCCTCCGCCGGTCCGACGATGAGCGCCTTGTGCGCCGGCAGGCCTGCGAAGCGAAGCCCCGACAGCGCGAAGAGGACGCCGACGACGAGCGGGTCGGCCGGCGCGGAGATGAGAAGCACTGGAAAGACCGCGTACACGGCGAAGCCGAGGGCGACGACCGGTTTCAGGCCGACCCGCTCGGCGAGTTTCGCCACGGGGACCATCGTCAGGAGGGCGACGGCCATCTCCACGGCGAGCAGCACGCCGAAGAAGGCGTCGGGCGAGAGTCGCCCCACGAGCGGGAGGGTCGCGGAGACTTCGAGGAACTCCGTGACGACGATGACGAAGAAGACGTACACCATCCCGTTGGCGAACCGCACGAGGGTGTCGCCGACGAGCAGCGGTCGCAGGGGAGACGGGAGCGACCGGAGGTCGTCGACGACCGTCTCGACGCCCGCGAACGACTTCCCGAACGAGTCCGCGGAGGCGTCGTAGAGGACGTGCTGGGCGAGCGTCCCGACGGCGCCGAAGACGGCGGCGACGAGCAGGACGTACCGGAACCCGACGTCGAAGGCGAACCGCGCGAGAATGACTGCCGCGATCAGCGGTCCGAGGAGGAACGCCAGCCGACGGACGGTCTCGGTCGAGGCGAAGCCGGTCGCCAGCCTCTCGGGGGCGACGCTCTGTTTGACGACGGCGAACGTCGCGCCGAGACCGAACGACTTCCACGCCTGCGAGAGCACCAGTCCGAGGAAGACGACGACGACACCGGCCGACGTCGGCCCGAGCGGGACGTCGGCGAGCGGGCCGGCGGCGTACCAGACGACGAACCCGAGCGTCGAGGCGAGTCCGAACGCCGTGAGCGCCGTCCGGGAGCCGATGCGGTCGGAGACGGCCCCTCCCGGGTAGGGATAGACGGCGCTGATGAGGTTCCCGAAGCTCCCGTACAGGCCGATGGCGAGGCTCCCGGCACCGATGACGCTCAGGTAGCGCGGCATGTACCGGCCGGTCATCTGGAAGCCGAGGCTGAACGCGAACATCGCCACGGAGAGGACGAGCACGTCGCCGTCGAGAGCGAGGAACTGCCGGACAGTTCCACGGACTCCGGTCTCCGTGTCGGCCATGAGCGGAGGTTCCAACCGAGATGAAAAATAGTTCGCGATGGGATGACTAGATGAGAGTGGTTCACAGGGGAGCGCTCGGAAACGACGTGAGTCGTACTGACTGTGGTCGCCGTGCCCCGGTCGACCATGCCGCTGTCGCACGGTCGAGCCAGGAGTGGCGGACAGCAGTCGGTATCAGAAGTCGAGCCAGCCCGTCGACTGCCGCGAGGGAACCGACAGTCGCTGTCCCGCGGCAGGCTGGTCGCGGAGGTCGACGAAGGCGTCGAACAGGCGCTCGACCGGCAGCGACGAGAGCTCCGCACGCGAGTCAGTGTATCGGTAGTGGCCCATGCCTCGGACGCCCGAAACCGTGTCCGTCACACACCGAAGGAACTGTTCGATGGCGAGGGCGTCGTGGTCGGCCAGGATCGAGTCGAGCGACGTGACCACGAGTCGGAGTTCGCCGCCGACCAGCGGCGGCGAGAGCGAGTCGAACGCGGTAACTGCCTCGGCGACGCGACGGGCGAGCGACGCGAGCGGGTCGGTATCTTCGGGACACGAGTGGTACTGCACGACGCGAACGTCTCGGTCGTCGGTGGAAACGCCCGAGGGCAGCAGCTCGTCCACGGACCCGGTGTTCTCGGTCCGGACGAGCACCCGCTTCCGGTCGAGGTCAGGTGAGCCGAGCAGCAGCTTCGAGGCGCGGTTCGCCGTCGTCTCTGAAACCGCTCCGGTGACGAGCAGGTTACAGCCCTCGCGTTTGAGCCGCGGAAGGAGGTCGACCGCCGACAGGCCGCGCTCCCTCCCCACGGCTCGGCGGTCTCCCGACATATATTACACAAATACACTTGTAGATATAAACCTTGTTACGACGTGCATATAACCGTCGTCTCCTCGGAACGAAGGAGTTCGGGACGCGCGAAAGCACGGTCGAGAGCCGCACGACCGACCGAACGGAGGACCGAACCGGTAAAGGGGAGGCCCAACCAGTGTCGAACAATGACAACGTTCGGAACGGCGAACGCGGCTCCCGGGGAGGTGGCGACGGGGCGGCTGGAGGTAGGTGAGATGCGCGACGGAAGTTCTATCGGACTCCCGGTCGCCGTCGTCAACGGCACTTCGTCCGGTGACACGCTGTACGTGCAGGCGGTCAGCGATGGCGACGAACTCAACGGCGTCGGCGTCATCAGCCGCGTGGTCCCGAAACTGGACCCCGAGAAGCTCACCGGGACCGTCCTGTTCGTCGGCATCGTCAACTACCACGCCTTCCAAGTGGCCGAACACCGCAACCCGATCGACGACCGGAAGCTGAACCGAACCTACCCCGGTGACCGAAACGGGACGTCGTCGGAGCGGATCAGCCACGCGACGTTCCAGACGGCGCGGGAGGCGGACCTCATCCTCGACCTCCACCAGGGGTCGACCAGCCGGATGATCGACGAGACGCGGGTGCGGTGCGGCTCGCGGCACCGACTCCACCACGAGTGTCTCCGACTCGCGAAGACGTTCGACTGCGGTTACATCCTCGACCAGAAGGGCCCCGACGGGCAGCTCGCTCGGGCTGGCCCCGACGAGGGCATCCCGACCATCGATCCCGAACTGGGTGGGAGTGTCGGCTGGGACGAGACGAGCATCCAGCGCGGCGTCGACGGTGTCTTCAACGTCCTCAGAGGGTACGGTTTCCTAGAGGGGAGCGTCGACCCCGGTCGGCAGGTCCGCGCGAAGGGGTTCGACCAGTACGGCTCACCCAACGGCGGCCTCGTCCACTTCGAGAAGGACCTCCGTGACGAGGTCGACGTCGGCGACACCCTGTTCAAGGTGACTGACCCCTTCGGGAGCGTGAAAGCCCGCGTCACCGCCGACTCGTCGGGCGTGTTCTGGCGGACGCGCCGTCTCCCGCAGGTCGCGAGCGGCGAGTACGTCTGCTCTGTCGGGACAGACATCGACTCCTACTGAGCCACCTTTTTCGAGGTGCGGCACGGCCCTGCGGGCCGGCCGCACCAGAAAAAGCTGGACCAAAAACTTCCGACCACAACTCGGCCGGTCGTCGAACACACGTGTTCGGTTGGTTGTCGTCTTCGGAGGGACAGACGAGTCGACTACCTTCTTGTGTCCTCTCGTTCGACTCGAATCCATGCCCACCTCCCTCTCCTGTCCCGCCTGTGGCTCGACGTTCGACGACCGCTGGCGCTGTTCCTGTGGTTCTCCGCTCCGATTCGCCGACCGGCCGCTCCCCGAGGGACCCGCACCCGACCCGCACGAACTGGACCGCGACCGCGGCCTCTGGGCGTTCGACGACTTCCTCCCCGTCGGTCGCGAGGTGACGCTCGGCGAGGGCTGGACGCCACTCGTCCCGTCTGAGGAGTGGGACGCCTCGTTCAAACTGGAGTACGTCTTCCCGACGGGGAGCTTCAAGGACCGCGGCGCGACGACCACACTGTCGCGAGCAGTCGAACTCGGGGTCGACACGGTGGTGGAGGACTCCTCGGGCAACGCGGGAGCGGCCATCGCCACGTACGCCGCTCGTGCCGGCATCGACGCCGAGATATACGTTCCCGCGGCGGTCAAAGCGTCCAAGCTCCGGGCCATCGAGCGCGCCGGTGCGACGCCGATTCGCGTCGAGGGGAGCAGAGAGGACGTCACGGCGGCGTGCATCGAGACTGTCGAGTCCGGGGAGGGGTGGTACGCGAGCCACGCGTGGAACCCCGCGTTCTTCGCCGGCACCGCGACGGTAGCCCTCGAAATCGCCGCTCAGCGCGGGTGGTCGGTCCCCGACGCGTTCGTCACACCGCTGGGACACGGGACGCTCTTTCTGGGTGCCTACCGGGGCTTTCGCGCCCTGTACGAGGCCGGATGGACCGACCGGATGCCGCGGCTCCTCGGCGCGCAGGCCGCCGGCTACGCGCCCATCGCCGACACCCTCCACGGGAACGAGAGCGAGAGCGAGAGCGAGACAGACCGGAACGAGGTGGCCGACGGCATCCAGATCCGCGAACCGGTCCAGCGCGAGGCGGTTCTGGACGCGGTCGACGACACCGACGGCGACGTCGTCGCGCTGTCGGAGGCGGCGGTCGAACGGGAGCTCGACGCCCTCCACGCGCGGGGCTTTTACACCGAACCGACCTGTGCCGTCGCGCCCGCCGCACTCAGAGGGTTCAGGGAACGGGGTATCGTCGAAGACGGGGACGACGTCGTAGTCGCACTCACCGGGAGCGGGCTGAAGGGATAATGGTCGCGCGCACGCCCTCGTACTGTCCCGACTGTGGTACCGGGCTGGAGCGCGTCGAATCCGAAGGGCGGGACCGCCGGCGCTGTCCCGCCTGTGCGCAAATCGTGTTCCGGAACCCCGTCCCGGGGGCGGCCGTCGTCGTCGTCGACGGCGATCGCGTTCTCTTGGTCCAGCGTCGGATCGACCCCGGCGCGAGGAAGTGGTGTGACCCCGGCGGCCACCTCGAAGTCGACGAACCCCCCGAGGTTGCGGCGGCCCGCGAACTCGAAGAGGAAACCGGGGTCGCCGTCGACCCCGACGCGCTCACTCTCGTCGACGCGGTCCAGATGGAGCCGTGGGGCGAGAAGTACATCGTCTCGCTCGGCTACGCAGTCGACCGGGAGAAGACGGTCGGCGACCTCTCGGCGGGAACCGACGCCCGGGCGGCGCGGTTCGTCCACCGCGACGACCTCTCGGACCTCGAATTCGCCTTTCAGTATGTTCCCGACCGCATCGAACGCGCGTTCGCACTGTTCGAGTGAGACGTCGGATGAACTGATAGTTCAGAGTGGGTACAGAGGAGGTACGTATCGGGAGGATGTGACAGAGACACGTTCGCGAGCGGAGGAATGAACCAGAAGACCGCACGAGCGCCAGGGTGGTGCTGCCTCGCCCTCCCCAACCGACTCGTTCGCTTCACTCACGTCCCTCGCGCGAGTCGCTCAACGTCCGTTCGTCTGGGGCGACCCGTGAGTCGCCCGCACGCCCAGCGGGACGCGACGCATCCCGCCCGGCTCCCGCGCGCCGGCCGCCACAGTGATATGGTGGCGTGAGACGGTCGCGGCTCCGTCCGCGACCCCACGTGCGAGCGAATCGGCTGGGGAGGTCTTCGTGAGCGAGCCTGCGAGCGAACGAAGGCTCGAAGCGGCTCTGCCGCGTCGGTGGTGTAGCATCATCGCATCCATGCACCGCTCGGTCTCCGTGCTGTCAGCGGTCCTCTCGACGATCTCGACTCACCCCCGGGCCAAGACATCCACAACTACCGCTCCGGATGTGTCGGCGCGTCGAACCCACCCCGAACCAACGGTTTGGCGACGTGTCGTCGCGCACACGGAGGCACCTCGTACCAACCGGGTTCGAGGGCGCGGTCGATCTCCTCGACGACCGCCTCGCTCCGTGTCTTGCAGTCCCGGCATCGATACCCCTGCCCTCTCCCGGCGCTCTCCATCGACCGCCCGCAGTCGGGACAGGTCGGTGTCGCCTCTTCGACTCGGACGAGCGACCGAACGGCGAACTTCTCTAGCTTCAGCGTTCCCGCCGACACCTCGCCGCAGACGGTGAGTCGGTCGCCCAGTCGAAGAGCGCGAACCCGGTCGCGGAAGCGCTTCGTCGGCTCGAAGGCGACGCAGTCGATTCCCGCCCCGTCGTCGCTGTCTCTCCCCGTGTCCGGCCCGAAGCCGAAGAAGACGTGGCCGCCGCGACGGGTGTGGGGCGCGGACGTGACGACCCCCGAGACGCGCGAGGCACGGCCGTCGCGGAGCGAGTCGAAGTCGTCGTCGTGGAGGTGCGCGTCGGTGCCCTGGTTCGTCACGAACGTCGCCCGACGGTCGACCGGTTCGCTCTCGATGCGGTCGGCGACCTCCCGACAGCGAACGGGGTCGTCCCCTCTGATCCCGTGGAGGATGGGACCGGGCGCGTTCGGGACGCAGACGGCCTCGCCCTCGACCCGGTCGACGGTGTCCCAGACGGTCGGGTAGCCCCGGTCGGCAGCGGCGAAGACGGTGTCCGCGTCGACGTCGCGCGGCGTGCCGCAGCGCTCGAACGCGCGGTAGGAGATGTGTTCGTAGGTCCACTCGTCCATGCCGGCCCACGCGCCGACGGCCGCGAGCGCGCCGATTCGACCGCGGCCGCCGTCCCAGCCTCGATGGGCGTAGCCGTGCTCCTCAGCGAGCGAGAGCGCCGCGTCGAGGGCGTGTCGCTCGCGGACCGCCTCACGGGCGAACCGGGCAACCGAACCCGGGGCGGCGTCGGGAGCGACGGGAGCGACGACGACGCCGGGGCTGGTCCGGTCGTCTTCGAACTCGCTCCAGCGCTCGACGGCGCTGCAGGCGCGGTCGAACGCCTCCCCGGGCGGACAGGAGGTATGAAGCGCCACCGCCGCGTTACCGCGCGTCTTGTGCTCGATTGCGGGGTTGAGCCGGACGAGGAGACGCCGCTCGACGGCGTACCCGGCGTCGACGAGCGTCTCCGCGAGCCTGGTCGCCAGATACGTGCTGCACATGCCGCGCTCGCGGGAGTCGGTGTCGTCGAGCGCGATGACGGTCATCGCTCCCGCTTGCACACCGAACGGCTAACCGGTTTCGTCCTGCGGGTCGGCACCGGGGACGTCGGCGACGCCGATAGCGGCCGGAGGGAGCCGGGTGCGAGAACAGGGGCAGACGAGACGTTTAGGTATATAATCATTCCGGGCGTGAAGCCCCAAAACCGCCCGACGACGCTCACGGCCGGGTGGGAAACACATATATCCGAAGAGTAACCTAGTAACCCCTATGTCGCGGTCCGCGTTGATCAGCAACATCACCGCGATGTTACGCGATGCCGGGTTCGTCGTGAGCGACCGCATCGCCATCAGACCCAAGAGCTTCGACCTCGCGGCCCGCCGCGGCGAGGACCTCCTCCTGTTGAAGATCCTCGGCAACATCGACGCGTTCGACGGCGGGACGGGCGCGGAGATGCGCCGGCTGGGGTCGTATCTGGACGCGACGCCGCTGGTCGTCGGGATGCGCACGCGAAACGAGGACCTCAAGCCGGGCGTCGTCTACTTCCGCCACGGCGTGCCGGTGTTGAACCCCGACACGGCGATGGACCTGTTCGTCGAGGAGGTCCCGCCGCTCATCTACGCCGCGCCCGGCGGCCTGTA
>JBEPYA010000033.1:0-21572 GCA_041641615.1 Salinigranum sp. | reverse complement strand
CCACCGAAATCGAGGTCGACCACGCGGAGTTCGTCGCCCGGCACGTCCCCTCGGTGGAGATGATCCGGTTCGTCAACTCCGGGACCGAGGCGACTGTCTCGGCGGTACGCCTCGCACGCGGCTACACTGGACGAGACAAAATCGTCGTCATGCAGGGCGGCTACCACGGTGCTCAGGAGTCGACGCTCGTCGAGGGCGGTCCCGAGAACCCCCGGCCCTCGACAGCCGGCATCCCGGAATCGTTCGCCGAGCACACGATTCCGGTGCCGTTCAACGACGAGGAGACCATCGAGACGGTCTTCGAAGAACACGGCCACGACATCGCCGGCGTCCTCGTCGAGCCAATCCTCGGAAACTACGGTATCGTCCAACCGGTCGACGGTTACCACGAGACCCTCCGCGACCTCTGTGACGACTACGGTTCCTTGTTGGTTTTCGACGAGGTCATCACCGGCTTCCGGGTCGGTGGCCTCGGCTGTGCACAGTCGAAACTCGGCGTCACGCCCGACGTAACGACGTTCGGGAAAATCATCGGCGGGGGCTTCCCCGTCGGCGCTATCGGGGGGAAGTCCGAGATTATCGAGTCGTTCACGCCCGCGGGCGACGTCTTCCAGTCCGGGACGTTCTCGGGCCACCCGGTGACGATGGCGGCAGGGCACGCCTATCTCACCTACGCCGCCGAGAACGACGTGTACGACCACATCGACAGTCTGGGACAGAAACTCCGCGAGGGCATCACCGACATCTGCGAGGACCGCGCGCCGCAGTACACCGTCGTCGGGACCGACTCGATGTTCAAGACCGTCTTCACCAGACAGGCCCCCATCAGCCTCGGCGACCAGTGCTCGGGCGGGTGCGAACAGCGACCCGACTGCCCGCGGTACGACCACTGCCCGAAGAACGGCCACGACGTCGCCGACGCCGAGACCGAGCGGTGGGAGCGCGTCTTCTGGCAGGAGATGAAGGAGCGAGGAATCTTCCTCACGGCCAACCAGTTCGAGTCGCAGTTCGTCTCCTACGCCCACACCGAGGAGGACGTCGAGGAGACGCTCGAAGCGTACAAAGAGGCGCTCTAGGGTGCGAACGAACGCCGCCACCGGTTCCGCCCGCCAGGAGCTTCGCTCGCCCACGCCGGCCGCGTTCCCCTCAAACGACACCCTCCGCGACTACCGACGGGTGCTCTCGCTCTCGGAGCGCTCGGTCATCAACGCCGACGCCGTCTCGACCCAGCCGCCCCAGCGGAAGCCGACAGCGACGACGACGGCCCAGCACAGGTACGAGAGTGCGACCCCGACGTAGACGCCGGGAAGTCCGTAGCCGAGCGTGACCCCGAGGAGGTACGACAACCCGAGCAGGAACCCGAACGACCCGAGCAGCCGGGCGTAAAACGGCGTGCGGGTGTCGCCCGCCCCCCGCAACGCTCCCGCGAGCGGGAAGAACACGCCGAACCAGACCATCGAGACGCCGAAGACGCGGGTGAACCCGACCGCGTAGCCGGCCGTCGCGCGGTCGCGTGTGAACACGTTCACCAGCGGCTCGGCACCGACGAACAGCACGAGGCCGGCACAGCCGAGGAGGGCGACGCTGAACGCGAGAATCGCGCGTGTGGCGTACCGCGCCGCCTCGACGTCGCCCTCGCCCAGCGCCTGCCCGACGACGATGCTGGTGACGGTGCTGAACGCCCGGTAGAACGGCCCCGCGAGCTGTTGGTAGAGGCGTCGGCCGATGTGGTACGCGGCGTTCACCTCGGTCCCGAAGAGCAACAACAGTGCGTTGAACGGGAAGCTCGCGACCGAACTGCTCATCCCCTCCGCGAAACTCGGGAGGCTCACCGCGACGAGCTGTCGGGTGATGGTGAGGCTGCGTGGCCGTGACAGCGACAGCGGCGTACGGCCGCTCGCGATCGCACCCGCGAGCGTGAGCGCCTCGAACGTCCGACTGACCGCCGTGGCAACCCCGACGCCGACGATACCGAGCGCCGGGGCGACCCAGACCCCGAGGCCCAACGTCACCGTCAGGAGGATGTTGAGCAGGCTCGCGCTCCCGTTGACGAGCATGGGCGTCCGCGTGTCGCCCGTGCCCTGGAGCGAGCGCGCGCCGACGAGCCCGACGATGCGCATGGGTGCGGCGGCGAACACGATAGCCAGGTACGTGCCGCCCTGACGGACGACCGCCGACTCGGCCCCCAGGAGACCGATCAGCGCGTGACCGAACAGCAGACCGACGGCGACGAGCGGGAGGCCCGAGAGCGCGCCGATGAGGAGCGCCTGCGTGACCGCGCGGTCGCGCGTGAGGTCGGCCCCCCGTCCCGTATCCTGACTCGACAGCGCGATTGCGCCAGCACCGAAGCCCAGACCGATCCGGAGGGGAACCTGCGCGTAGAGGTCGGCGAGGCCGATGGCGGCGACGGCGGCCGGCGAGAAGAGGCCGGTGACGACGATGTCGACCGTTCGCATCAACGTGTTGAGCGTCTGCTGGACGGCGATCGGCCAGCCGAGCGCGAGCGCTCGTCGCCAGACGACGAGCAGGCGGTCGGGGACCGGGGACATCCCTTTCCCCGAACGAGGTGCGGAGGCAAGGGGACGCGGGTAGGAGCAAGAGAGACGCGGGGACGGCACGAGAACGTACGACCGACGGGGCCCGCGACCGAACCGGCGCGACCGTGAGAGTTGAGTCCCGGCGCGTCCTCTCTCACCCCGTGAGCCCTCCATCCGACGACCACGATTCGGACGCGACCGACGACAGCCAGGGCGTGGCACCCGACTCGCTCGCCGAGTTCGATCCGCCGACGGACGGCGACTCCGAGACGGCGGTGACGACCGGCAAGAGGGGGTCACAGCCAGACCAGAGGAAGCCACCGTCCCACGAGACAGCGGAGACGACGAGCGAGAGCCTCCGGCGGACGCTCGACGAACTCCTCCCCGACGCCGGCGTCGACTCGAACTGGTGGTACTGGATCGCGGCGGTGCCCGTCTACCTCGTCGTCACGCTCGTCGGTGGCGCGGTCGCGGCGGGGCTGTTCGTCTTCGCGGGCCTGCTCGACGTCGTGGGATTCGGCGGTCTCGCGAGCATCTCGACGTTCGTACTCTTCGGCGGTGCCGCCGCGCTGTTCGGCCTCCTCGGCGTGGTTCTCGCGTTCATGTTCCCCGTCGCGATGTACGTCGACGCACGGGCGCTCGAACGGGAAGGCGGGGAGTGGACGCCCGACCCCGTGCTCTGGGGGCTGCTCGCCGTCGTGGCCGTCCTCGTGACGAACTTCATCCTCAGCGTCCCGCTCGCACTGTACTACCTCTACAAGCGACACGAGACGGTCGGAACGCCCTGAGCGACGGGAGAGCAGCGACCGGAACGACGCTACGACCGACGACAACGCACCACCCGGTCACGGAACGCCCGCCAGAGGGTCGGCGAGGTGAGCGCGACGCCGACACCGACCGAGAGGACGACCACCAGCAGAGGACGACCACCAGCAGAGGACGACCACCAGCAGAGGACGACCAGCCAGGCGCGACCGACGAGCAGCCAGAAAACGCCGCCACGGAGCCAGTAGAAGGCAGTCGCGACGGCGACGACGGTCCGGAGCGGCGCGGTCGCGGGGGCGACACCGACTCACAGGAGGACGAACCGGAGGAGCTCGCCCAGCTCGCGGACTGTCGCGTCGAACCAGTCAGAGGCCATCGTGGCTCACGTCGCGGCGGTGAACGGAAGGCTGGACGGAGAATACGGCCGGACCGTCAGGACGAGGGACGAGAGCGTGACGGCGGAAGTGGTGGGCTTTTCACCGTCGGTCGCACATCCTCGCGTATGACTACACGGACGCTCCGACTGGCAACGCGCGGGTCGGACCTCGCCCTCAGACAGGCGGCGAGCGTACGGGAGGCGCTCGAAGACCGCCGGTACGAGGTCGAACTCGTCGAGGTCGAGACGGAAGGGGACCGGATCACGGACGAACTCATCCACCGGCTGGGGAAGACCGGTGCGTTCGTCCGGGCGCTCGACGAGCGAGTCCTCAGCGGAGAGGTCGACGCCGCGGTTCACTCGCTGAAGGACATGCCGACGGAGCAACCCGAGGAACTCGTTATCGCGGGCGTGCTCGAACGCGCGCGGGCGAACGACGTCCTCGTCACGCCCGAGGGGAAGACGCTCGACGAACTCCCGGAGGGTGCGACGGTCGGCACGTCGTCGCTGCGGCGGGGCGCGCAGTTGCGCAACGCCCGGCCGGACCTGACGGTCGAACCGCTCCGGGGGAACGTCGACACCCGGGTCGAGAAGGTGCTTGCGCCGTCGCTCCAGGCGGAACACGAGGCGCGTCTCGAAGCGGACGAGGAGCGGAAAGGACACATCGGTGACGATGACTACGAACCAGAGTACGAGCAGCGTCCCGAGGAGTGGTTCGACTCCCTGAGCGAGATCGAGCGGAACGCGCTCGGTCGCGAGGTGGAGGTCGAGTACGACGCCATCGTCCTCGCGGAGGCGGGCCTGCGGCGGAGCGGACTGGACCACCGCGTCCCGTTCACCAGACTCCCGACGAAGGAGTTCGTCCCGGCACCGGGACAGGGCGCCATCGCGGTGACGGCGACCGAGAACATCGCGGACCTCAACGAGGTGCTGGACTTCCCGCGGACGCGCGTCGAGACGACGGTCGAGCGGACGCTCCTCGCAGAACTCGGCGGGGGCTGTATCGCACCCATCGGGGTCCACGCCGTCCTGCAGGGGTCGTACGTCCACGCCACGGTTCAGGTGTTCGGTCCCGACGGCGACCTGGTCGAGGCGTCGCGCGACCTCCCGGCCGAACAGCACGGGACCGCCGCGGCAGCGTTCGCCGCCGACCTCCGTGACCGCGGCGCGGCGGAACTCATCGAGCGGGCGACGGAGGAAGCCGAATGAGCGACGCCGACGTGCCTGAGAACGCCAGAGGGCTCGGACGGGTCTCGCTCGTCGGGTCGGGCCCGGGGGACCCGGAGTTATTGACGGTGAAAGCCCGCCGCCTCCTCGACGAAGCCGACGTCGTCCTCCACGACAAACTCCCCGGCCCCGACATCATCTCGCTCGTCCCCGAGGAGCGTCGCGAGGACGTCGGGAAGCGCGCCGGCGGGGAGTGGACGCCCCAGGAGTACACCAACCGCCGGCTAGTCGAACTCGCCCGCGAAGGCAAGCACGTGGTGCGGCTGAAAGGGGGCGACCCGTTCGTCTTCGGACGCGGGGGCGAGGAAATGGAGCATCTCGCGCGCGAAGGGATCCCGTTCGAGGTGGTCCCCGGTATCACCTCGGCGATCGCGGGCCCGGCCACGGCGGGCATCCCCGTCACGCATCGCGAGTACGCCTCCTCGGTCTCGTTCGTCACGGGTCACGAGGACCCGACGAAGGCGGAGTCGGCCGTCGATTGGGAGGCGCTCGCGGCGACCGGCGGGACCATCGTCGTGCTGATGGGGGTCGGAAAACTCCCGGACTATACCGCCGAACTCCGGGGCGTGGGAATGGATCCCGCGACACCCGTCGCGCTGATCGAGCGCGCGACGTGGCCTGAAATGAACGTGGCGACGGGGACGCTCGACACCATCGTCGACGTTCGTGACGAGGTCGGGATCGAACCGCCGGCCGTCACCGTCATCGGCGGGGTCGCGTCGACCCGCGACCGGGTCGTTGACTTCCTCCGGAACGGGTACGAGAGGACGGAGAGCGATGGGAGCGGGGAGCAGCGATGACTCGAGAAGTTCGCGTCGCCGTCTTCCGCCCCGACGACGACCGACTCGCGCGTGCGGTCGAACTGCTCGACTCCCTGGGCGCGACGCCGGTACCGGACCCGATGCTCGCCGTCGAGCCGACCGGGGCCGTCCCCGACGCGGCGGAGTACGTCGTGCTCACGAGCAAGACCGGGGCCGAACTCCTCGCCGAATCGGGCTGGTCCCCCGAGGACGCGGCGCTCGTCTGTATCGGCCCGACGACCGCGGCGGCCGCACGGAGCGCGGGATGGACGGTCGATCTGGTCCCCGAGGAGTACTCGTCGGCCGGGCTGGTCGCCCTCCTCCGCGACGCAGTCGGCGGGAAGACGGTCGCCGTCGCGCGGTCGGACCACGGGAGCGACGTGCTCCTCGACGGTCTCCGGGCGGCGGACGCGACCGTCGAGGAAACGGTGCTCTACCGGCTGAGGCTCCCCGAGGGGGCCGGACGGTCGACGGAGATGGCCGCCCGGGGAGAGCTAGAGGGAGTCTGTTTCACCTCGTCGCTCACCGTCGAAAACTTCCTCGAAGCGGCGGCCGACCGTGGCGTTCGTGAGGATGCGGTCGCTGGCTTGAACGACGCCGTCGTCGGTGTCATCGGTCACCCGACGCGGGAGACCGCCGTAGCGCACGGGCTCGCCGTCGACGTCGTCCCCGACCGGGCTGACTTCGAGGAGCTGGCGAGTCGTGTCGTCGAGGTCGCAGCGCCGACGTACTACGAGTAGCCGCGTTATCGAGTTACCGCGAGCCGCAGAAAGAGGCGAATTTCGGAGGTTTTCGGGCGTCAGTCGGAGACGGATGGTGCGAGATCGCAGTTAGGCGGAGTCGTCGGTCGTCGTCTCGTTCGTCATCGTCTCGTTCTCCGTCGAATCCGTCTCGTTCGTCATCGTTTCGTTCTCCGTCGAATCCGTCTCGTTCGTCATCGTCTCGTTCTCCGTCGAATCCGTCTCGTTCGTCATCGTCTCGTTCTCCGTCGAATCCGTCTCGTTCATCGACGTCTCGTTCTCCGTCTCGGATTCGGTCATCATCTCCGTCTCCGTCTCGGATTCGGTCATCATCTCCGTCTCCGTCTCCGTCTCGGTCATGGCCTCAGCCTCGTCGGCCGTTTCCGTTGCGCCTGCGGCTCCCTGACTTTCCGTCGTCCCGTTCGCTGAGCTACTGTCACTGCCCGAGCCCGAGCAGCCAGCGATCGCTGCAACGAGTGTAGTCGCCGCGCCAGCTACGAACGTCCGTCGAGAGCGGTTGTCTTCGGTCATGTCGCAGTCGACGGCGACGGAAGACTGGTGCAAAAACCGGGGAGACTGTCCCGACCGTTCACTCACGAAAGAAAGATTGTTTCGACTGTTTCAGGCGAAAACTCACCGGGGACGAGAGATAAACGAAGTGTTAAACCGGCGCTGGTGTTATCTATTATGAGACGAGGAATGAACGTGCGCTCTGCCGTTCCGAGCAGCGTGGTTGTGGCTGCGGTCGTCCTCCTCGTGCTGAGCGGGGGGGTCGTCGCAACCGGGAGCGGCACGGTCGCCGTGAACGGGGTCACGCTCTCGGGGCCGGCCATCGTCGCGGACGGGGACCGGCCATCGATCGCGGGGTGGCGCAGCGTGAACGTCACTGCCACCGTGACGACGGGGACCGGCACGTACGACGTCTGCGCCGGTGTGGGTGACGAGACGGACATCACGTGTCGTCAGCTCGCGGGGACGAACACGACCGAGAACGTCACGCTGTCGCTCGATGGCCTCCCGTCGAGCGCGGCCGGAGAGCAGCAACTGACCGTCACCGTGCGGAACGCGAGCGCGGGGAGTACGAATACGACCAACGCGAGCGCAGAACCGCTCGCGAGCCGAGCGGTCGACGTCCGGGTGCTCGGCGCCCAGGGCGACGCCGACAACGACGGGCTGGCAAACCGTCGGGAGTTCGAACTCGGGACTGCCTTCGACACCGCGGACACCGACGGCGACGGTCTGGCTGACGGGCCGGAGGTGAACACGCACGAGACCGACCCGACGAACACCGACACCGACGGCGACGGTCTGGCTGACGGCGTCGAAGTGAACAGACAACAGACCAATCCGACGGCAGCCGACACCGACGGCGACGGTCTCGACGACGGTGTCGAGGTGACCACGCACGGGACGGACCCGACGGACACCGACACCGACGGCGACGGCCTCGACGATGGCGCCGAGGTGAACGAGTACCAGACCGATCCGACGGCAGCCGACACTGACGGCGACGGCCTCGACGACGGACCGGAGGTCAACGTCCACGAGACCAATCCCACGAGTCCCGACACCGATGGTGACGGGCTCGACGACGCGACGGAGGTCAACCGATACGACACTAACCCGACGGAGGCGGACACCGACGGCGACGGCCTCGCGGACGGACGCGAGGTGAACCAACTCGGGACGGACCCGACGCGGGCCGACACGGACGGCGATGGAGTCGACGATGCGGCCGAGGACGACGTCAGCGGAGACGCATCGAGCGGCGAGACGGGACTGGTCGGCTCGTTCTCGGCCGTACCGAGCGTCGCCGTCGGAGCCATGGCCGGCGTTTCGCTCGCCCTGCTTCTCGGTGCTGCGCTGCTCCACCGGAAACGGGGGTCGCTGCGGACCCCCTCGACCGAGGACGAGCCGGCTCGAGAAGAGACACCCACCGTGAACGGTGGACACGGGACCGAATCCGCGACACCGACCGAAACGAACGTTCCGAAGGCGATGACGGACGAGGAACGGATCCACGCGGTCGTCGACGACCACGGCGGGCAGGTGCGACAGTCGGTCATCGTCAGCGAGACGGACTGGTCGAAGTCGAAGGTGAGCCGGGTGCTCTCGCGGATGGCCGACGACGGCGCGATCGAGAAGATCCCCATCGGACGGGAGAACGTCGTCGCCCACCCCGACGAGGTACCCGAAGGAGCGGGGTCGCCGTTCGATCCACCCGACGAGGAGTGAGACGGGGGCTGACGGACGGCACGCCGCGTGGTCCGAAGGTTCTTGCCGCAGAACGGCATGGACGGACCATGATTCGCGCAGAGACCCGCGACGACGCGCGCTGGGTGATTATCGACCGACCCGAGAAACGAAACGCCCTCCACTTAGACGGGTGGCGTCGACTCGGCGAAGAGCTCTCGCGGGCGGAGTCGGAGGCGCGGGTGGCAGTTCTCACGGGCGCCGAGGACGTCTTCTGTGCGGGTGACGACATCGGGGTCATCGACGAGGCGGAGTCGGCAGCCGAGGTCGAAGCACTCGCGGACGCCCTGTACGAGACGTTCTGGGGTATCGAACGGCTCTCGGTGCCCGTCGTCGCAGCGGTCAACGGCCTCGCGTACGGCGGGGGGTTCGAACTCGTCTGCGCCGCAGACCTCGCGGTAGCTGTCGACGACGCGGCGCTCGCACTGCCCGAGACGGTCATCGGCGCCTACCCCCCGTACGCGGTCGAACGCGTCGGGGAGGTCTGTGGTCGGAAGCGCCTCATGGAGCTGGTACTCACGGGCGAGCCCATCGACTCCCAGACTGCCTACGAGTGGGGACTCGTCAACCGTGTCGTCGCGGCGGAGGAGCTCGAATCGACCGTCGAGGAGTACGTCGATCGGATCGGGAAGTCGCCGAAACGAGCGACGGCGACCGCAAAGCGACTGGCGCGGTCGGCCGACGAGGGGGCACGGGACCGAGTTCGTGGGGCACTGTCACAGCTCCGACGCGACGAGGCGTGTCGAGCGGCTACCCGGGCGTTCACCGAGTGAGCTCGGACGAACAAGGGGGAAGCGAACGGACGGTACGGTCGAAACCGGCAGACGACGCACCGTCACGTCGCGACTCGTCTGCCGGCACGCGTCAGAGCACAGCCCGGAGTGGGCCCGTCATCGTACGTGAACCCTCGGACACGAGTACGGGGACCGAGGTTTATACCGGAGAGGGCGCTAAAGGGGGTCCATGAGCGCGGACCTAGACGCTGACGCCGCGGCGAGTGGACCGGTACCCGCCCTCACATCGCGTGCCGCGGTGTGTGCCGACCGCCTCCGCGCGGCTGACCGGGTCCTCCTCGCCTCCCACATCGACGCCGACGGCCTGACGAGCGCCGCCATCGCCTCCCGCGCGCTCGAACGGGCGGGTATCCGCTTCGAGACGACCTTCGAGAAACAGCTCGACCGTGCAGCCGTCGAACGCATCGCCCGGACGTCGTACGACACCGTCCTGTTCACCGACTTCGGCAGCGGACAGCTCGACGTCATCACCGACTTCGAGCGCGAGTTCACCCCCATCATCGCCGACCACCACCAGCCCGCCGACGCCGAGACCGAGTTCCACCTCAACCCCCTCCTCGAGGGAATCGATGGGGCTTCCGAGCTTTCGGGTGCGGGCGCGAGCTACGTCCTCGCCCGCGCATTGGGCGACGAGACGAACCGCGACCTCGCGGGACTGGCCGTCGTCGGTGCCGTCGGCGACATGCAGGACGGCGACGGCGGACTGTCGGGAGCGAACGAGGGTATCGTCCGCGAAGGTGTCGAGGCGGACGTCCTCGCCGAGGAGACCGACCTCCTACTCTACGGCCGGCAGACGCGACCGCTCCCCAAACTCCTCGAATACGCGAGCGAGGCGCGTATCCCGGGCATCTCGAACGACGAAGCGGGGGCAGTCTCGTTTCTCGCCGATCTGGACCTCGACCTCAAAGAGGGGGGCGAGTGGCGACACTGGGTCGACCTCACGGGCGAGGAACGGCGGACGCTCGTCAACGCGCTCATGCGGCACGCCATCTCGCGCGGCGTCCCCGCCGAGAGGATCAACGCCCTCGTCGGTACGACGTACGTCCTCACCGACGAGACGCCCGGAACCGAGTTGCGAGACGTGAGCGAGTTCTCGACGCTGTTGAACGCGACCGCCCGGTACGAACGGGCGGACGTGGGCTTGGCGGTCTGTCTCGGCGACCGCGGACCGGCGCTCGACCGGGCGCGTCACCTCCTGCGGAACCACCGCCGGAATCTCTCGGAGGGGCTCCAGTGGGTCAAGACCGAGGGAGTCACCGTCGAAGAGAACGTACAGTGGTTCGACGCCGGGTCGCGAATCCGCGAGACGATCGTCGGCATCGTCGCCGGGATGGCCGTCGGGTCCAGCGGCGTCCGTCACGACCTCCCCATCGTCGCGTTCGCCGACGCGGGCGACAGGGAAGTGAAAGTCTCCGCGCGCGGGTCGCACGCGCTGGTCCGCCGCGGACTGGATCTCTCGGTCGTGATGCGGGAGGCATCGCAGGCGGTCGGTGGCGACGGCGGCGGTCACGACGTGGCTGCGGGGGCGACCATCCCGGCCGACGCGCGAGAGGCGTTCCTCGAACACGCCGACCGCATCGTCGGCGAACAGCTCTGACGCGGGGGACGCACGGCACCGTCGGCTGGACGTAACCAGTATTAGTTTATGAAAGCCTTTTTCTCAACCACGTGTGACTACGTCACATGGAAGAGACCCCGGTCAGTCGTCGGCGTGCCCTGGCCGGGATGGCCGTCGCACTCGGCAGCGCTGGCTACGTGAGTGCGTCGGGTGGCTCCGAGACGTCGGAGACGGTGTCGATACTCGCCGCCGGGAGCCTGAACGACGCTCTCGAGAACGGGCTCCGAGCGGACGTGGGCCCGACGCTCGAAGTCGAAGCACACGGGTCGGCGCAGGTCGCCCGACTCGTCGCCGAAGGGTCGAAAGAGCCCGACATCGTCTCGCTCGCCGACGTGGCGCTGTTCGACGCCTGGGTGAAACCGGCGTGGTACGCCGAGTTCGCCACGAACGCGGTCGTCATCGCCTACAACCCGGAGACACCGGGAGGAAAGCGGCTGGCCGCAGCGGGAGCCGACGAGTGGTACCGACCGCTCATCGACGGGAGCGTCGCGCTCGGTCGGACCGACCCGGACCTCGACCCGCTCGGCTACCGGACGCTGTTCGCGCTCGAGCTCGCGACGACGTACTACGATCTCGACGTCGACCTGCGCGAGGCGGTTCCGCGTCGCGAGCAGGTCTACCCCGAGACACAGCTCATCAGCGGGTTCGAGACGGGGGGAATCGACGCCGCCGTTGCCTACCGCAACATGGCCGTCGAGCGCGGCTACGACTACATCGAGCTCCCGACGGAGATCGACCAGAGCAGCCCTCGTCTCGCGGACCACTACGCCAGTACGACGTACGAACTGCCGGACGGGACCGTCGTCAGCGGCAGACCCATCAGCTACGGGTCGACGATGCTGCGCGACTCGCCCGCGGTCCGTGACGTCTTCGGAGCGCACGTCACGGGGTCGTACCTCGAAGCCTTCGGCTTCGGCGTCCCCGCCGACTACCCCCGATACACGCCTCATGCCCCCGACGCGCTCGCGAACTGAGGTCGACGTCCGACGGCTCGACTGGCTCTCCGTCGCCTTCCTCCTGGGAGCGGTGCTGCTCTGTTACTACCTCGTCCCGCTCGTCTCGCTCGTCGTCGCACAACCACCCAGGACCGTCCTCGAACGGCTGGCGACGCCGGACGTCACGGCGGCGGTTCGGACGTCGGTCCTCACCGCGACAGTGAGCACGGCGCTGGCGACGGTGTTCGGTCTCCCGCTCGCGTACTGGCTCGCGCGAACCGAGAGCCGACGCTCGGCGCTCGTCACGGCGCTCGTCGTCCTCCCGCTCGTCCTCCCGCCCATCGTCAGCGGGATGGTGTTGCTGACGGTCGTCGGGCCGAACACGCTCTTGGGGGGTGCGGCGGCAACGGCCGGCGTGCCGCTGACACGCTCCCTGACGGGCGTCGTCCTCGCACAGACGTTCGTCGCCTCGCCGTTCGTCGTCGTCACCGCGAAGGCGGCCGTCGAGAGCGTCGACCGGAGCCTCGAGTACGCCTCGCGCTCGCTCGGCAAGTCGCGCTGGACGACGTTCCGCCGCGTGACGCTCCCTATCGCGTGGCCGGGGATCCTGGCCGGCGTCACGCTCGGATTCGCGCGCGCCATCGGCGAGTTCGGCGCGACCATCATGCTCGCGTACTACCCGCGGACGATGCCGGTGCAGATATGGGTCTCATTCACCACCCGCGGACTGGACGAGGCGTTCCCCATCGCGGTCGTCCTCCTCGGAGTCGCGGTCGCGACGCTCGTCGTCATCAACGCCCTCGGGACGTCGCCCCTGGAGTGACCGATGCTCGAACTCACCGCCCTCGCGAGGTCGTACCCCGGATTCGAGTTCGGCCCGGTCGACCTCTCGGTCGAGCGGGAGGTGCTCTCGGTGCTCGGCCCGTCCGGGAGCGGGAAGTCGACGCTGTTGTCGCTCGTCGCGGGCATCGTCAGTCCCGACGGCGGGGAGGTGACGCTCGACGGTCGGTCGCTCGTCGGCCGGCCGCTCGAAGCCCGCGGGGTCGGCGTCGTGTTCCAGGACGGCGCGCTGTTCCCGCATATGACCGCCCGGGAGAACGTCGAGTACGCGGCCACGGGGCGCGAACAGGTCGACGAACTCGCCGAGATGCTCGAAATCGGGGGGGTGTTGGACCGCCGACCCGCAGCGCTCTCGGGCGGCGAGCAACAGCGGGTCGCCCTCGCGCGGACGTTGGCGGCCGAGCCGGACGCCCTGCTGCTAGACGAACCCCTTTCGAGCCTCGACACCCCCATCCGTCGCCGACTCCGAGACCAGCTGCACGACCTCTTCGCCTCGCTCGACATCCCGGTCGTCTACGTGACGCACGACCAGCAGGCGGCGACCGTCCTCGGGGACCGACTCGCAGTGCTTCACGCAGGGAAGGTTGAGCAGATCGGCACGCCGGAAGCGGTGCTGAACCGACCGGAGAGCGCGTTCGTCGCCCGGTTCACCGGGAGCGAGAACGTGTTCGAGGCGGACGTCGTCGAGACACGCGAGAACGGGGCAATCCTTCGCGTCGGCGAAGCGACGCTCGGGACGACGGCACACGTCGCGGTCGGCACGACCGTCACGGCGTGCGTCCGCCCGGCCCGCGTGCGTCTCCTCGCACGCGACGCAAATCCGACGACGCCGACGCTCATCGGGGAGGTCCGGCGCACCCTGAACGAGGGCGACGAGTACCGGGTGACCGTCGCGATCGGTGACTGGGAGGTGACGGCACAGGTTCGCTCGGAGACGGTCGACCGGCGGGGTGTGCGACCGGGCGCGACGGTGCGGCTCGCGGTGCCCGCGGAAGCGGTCCACGTCGTCACGACGCCCTGAGCGAAAAGCGACCAGAGAACGATCGGAGAGGGAGTTTGATATCGCGGTATGAGGTTTACGCGTGGAGGGAACCCCGATTCGAGAAGAACGCGGAGACGGGGTCGGTAGGCGACAGCGCCCCGTTTCGGAGGCAGAGCGTACCGGCTGACTTTTGTCGCTGCCCCGAAAACGCCGGGTATGGCCGAGTTCGACCCCGAGAAGTTCGAGGACAAGTACGCGAACTACTTCACCGAACTCCAGCGGGCGTACAAGAACGCGTTCGAGACGATGCGGGAGTCGTACGACTCGGACCTCGTCCACGCCATCGACCAGCTGGTCCTCAACGAGTCGGAACCGTTCTACGAGAACGGGGAGTTCCGCATCGAACTCCCCGACGATCCGGTGGCACGACTCGAGGGCAGCGGCGTCCCAGTGAGCGAGGAGACGGCCGAAGCCGCGCTCGACGACTACACGGCAGAGATCAGGGCCGAACTCAGGCGGATCTTCGGGCTCGGAAAATAGGCGGTTTACCCCCCTCAGGACCGCGAACTCTCCTGTGAACAGTACCCGAACGGGGCGCTCTCCCCCGGGTGAACCAAAGGCATAAGCACCGCCGTTTCTTATTCGAGGATATGAGCACGGACGCCCAAGAGGCCGACGACGACCTGAAAGAGCGGGTGTCGAACTTCCTGCGCCGGAACTTCCCGCAGATCCAGATGCACGGCGGGAGTGCCGCGATTCAGAACCTCGACCGGGAGACGGGTGAGGTCACCATCATGCTCGGCGGTGCGTGTTCGGGCTGTGGCATCTCGCCGATGACCATCCAGGCCATCAAGTCCCGTATGGTCAAGGAGATCCCCGAGATCGAAGTGGTCCACGCGGACACCGGCATGAGCGGCGGCGGCGGCCACGGCGGTGGCATGTCCCCCTCGTTCCCCGGAGACACGACCGAGGACTCCGACTCCGACGAGGGGCCGCAGGCCCCCTTCTGACGGTTCGGACGCTCCCGACTTCTTTCGAGCCTAGGGTCTCGCGAGCGACGCCTCGGAACCGGGGAGAGATCCGCGTGCGGCCGGTCGAACACGGGTTTTCAGCCGCGTCTGTACCTGACCTCACAACGGAGGGTCGGCGGCGATAACAGTGAATATACTCTATGCCGCTATATCAAATCAGCGAACGGCTGTCAACGGAGCGTGAATAGGGGGGTTTATTCGGGTCAACACGCAAGTCGGCTCTATGGCAACCCAGCCCACGAACGTCCTCTTCGTGGTGATGGACACGGTCCGGAAGGACCACCTCACGCCGTACGGCTACGACCGTCCGACGACGCCGGGCCTGGCGGAGTTCGCGGCCGAGGCGACCGTCTTCGAGCAGGCAGTCGCACCCGCGCCGTGGACGCTGCCCGTCCACGCCTCGCTCTTCACCGGGATGTATCCCAGTCAGCACGGTGCCGACCAGGAGAACCCCTACCTCGATGGGGCGACCACGCTGGCCGAAACCCTCTCGCGGGAGGGGTACGACACGGCCTGTTACTCGTCGAACGCGTGGATCACGCCGTACACGCACCTCACCGACGGGTTCGACGACCAGGACAACTTCTTCGAGGTGATGCCCGGCGAATTCCTCTCGGGCCCCCTCGCGAAGGCGTGGCAGACGCTCAACGACAACGAGCGGCTGCGCGCGGTCGCCGATAAACTCGTCAGCCTCGGGAACACCGCCCACGAGTACCTCGCAGGCGGCGAAGGCGCGGACTCGAAGACCCCCTCCGTCATCGACCAGACCCAGGCGTTCGTCTCCGACTCGCAGTCGGAGTCAGGGTGGTTCGCGTTCATCAACCTGATGGACGCACACCTCCCGTATCACCCGCCCGAGGAGTTCAAGCGAGAGTTCGCTCCCAGCGTCGACTCCACCGAGGTGTGTCAGAACTCGAAAGAGTACAATTCGGGCGCGCGCGAGATCACCGACGCGGAGTTCGAGGACATCCGCGGGCTGTACGACGCCGAGATCGCTCACATCGACGCCGAGCTCACGCGGCTGTTCGACTTCCTCAAGGAGAACGGAGAGTGGGAGGACACGACGGTCGTCGTCTGTGCCGATCACGGCGAACTCCACGGGGAGCACGACCTCTACGGTCACGAGTTCTGCCTCTACGACCCGCTCATCAACGTCCCGCTGCTGATCAAGCACTCGGCGCTCGACGCGGACCGAAGAACGGATCAGGTCGAACTGCTCGACCTCTACCACACCGTTCTCGACGCGCTCGACGTCGACGGCGGGGTGCCCGCCAGTGCGGGCGAGACGGCCGTCGCGCGCGACCGGACGCGGTCGCTGCTCTCCGACTCGTACCGGCAGTTCAGCCGGGCTTCGAGTCCCGATGCCGGCCAGCAGGCCGCTCCCGAGGGTGAGTACGCGTTCGTCGAGTACTCCCGCCCGGTCGTCGAACTCAAACAGCTAGAGGAGAAGGCCGAGAGTGCCGGAATCACCCTCCCCACCGACTCGCGCTTCTACTCGCGAATGCGCGCGGCGCGACGCCCCGACGCGAAGTACGTCCGAATCGACCGCATCCCCGACGAGGCGTACCGACTCGACCGCGACCCCGACGAACTGGAGTCGCTCACCACCGACGACGAGGCGATCGCCGCGACCGAGGCTGCGCTGAGCGCCTTCGAAGAGCACGCCGGCGGCGCGTGGACCGACGCGCTCGACGACGAGGTGAGCGACGACACCGTCGAGGAAATGGACGACGAGGCGCAGGAACGACTGCGTGACCTCGGCTACCTCGAATAGAACCACGCCGAGGGGCGGACCTTCTTCACCTCCGCGCACCTCCGCTCTCGCATGCCACACCTGCGGTTCCAGACGACGTCGGCACCGGTCGATAGAGCGGGGTTCGTCGAGTGGGTCACCGCCGAGTTCGCGGACGCGATGGAGACCGGCACCGGTCACGTCGGTGTCTCCATCCGGGTGTGTGACCGGTCCGAACTCTCTCTCGGCCGCGCGGAGAGCGACGAGGACGTCGTACTCGTCGACGCCGATATCCGAGCGGGACGGAGCGAGGAACAACGCCGTGCACTCGCTACTTCGATCATCGAATCAGTATCGGAGCGGTGGAGCGTCTCCGCTTCGAACGTCTATTTCGTCTACACCGAACACGCCGGACCGGACTTCCACCTCGCCGAGGGAGCGCTCGCCTCGTGGGACGAAGAGGAGGCCGAAACCGGCGCAGGACGTCGTGATGAGTGAATAGCTTCGAAAAATGAATCAGGGGCGAAATCAGTCTTCGGCCCAGTAGTACAGCTCCTCGCGGGACGCATCACAGGCCGGACAGGATGCGGGGAGTTCATCCTCGATCTGCCCCATCTCGCCGCACTCCCAGCAGCGCCACATCACGTAGCCGACACCGAACGCGTCGCGGGCTTCCTCGAAACTGACCCGGCCGGTGTTCTCGAGAGAGCGGACGTAGAACCCGACGTCGTCGAGGCCGCGGACGGTGCCGAGTTCGTTTCCGTCGGCGTCGTACACGGTCGTCCCGATCTGGACGTCGACGACCGAGTCGGCGGTACTCGGAGACCGGGTGGCATCCTCGGACATGCGTAGGAGTTGGGTTTCTAGCAGTAAAAATCATGTTAGATCTATCACCTTCGCGGTGTGTCGCACGAACTCACATGAAGTCCGCGATGCCCGACTGCTTGTTCTGGTCGTTCTCGAACACGCTTTCGAGCGACTTCTCGAGCACTTCGAGGCGCTGTTTGGTGTAGGGTCGACAGTCGTACTCGTCGGCGACCCTGATGGCCGTCTCCATGTACTTGTTCACCGATCCGCGGTGGACGGTGAGGTTCACCCGACCGCCGCACTCGCGGCAGTCTCCCGTCAGCGGGACGCGCCGGTACTTCTCGCCACAGTCGAGACAGCGCGTCTCCTGCCGCGAGAAGGCGCGGAGGTTCCCGATGAGGTCGGGGAGGAAGTGGTACTCGATGACGCGCTCGGCGACGTCCGTCTCGTCGACCGACCGGAGCTTCCGCGCGAGTTCGAGCTGTGCGTCCATCTTCTCCATCATCGAGCCGAGCGTCTTGTACGCCGAGAGATCCGGTCCGAGCGCGATGTTCGAGGTGTCGTGGCTGTGCTCGAAGCCGTGGTACTCGTGATCGGTGTCGAGCGTCTCCTCGGCGATTTTGATGTCGATCGATTCGGGGTCGGCCATCTCCAGCGTAGCCTCGTAGAACGCTCTGGGGTACTCGCGGACGATGTCGACGTTGTGCGCCTCGTCGTCGATCTCGGAGGGGTCGATGCGCGAGGACATCACCAGCGGGGCGTCCATCTGCCCGCCGCGCTTGTCGGGGAGGAACTCCTTCGAGAAGTTCAGGAGGCCGTCCATGAGGAGCATGACGCAGTCCTCGTCGCCGTCGCACTGAGCGACGTAGAGATCGTTCGCGACGAGCGAGTGCGTGTCGGAGACGGTCACGTTGTAGGTGAACGCGACGTCCGAGGCGACGGGTTCGACCGACGTCACCTCGTCGAGCCAGACGTCCGTGCTGCTCCCGTCGCCGAAGAGTCGCTGCGGTCGGAGTTCGGTCGACGCCAATGCGTTCGCGAGCGCGTCTCGTTTCCGGTCGAGGGCGAAGCCGACGGTCTCTGCGAAGCGGGCAGCGTTCTCCGAGGTGATCTTCAATACCCACGATTCGAACTCGGGCGTACCGTCGTAAAATTCGGCGATGACACCGGTGTCGTGCGTTCGCGTCTCCCGGTAGACTTTCGTTGCGATACCGAATCGCTTCAACGCCGCCATCAGGTCGTCTTTCAGTTCGTCACTGACGGTGTGAGCGCGGATTTCGACACGGTCATCGGAGGCGCTCCCGTCACCGCTGAAGTAGCCAGCGAGGAAGCCAGCGAGGGAGTCCGCCGGAGCCGACAGGACTGCGTCGGGGATTCGCTTCGAGGCCGCGTCGGAGCCAACGTCGAGGACGTCGGCGAACACGGCCGTGACGAGTCGGCTCGAGACGGTCACCTTCCACTGGTTCTCCTCGTAGGCGTCGACCGAGAGCGAACGTTCGAAGATCTCGGTAATCTGGTCCCGTACGGACCGGTCCGGGGTACAGATCGTCGTCTGGTAGCACTGGCCGGGTTCGCGGCGGGTGAACCCCTCCGCCGCGTAGTAGCCGAGCAGTTTCGAGAACCCCTCGTCGATTTCGAGGGAGCGGTCGACCTCGGCGGTGTCCCGCCTAGCCGCGAGCGTCACGTCGTCGGGGATCCGCCGGAGCAACTCCTCCTCGTCGAACAGTTCGAGCAGCACCGAGACGGGCACGCTGTCGCGACTGACCCAGTTGTAGACCGTCGACGTGCCGACTCCCGAGGCCGTCGCAATCGGCGTCAGGTACTCGTCGGCGTCGGTCGCACCATCGAAGAGCTCTTTCAGTCGCTCCGTCCCGATACCCCGAACGACGAGGTTTTCGGGTGGAATCGTTCCGGCGTCGAGCAGTTCTTCGAGCAGGTCGTATTCTGCGTGAGCACCCTCGAAGTCGACGCTGCGAGGAGTGGGAATCAGCTGTCCCGGTTCCAACTCTATCGCGGAGGTCCGCTCCAGTTTCTCGCCCGACCACCGCAACAGGTCGTGGTCGGGGGTCACGGTCAGCTCCCGGCCGCTCCGCGTCTCAACTCGAACGAGATGGTCGGTCGAGTGATGCTTCGAGACGGCCTCAACGGGTTTCATCACGGTGTACCCGTTGGCATCGACCGACGGGACCCGGATGTCGCAGTCGAGTTCTTCCACCAGCGTCCCGAAATCGTCGGTACGGGGGTTTTCGAGCCGTTCTTCCACGACCGTCTCGATACGCTCGTGGTGGCAGTCACCGGACTCGTCCTCGTACCAGATTTTCGTATCCGGGTGGAAGCAGTTCCGTCGCTTCGCCGCGTGAAAGTACGGGTGGGCGTACCCGACTGCCGCCGAGGTGAATCCGACGACCCGCCCGACGACTGCCGCCGACGTGTGCGGGGCCATTCCGAACACCAGTTCGCCGACGAGGTCCTCCCGCGATTCGACCTCGTAGAAGGGCGGGAGGTCGTAGAAGCGCCGGAGGAGGTCGTCGACGAAGTCGGCGGTCTTGAGCATGTGCTTGGCCGCCCCGTCGGAGAGAACGATGTCCTGCACCTTCAGCTCGACCAGCTGGTCGTCGAAGCGGAGCGGTTCGCCGTCGACGTCGGTGTCGTAGCCGAGGTCGCGGAAGTCGTCGGCGGTGACGTCGAGTTCTGCGGGGCGAACGGAGGTAACGGGCAGGTCCGTCATGTCGTAGCGGACGGTGCCGTCCTTGAACGAGGTCACCCCGTGTTTCGCACGCAGGATCCCCTTCTGGAGGGGTTCGGGCGTCTTGTTCGACGAGGTGAGCCCTTTGACGCCTTTCAGGATGTCGAACGAGGCCTCGCGTTCGGCGACGTCCTGGAGGGCGTCTCGGAGTTCGGTGTTGAGGTCGACCGACTGCCACGCGGCCGAGGAGACGTCGCGGTCACACCGCCCGCAGTGGACGCGCCCTCCTTCGTCGGGTTCGATCACCTGTCCGCAGTCGTCACACTCGTAATGGGGGTCGGTGTGGGCCGCGCAGTCGGGACAGCGCGTCTTGTACGTGTCCGTCCCGCACTCGACGCAGCGGCGGCGGCCGAGCTGGACGTCGAAGTGTCCGCGTCTCCCGTCCTCGCCGCGCGCGCGCGCTGCGGCACTCACGTCGCGCTGGCTGCCGCCGGCCTCGCCGATGGGAAAGAGCGTGTGGACGGCGGGGGAGAGGTCCCGGCTCTCGGACTTCTCAGGCCGACCCATGCGCGCTCCGACGCGGGTGGGCGCGCGCTCGCGGATGCGGAACGGGGCGACCTCGTTGACCGCCTCGACGGCGTTCTCGCCGCCGCCCCACGTCCGGGCGCGTTCGGACAGCCGGTCCCACGTCCGGTCCAGACCGGGGGTGAAGCCCAGCGAGCGGACGAGCGGCTCCCACATCTGGATCCGAAGGTCGTCGTCGGTCTGTCGGTGCTCGACGAGGAGCGTCTCGAGCGCCCGCGTCGTCTCCTCGGTGCGGGGAAGCACGAGCGTCCCCGTCTGGCTGTCGGACGTCGGGTCGAGCGCGACCCCGCCGTCGGCGGTCGGCTCCGTGACGTGTCCGGTCTCGACGGCGTCGGCGAGCGTCTGGAACCCCTCGACCGAGAGGTCGTGCCACAGGTAGGTGTACGCCGGATGGAGCGGGCAGTCGTGCTCCGTGGCCCACGCGAGCGCCTCGTCGACGGTGGGCGCGGCGAGGTCGACGTGCGGGTCGTCTTCGAGTGCCTGGAGGTCGCCGCCCGCGTGTTCGAAGTCCTGTCGCCACCACTCAACGGTGTAGGACGCCGGCGCGAGCGGGTGGTTGTTCTCGACGAACTCGCCGTAGTTGACGAGGTACTCCCCGAGGTCGAGAATGGCCTCGACCCCGTTTCTGAGCTCCAGCGCCTCCTGGGGGTCGTCGATGCGGCGGACGTCGCCGTTCGCCAGCCTGACCGTCGGTCCCTCGATGGAGTCGACCGGCACGACGCCGGCGGCCTTGCCGGGTCGTTCGGTCTTGATCTGCGTTCCGGTGGCGAGGAAGTCGTCGACGAGGTGCATCGTCGCGGGGTGGACGCCGGCGGTGGCGAACCCGTGGTTGCGGGCGCGGCCGTATCTCAACCGAAAGCCGCC
>JBEPYA010000032.1:0-21904 GCA_041641615.1 Salinigranum sp. | reverse complement strand
AACGCGAACGCGCCGATGTAGCTCGGAATCACCAGCGGCAGCGAGACGGCGACGGTCCAGAAGCGCGCGAACGGGAGGTCCGTCCGGACGGTGAGGTACGCGAGCGGGACGCCGAGGAGAATCGACGCCGCCGTCACCCCGGCGACGAGGAGCGCGCTGTTGACGAACACCTCGAGCGTCGTGGGGCGAGTGAGGAGCGACACGGCCTCGGTCGCGCCGACGTCGAGCGCCGTCCGGAAGAGCCAGACCAGGGGCAAGAGCACGGCTGCCGCCACGCCCGCTGCGGCCACCGTGAGGCCGAGCGAGAGCGGTTCGTCGGCCGTCTCCCGCGTGGTTCCCTGATCCGTCGCCATCTGTGGTCGTCCCCGGCCCCTACAGTACCCCGACGTCCCGGAGCAGTCGGACGGTGCCTTCGAGGTCCGAGAGTTGTGTCAGGTCTAACCCCTGGGGGGGATTCAATTCGTCGATACTCGGGAGTGCACCGATGGGGTCGACCCCGGGAACGAGCGGATACTCGAACGTGGTCCGCGCGAAGTAGTCCTGTGCCTCCGCCGAGAGGAGGTGCCGGACGAAGTTCGACGCGAGCGTCTGGTCCGCGGCGGTGTCGAGGACGCCCGCACCGGCGACGTTGAAGATGGCTCCGGCGTCGCCCTCGGTGAACGCCGTCGAGATGGGGGCGTTCGGTCGGCCGGCGAGGACGCGCTGGATGTAGTAGTGGTTCGCGAAGCCGGCGTTGATTTCGCCGTCGGCGACCGCTTGCGAGACGAGGAACTCGTCGGAGAACTCCTCGACGCCGAGTTCCTGCATCCCGTTGAGCCACGCCCTCGTCTCTTCTTCCCCGTTGAGGACGCGCATCGCGGTGATGAACGCCTGGAACGACGAGTACGTCGGTGCCCACCCGATGGAGCCCTCGAACGCCTCCGTCTCGGGGAACGCGAAGATGTCCGTCGGGATATCCGACTCGGAGAGCGCGTCGGTGTTGTACGGGATCGTCCGCGCACGCCCCGACGTCCCGACCCAGAAGTCGTCTGGGTCGCGGAACTCCGCCCGGACGAGTTCCAGCACGTCCTGCTGTATCTCGACCAGCCGCCCGGCGTCCTTCAGCGCACCGAGCGCCCCGGCGTTGACCGAGAAGAAGACGTCCGCCGGGGAGTTCTGCCCCTCGGTCTGAATCTGGTTCACGAGGTCCGCCGCCGCGTTGTAGCGGGGCCGAACGGTGAAGTCGGGGTAGAGGTCCTCGATGTAGCTGATGAGTTCGCCGACGAGCGCCTCGCCACGCCCCGAGTAGAGGGTGAGTTCGCCGGAGAGGTCGGGCATCTCGGCCATCGGGGTACCGCCGGAGATGTCCCGGTCGCCGAAGGGCGACCGGCCGGACCCGATCTGTCCGACGGCGGCGTCACCGCCACCGCCGTCGCCGCCACCACCGCCACCACCGCCACCGTTACCACCGGTGCTCTCGGTCGCGGTGCCGTTTCCGTTCCCGTTACCCTGGCCGCCACACCCTGCGACCGACGCAACGCCGACGGCCGAGGCGACTGCGAGGAACTGTCGCCGACTTCGACCTGGGTTCGAATCGTCGCTCATACCTTGATTTAGGCCTGCCTAAAACGTAAATACCTACCGGTTTATCGACTCGCCACGGAGACCGTTACGAATCACTCACGGTCGGTAGTGGATGCCGACGACTGGTGACGGCCAACCGCCGCGACGAGAGCCGTTGTCAGTCGGTGTCAGTCGATGTCTGTCGATGTCTGTCGATGTCAGTCGTCAGCCGGGACGGGCTGTCGATCGAGCGGCGTGAGTTCGTCGAGACAGTCGAGCCAGTCCTGCATGTACTCGCCGCAGTGATTCAAGAACGCGCCGTTGTTCAGGTCGGAGAAGTCGCCCTCCGCGAGGCGGTCGGCCATGGCCTCGAAGGCCGCGGCGTACGACCCTGCCCCGGAACCGACCTCGTCGACGTACTCCCAGAGGTGCTCGTTGAGCTCCAGCCCCGGGACCTCGTTGTTCAGGTCGTCGAACGTCGGCCGGGGGGCCTTGTTGTGCTCACAGAGCGGGAACCCCGAGAGCACGTCGTGACCGAGGAGGTCGGCTGCGCGCTTCAGGAAGACGCCCGACCAGATGTCGTCGAACCGGCCGACGTCCCACGCGTTGTCGTCCATCGGCAGCTGGTAGAACGCGGGGACGACCTCGCGGCGGAACGCGAGGTTCATCGAGCACACCGTGAGGTACTGACCGGATTCGGCGACGAAGTCGCCGGTGAAGTGGTCCCTAGTCGTCCGGGTCTGCGCCTGTCCCTGCAGGTCGCCGTCCATCAGGATGCGGACGGCGTCGAGGTCGGGGACGTTGGTCCACAGCCCCTGGGAGGCGACGACGTGGTCGACATCCCCGACACTCGTCTCGACCGTCTCGTCCATCGCGGCGTAGGGATAGCCCCGGGGGTAGAGGCCGTGCTCGTCGAACGCCTGGTACAGCACGTTCACCCAGCGCTCGTCCGACCGCACCGACTCGACCCGCCCCTCGAACGCGAGGTTCGCCATGTGACGGCCGAAGAAGTCCCACTCCTCGTGGGGGAGCGTGTCGTCGTCGATGAAGAAGCCGTACTCGAAGTCGTTCGCCCACAGGTACAACAGCCCGAAGCTCGTCTGGGCGTGGCTCGCCGCCGGGACGAGGTGCGAGAACTCGGAGACGCCGTGGGCCTCGAACCACGCCTCGCGCCGGCTCCCGTCGAACACCTCCCCGTCGACATCGAGCTCCGACAGCATCTCCTCCATCTCTTCCCGGTCGCAGAAGTCCTCCGTGACGAGCACGAAGAAGAGACGGTCGGTATCGAACCCGTGTGACCGAGCGTTCTCGACGTAGGCCCGGACGCACTCGTACTCGCGGATGGTCGGCACGACGACACAGATGTCTCGGCTCATGTCCGCAATGATTTAGGCCGGCCTAAAATACTTGTTGGAACGCGTGCGCGTGAGCACCGCCGTGTCGGCCGCTCTCACCGCTGATATTCGAGCGCCATCAGTTAAGTGACGACCGACGAAGGGCCGCACGTGAGCGGTCTTCGTCCGGAGTGCGACGGGGGTTCGTCGGTGGGGGGAGCGGTCGTACTTCAGTTCGACCTCCTCGACCTGGCCAGTCTCGACGCGTTGGCCGTGGCGACCGTCGCTTTGCTCCTCGCCGGTGCTGTCGTGATGGGGTACTCGGCGGTCCGTACTCGATGGCTCCTCCTGTCGCTCGGCGGATACGGCGTCGAGCGAACGTGGCGACTGCTGTTCGGGCTGATGCTGTTCTTCGTCTTGGGCTACCTCGGCGCGGTCGTCCTCGTCGGCGTCGGAGACACAGCGGCACTGATACCCGTGACGGGAGCCGTGTTCTTCCTGGGGGCGGTCTTCGTCCTGCTCGTCGTCCGGGCGAGCGACCGGAGCATCGGTCGGCTCGTCGAGACCACGTGTTTCCTCGACGACGTCCTCGACTCGATGGGCGAGGCGCTGCTCGTTGTCGCCCCGGACGGAACCGTCGAGCGGGTGAACCCCGCCGCGACGGCGTTGATCGGCCGCCCGCGCGAGGGCATCGTCGGCCGACCGGTCGCTGACCTGTTCGCGGACGGGACCCGGCCGTTCGACGGCGCGGACGTACCGCTCGAACGGAGCGGTGAGGCTCGCGTGGTGACGGCGACGGGCGAGTCGGTCCCCGTGTTGTTCTCGGCGTCACGGCTCGCGGTCGACGCCGAAAGCGGCCGTGGGGTGGTCTGTATCGTCCGCGACATCACTAGCCGGAAGCGTCACGAACTCGAACTCGAACGGCAGAACGACCGGCTCGACGAGTTCGCCTCCGTGGTTTCACACGACGTCCGGAATCCCCTCAGCGTCGCGCAGGGCTACCTCGAACTCGCCCGCGAGACCGGGGCGGACGAACACTTCGAGCGCGTCGACGGGGCGCTCGGCCGTATCGAACACCTCATTGACGGTCTGTTAGAGCTCGCACGGCAGGGACAGACCGTCGGTGAGACGGAGGGAATCCCTCTCGGTACCGTGGTTCGCGTGGCGTGGGATACCGTCGACACGGCGGACGCGACGCTGTCGACCGGTGGCGACCTCGGGACGGTCCGGGCGGACCGAGAGCGGCTGCGTCAGGTGCTGGAGAACCTCTTCTCGAACGCGGTCGAACACGGCGGAAGTGAGGTCACCGTCACCGTCGATCGTCTCGACGACGCCGAGGGTTTCTTCGTCGCGGACGACGGCCCCGGGGTCCCGCTCGACGAACGCGAGACGGTGTTCTCACACGGCTTCTCGACCACGAACGCCGGGACGGGGTTCGGCCTCGCCATCGTCCGCACTATCGTCGAGGCGCACGGCTGGGAGGTGTCGGTCACCGACAGCGAGACGGGGGGAGCCCGGTTCGAAGTCCGAACCGTGTCGATCCCCCCCACCCCGTCCGATTCGGGATCCAGTGGCGCGCAGGGCGCCCCGACGCGGTGAGGGCCCCAGAAGTCCCATCGTAGGCCTCACCTACCACCGTTACCCACCTCATACCTACACCGTCCAGAGACGAGTCAGGTTCCATGAACGTTCGTTCGCTCCCGCTCCGCGTCGTCGCGAAGACGGCCCACGACGGGCCACGCACCACTCTCGCCGCGGCCCGGACGTACCTCTCGAACCACCTGCGCCGGGCACGCAACGTCCTCTCGTACCGATTCCGGGCGTTGCGAGGTGAGAGGAGCGTCGTCCACGACGGCGTCCGACTCCGGGTCGACCACCCGCACTTCGACGACCAGGTCCGCTCGTGGCTCGTCCGCGGCGAGTATGAGACGCCCGAGGCGCGTCTCATTGGGAAACACCTCGCCGGCCGCGACATCGACGTCGTCGAACTCGGCGGCGGGATGGGCTACGTCGCCTGCCGCATCGACCGACTGCTCGCACCCGGCCGGACGCACGTGGTCGTCGAGGCGGACCGGGACGTCCGGCCGGTCCTCGAAGCGACCCGCGAGGCGAACGGCGCGCGGTTCGTCGTCCGCCCGGCCGCGTACGCGCCCGTCGGCGACCTCGTCACCTTCTACCGCCAGGAGCGGTTCACCCAGAACTCCATCCGGGCCGAACGGTCCTCGCTCGACGCCGACAGCGTCCCCGCCGTCTCGCTCGCCGACCTCTGCTCGGCGTACGCACTCGATCGGGTCGCCGTCGTCGCCGACGTCGAGGGAGCCGAACACGACCTCCTCGACCACGAGGGCGACGTTCTCCGCGCTCACGTCGACCTGCTCGTCGTCGAGTTCCACGCGATGGGCGACGAGACGGCCGAGACGGGCGTCGACCGACTCGCCGACCTCGGGTTCGAACTGGTCGACCACGACAACGACGTCTACGTGTTCGAGAACCGGTCCTGACTCTCTCCAGGCGAGAGAGCGAGAGGAGGTCACTCCGTCAGCGACTCCAGGAGGAGCACCGCCGTCTCCTTGGTGAGCGGTTCGTTCGCGTTGCCGCAGTGCGGCGACTGTACGCAGGCCGGGCAGCCGTCGTGACAGGCACAGCCGTCGACGAGTCGGGCCGTCCGCGCCATGAGTTCCTCGACCGACTCGTAGCCGCTCTCGGTGAGGCCGACGCCGCCGGGGTGGCCGTCGTAGACGAAGATCGTCGACCGGTCGGTGTGCGTGTGATAGGGCGTCGACAGCCCGCCGATGTCCGCGCGATCACAGAGGAGGTGGAGGGGGAACAGCGAGATCATGCCGTGTTCGGCGGCGTGTATCCCGCCGTTGAACCCCGTCTCGCCCCCGAGGTCGCGCATCGCCTCCTCGACGTCGATCGGGATTGTGAAGTACAGCGCCCTGGTCCGGAGCGCCGTCTCGGGGAGGTCGAGCGACTTTCTCCCAAGTGTCGACCCGCGGCGGGCGTCACGCCGCTCGTACCCCGTGATCTGTTTGCGCATCGTGATCTCGGCGAAGCACACCTCGGTGTCGGGTCGGGCGGTGAGCGGCTTCGACGTCAGGTCGCGCTCGACTGTCACTTGTTTGTCGTGTCGGACGCGGGTGTAGTAGTCCGCCCACGTCCGTTCGAGCGTGGCGACGTCGCGGTCGAGGTCGAGCTCCGAGACCTCGTACGTCGTCCCTTGGTGGTGGTAGATGGCACCCGGATGCGCATCCCGGAGGGCGTCGTCGAACGCCAGGGAGGCGACGACCTCGTTCGACCGGGCGTCCAGGAGGTCGACCTCGCGGTCGGCGATGGTTCGGAGGCTCATCTCGTGCTGGGGGCTTCCGCCCCCGGCGTGTAGCCACCGCATTCCCTGCGGCGTCCCTCTCCGTTCCAGGGTCCCCTCCTCAGTCAGGTCGGCGACGACGTCCGGGAACGACTCGCCGAACACCTCCCTATCCTCGGGTGAGAGCCACCGCTCCGCGGCAGCGCAGGCGACGTGGTCGGGGAGGAGGTAGTCGTTCTCCGGGTCGGTCACCGCCTTCTCGGGGTCGCCGTCGAAGAAGTCCGCCGGGCTGCTCATCAGGTACTGGTCGAGCTGGTCCTCGCCTCCGACGAGGACGACGAGCGCGGGGTCGTCGCCGCGACCCGCTCGTCCCGCGCGCTGGTGGGTCGACATCCGGGTGCCGGGGTAGCCGTCGAGCAACACGGCGTCGAGGCCGCCGACGTCGACGCCCACTTCGAGGGCGTTCGTCGACCACACGCCCCGAAGCGTCCCCGAGTGGAGGTCAGCTTCGAGGCTCCGACGGCGGTCGTGGGTGAGCGCCGCCTGGTACGCCGCGACCTTCCCCGCCAACTCGTGTTCGCCTCGCTCTCTGAGTTCCGAGGCGGTATCGGTGGCGTAGCGCTCGGCCGTCTGGCGCGCTCGCGTGAAGGCGAGCGTCTGGTACCCCTTCGAGACCAGGTCGACGAGGAGGTTCTTCGTCTCGACGTGCGACGACCGCCGTCGACTCCCCGTCGACGAGGTCGAGTCGGGACGACTCGACGTGCGACGACCGCTTCCCTCCTCGCCCGCGTACTCCGGTGGGTTCCAGAACAGCCAGTGGCGCGGGCCGGTCCCCGAAGTGTCCCTGTCGACGAGTTCGTACGTTTCGGCGGGCTGGCCGGTCACTCGCGCGGCGTGCTCGACGGGGTTGCCGATGGTCGCCGAACAGCAGACGAACTGTGGGTCGGAACCGAACTGCTCGCAGGTCCGCGCCAGCCGGCGGAGGATGAGCGCGACGTGGCTCCCGAAGACGCCGCGGTACTGGTGGACCTCGTCGACGACGACCAGTTCCAGCGAAGAGAAAAACCACTCCCACAGTCGGCTGGCGTGCGGGAGCAGGGCGTAGTGAACCATGTCGGGGTTCGAGAGCAGGAACGTCGGCATTCGGTCACGGACCTCCCGCTTTTCCGACTTGGAGAGCCGCCCGGTGTACTGGTCGACGGAGACGCGCGAGCCGAACCCGAGTCCGTGCGCGAGGTCCGACAGCGTCTCCGTCTGGTCGGCGACGAGCGCGTTCTGCGGGCCGAGGTAGAGGGTGCGACCGCCGTGGTCCATCGTGCTCTCGAACGCCGGGACGGTGTACGCGAGGCTCTTGCCCGAGGCCGTCTGGGTGGCGAGAACGACGTTCTTCCCGTCGCGGACGGCGTCGATGGCTCGCGTCTGGTGGTCGTACAGCCGGTCGATGCCCGCCTTCGAGAGCGCCGAGTCGAGCCGTGGTTCGAGGTCGACGTCCGCAAAGGTGGGGTCGCGGCCGGGGACGCGCCGATGCTCGCGGACCTGCCCCTGGTACCAGGGTCGGCTCCGGAGCCACTCGATGAGGTCGTCCACGTCTCCTCTGAGGCGGCGTCGGCCCTAACGGTTCTGGTCACCGCGACCCGCGCGGCAGCAGGGTTTTGGTCGTCTCGTCTCTAGTGCCACCATGGCTCAGTCGCACCACGATGCGGTGCTCGTGTACGACGGCGAGTGTCCTTACTGCTCTCTCGCGGCGCGCGCGCTCGGACTCCTCCGCGGCGTCGGAACCGTCTCGTGGTACGACGAGACGGCTCAGGAACTCCTCCGCGCACAGTTCGGCGAGACGCCGTTCGCAGTGTTTCTCGTCGACCGCCGACGGTGTCGGGTCTACGCCGGCCGCTCCGCCGCCGAGGAGTCGGCGGAGCGCGCCGGGGCACCCGGTGTCGTCAGTTCGCTCGTCCGCGACCGCTACGACGAGGTCGCGTGGGCCGCCGGCGTCGCCAGCGGGCGCGACCGCGACCTCGACGACTACCACGGCGTCTACCCGCTTTCCGAGGACGCGGCGTCGCTGTTCGACGACCTCTCCGCGCGTGCCGTCGACGAGACACCGACGCTCGCTTGAGATGTCCGGAGAGAGACACAGGGGAGACTCGAACCCGCGCGTCGTCCGCGTCGGACCCGACGACGAACTCGCGAGCGTCACCGACGACCCGGGAATCGGCGGGACGTACGTCCTCGTCTTCGAACTCGCCGTCGACACGACCGTCGAGGTCGGCGCGCTCGGGACCTGCAGGTGCCCCGCGGGCAACTACGCGTACGTGGGGAGCGCGCTCGGCCCGGGAGGGTTCGGCCGTGCCGAACGGCACCGACGCAAACTCGGTGGAGAGGGCGACACCGTCCACTGGCACGTCGACGCGCTCACGACCCACCCCGAGACGTCGTTCGTCGTCGCCCACCTCGTGCCCGAGCGGGCAGTCGAGTGTGCGGTGGCGCGGGCGCTCCCACCGGGCCCGCTCGACGGCTTCGGCTCTTCGGACTGTGACTGTCGCTCACATCTGGCGCTGGTCGGACGCGATGCGGTCAGGCGAGCGGTTCGGACGGCCGTCGAGGGCAGCGACTCGTCGTGAAGTCGTCTGAAGAAGGGAGGTCCCCGCAAGACGTCTCTCCCCCCCATCGAACGCGACAGCATGGGCACCGCCACCGCGTTCGGGCGTGCCGACCGTTCGGACGTTCTCGTCCGTCCGGAAGCCGGGTGATTCCGGTGGTCGACGGGTCAGAGGCACCCCGGCACGTCTCACTACTGAACGTGGTATCTTTACTTCACCCCCTGTGCGTCCAGTCAGGGGGTGATAGTTATATAAATACGTGTCGCCTGCTTAAATTCTAGATTACTAAACGTCCGTTCCTGCCGAACAGACAACGGAGAGACACGACGCCGGCTGGAGCAGGGGGGACGGCCGTGTTCAGGTCCCGAGGTACAGTTCCGCGACCTCCTCCGAGTCGAGCAGTTCCGCTCCCGTCCCCTGCATCCTCGACTCGCCCATGTCGAGGACGATGCCGCGGTCGGACTCCTCGAGCGCGCGACGGGCGTTCTGTTCGACCATCAGGATTGACGTTCCCGATTCGTTGATCTCGGTGACCTTCTCGAACATGTCGTCGACGAGGTCGGGCGCCAGTCCGGCGGAGGGTTCGTCGAGGATGAGGAGGTCCGGGTCGAGCATCAACCCGGCACCCATCGCGACCATCTGCTGTTGCCCGCCGGAGAGGTTCCCGGCGAGGGCGTCCGGGCGGTCCGCGAGTTCGGGGAACCGTTCGTACACCTCCTGGACACGGCTCTCGAAGACGGCATCGTCGTCGAGCGACCAGCCGCCCATCTTCAGGTTCTCCTGTACGGTGAGCTTGTCGAACACGTTGTCGGTCTGGGGGACGAAGCAGATGCCGTGGTCGATCGCCTCCTCGGCCGAGAGGTCGGTGATGTCCTCGCCCTGAAAGCGGACGGTCCCCTCGCGAACGCGGAGGAGGCCGACGATCGTCTTCAGGAACGTCGACTTGCCCGCCCCGTTGGGCCCGATGATCGTCACCATCTCACCCTCCTCCATTGCGAGGCTGGCTCCGTTGACGATGATGGCGTCGCCGTAGCCGCTCACGAGGTTCTTCGCCTCGAGGAACATCACACCTCACCCCCGAAGTACGCCTCGAGGAGCTCCTCGTCGTTCTGTACCTCCTCGGGGGGGCCGCTCGTGAGGACCCGCCCCTGGTGCATACCGATGACCTTGTCCGAGATGTCCATGATCATGTCGACGTCGTGTTCGACGATGAGGACGGTCAGGCCGTCCGCTTTGAGGTCGTGGATCATGTCGATGATCTCGTCGGTGAGGCTGGGGTTGACGCCTGCCATCGGTTCGTCGAGGAGGAGGACGTCCGGGTTCGCCATCAGCGCCCGCCCGAGTTCGAGCAGTTTGCGCTGGCCCCCGGAGAGGTTCCCGGCGTACTCGTCGCGCAAGTCCCACAGTTCGAGGTCTCGCAGCAGCTGCTCGGCTCGGTCGGCGATCTCTGCCTCACGGTCTGACGCCGTCCCTGTCAGCGCGTGGATGACCTTCTCGCCACGGTGGTCCTGGCCGCCGAGGTGCATGTTCTGACGCACCTTCATCCCGGTTAGCTCACGCGTGATCTGGAACGTTCGCACCATCCCACGCTTCGACCGTTTCTCGGGCGAGGTGTCGACCACGTTCTCTCCACGGAGGTAGACCGCACCGTCGTCGGCCTCGTAGAACCCGGTGATGAGGTTGAACGTCGTCGACTTGCCCGCCCCGTTCGGGCCGATGAGACCGACGACGGTTCCCTTCTCGACCTCGAAAGAGGCACCATCGACGGCGACCAGGCCGCCGAACGTCTTCTTCAGCCCTTCGACGCGGAGGATCGGGTCGGTGCTCATCGCGTCGCCTCCCCGAACAGTCCGTCCGGTCTCGTGAGCAGGCCGACGACCAGCAGGGCGAGGCCGACCAGCGGCTTGTACTCCGATGGGATGACGACCACGCTCAGTTCTTGGGTCAGACCGATGGCGTAGCCGCCGACCACCGCGCCGACAGGGTCGCCGATACCACCCAGGATAACGGCGGCGAAGATGGGAATGAGGGTGAGAAAGCCCATCGTGGGGCGGAGCTGTGCGTCGAGTCCGAGCATCACGCCGGCGATGGCGGCGATGACGCCGCCGACCAGCCAGACGTACAGCACCAGACGTTCGGTGTCGACGCCCCGGATGCGCGCGAGGTCGGTATCGTTCGACGCCGCCCGCATCGCGATGCCGATATCCGTCTTCTGCAGGAGGGCGAACGTGAGGCCCAACACGACGAGACTGAGGACGACGATGGCGACCTGATCCGGCAGGATCTGAACGCCGAAGTACGACGGTGCCTCCTCGATGGGCACGTCGAACCGCTTCGAGCCGCTCCCCCAGATCACCCGGATGAGGTTTCGGAGGATGAACGAGAGACCGATCGAGACCACCAGGAGGACGATGGCCGAGCGGTCCCGAAAGTGCTGAAAGACGGTCCTGTCGAGAGCGACGGCGATGGGGCCCATCGCCACGACTGCGAGGGCGCCGGAGACGACGATCGGTAACCCGACCTGTGTGTTCAGCCCGAAGGCGATGAACGCCCCGAGCGCCATGTACTCGCCGTAGGCGATGTTGATGAAGTCGAGGATGCCGAAGATGAGCGTCAGTCCCAGCGCGCCCAGCGCGATGAGGCTGCCGGTGACGAGTCCGAACCAGACGAACTGGGGGTCGAACGCCGCCATCTACTCCCCCTCCATCGACTGACCGGCCGCCAGGCGTTCTCGGTCGCCGAACAGTCCCTCCGGCCGGTAGTAGAGGACCACGATGAGCGCGACGCCGATGACGATGAGTCGGATGAACGGGAGGTCACCGCCGAGGGGGACGTCGCTCGGGATGAACCGCGTGATCTGACGGATGCCGACGATGAAGACCGTCCCCGCGATGGCACCCACGTAGCTCCCCGCTCCGCCGATGATGACCGCCGCCCACACGCTGAACGTCAGCGCGGGGAGGAACTGCGTCGGTGTGATGGCGAAGAAGAAGTGCGCCCACATGGCACCCGCGAGGCCTGCGACGCCGGCACCGAGGCCGAAGGACTTGAGCTTGAAAACCGACGTCCGCTTGCCCAGCGCGCGCGGGACGTCCTCGTCCTCACGAATCGCGTGGAGGACGCGGCCGAACGGACTGCGTGACAGCCGAGTGAACGTCGCGAAACACGCGCCGAGGACGACGAGCCCGACCGCGAGGTAGAACAGGTCGTACCCGACGACGAACCCTCCCACGGAGAGTGGGAAGGACCCCGCCATCGGTCGAGGAATCTCGTTGATTCCCTGCGCGCCGGCGGTGAGCCACGACTCGTTCGTGATGACGAGACGGATAAACTCCGCCGAGCTCAGTGTCACCATCGCGAGGTAGTCCCCCTCCAAGCGGACGCTCGTGAGCGCGATGACGACGCCGACGAGCGCCGCCAGCACGGTGGCGACGATTACACCTACGACGACAGGCAGGTCGAAGCCGACGACGCGTTCGGCGAGTAGTCCGCCCCCGGTCGGAGTGGTGAGGATCGCCGAGGTGTACGCACCGACACCGAAGAAGCCGGCGTGTGCGAAGTTGAGCAGTCCCGTGTCTCCCCAATGCATGTTCATCCCGATGGCCAGGAGCGAGTAGATGACGAGGATAATTCCGATCGTCACCAAGAGCGTTGCGTACGCCATCAGGTATCTCCTCCGTGCCGCGTTCGATGTCCGGTCCGTCTCTGAGTCGTCGGTGAGGGTATCATCTGTCTGTATCGAAAGAGGGTCGTCACGAGGCGACTGTCCGGAGCGAGACCTCCGAAATCGGGCGTCGCCCGCCTGGCCGTCACTCTGCGAGTTCCTCTGCGGAGTAGGTGATGACCTCGCTCCACTCGCCGCCCTCCGCTTTGAGTGCGGAGAACGGCCCGAGCGGGTCACCGGTGTCGTCGAAGTTCTGTGGGTTCGAGGCGCCCTGGTAATCGACCTCGCCGCCGTTCGCTAGCACCTCTTTCCCCGCGGCGAACGTGCTGACTTTCTCACCCGGGGGGTTGCCGAGGTCGCTGAGGTGGTTCGGGACGGCTTCTCGGTTGGCCTCGCCCTCTTTGACGAACGCCAGCGCGATGAGGTTCATCGCGTCGTACGCCGCGGCGGAGAACGCGCCCGGTTCCTTGTCGTGCATGCTTTGATGCTGTTCGGCGAACTGGTCGTACGCCGGACCGGGTGCGGGCGCCTGTCCGACCGCACCTTCGATGACGTCCGGGCCGACCTCTTCGATGAAATCGGGCGTCAGGACGTCGTTGCCGAGGAGCAACTGGAAGTCTTCCTTCGCACCGGCCTCGACGTAGTTCTTGAAGAACAGCGCCGACACCTCGGTCCCGGCCGTCATGGAGACCACCTCCGCGCCGGAGTCTTGGAGCTTCTGGACCTCGCTGCGGTAGCTACTGGCCGTCGGGTCGAGCGCGGCCTCGGTGAGCACCTCGCCGCCGAGGTTCTCGAAGTACTCACCCGACGCCTTCGAGAAGCTCTGTGACCCTTTGTCGTTCTTGTACGCTAGCGCCATCTGTCGGTGCCCTTCCTCCTGGTAGGCGTACTGCGCCTGACAGCGCGCGCCGATGCTGTCGGAGGGGACCGTCCGCCAGACGTACTCCCCGCCGACGTCGTCGAGTTGGATCGTCCCGGTCATCGGGGAGACGAACGCGAGGCCCGCGCTCTGTGCCGGCTCGACGAGGCTCGGCGTCACGGTACTCGACGGCCCGACCATTGCGGGCACGCCCTGGCTGTCGAGCGTCTTGAACCCGCTGATGGCGGGCTGGGGCTTCGTCTCGGTGTCCTGTTCGGTTATCTCGATCGTGCTTTCAAGGATTCCGGCCGTGTTCACGCCCCCCTCACCCTCGAGGGCGGTCTGGATGCCACGCCGGGAGTTGGGACCGATCCACCCGAGACCGCCGCTGAACGGCGAGAGATTGCCCACCGTGATCGTGTTCGAACCGCTCCCGCTGGAGCTCTCGTCGGTCTCGGTGGCCTCGGTGGAGCCGCCGGCGCTCCCACCGGACCCACTCTCGGTCGACCCGCCTCCAGAACTGGTACCGGTCGACCCGCTGGAACCGCCGGACCCACCGCCGCCCGCACAGCCCGCGAGGCCCGCTACACCGGCCACTCCAAGCGCTTTCAGGTATCGTCTCCGATTCACACTTTCCACGTCCCTGCCAGTTTCTGGCATAGTTCGCTGGTACGAATTGTGGCATAAATAGCTAACGATGTCGAACGACCATGAAGAATTTTGGTCCCGATGGACCTCGACTAAATCACAGAATAAGTCCCCAAGGCACTCGTGTGAAACCGCTAATCGTTCGTCTAGTCGAGTGTAACGCACGTATTCGATTCTCGCTAATCTGGCTCTGGACTGTCTGGTTCGCGTCGTGTGTGAGAACGAACCGCACAACTCGTGTGAATTGGCCTCCACTTTCGTGTATGAAGGACATTCACACGTGTATAGAGGGGTTTTCACATGTACGCACAGGTTTATGCCGCTGGCACCGCGTACACCAGCCATGCCCGACGACGGCCGACGACGGAACGAACACGGTCAGTTCGCCGACCGCATTCCGCCCGAGGAGGCGTTGCGGGTGTTCGAGGCGCGGGACGACCCCGCGCGGCCGCTGACGGCCGGCGACATCGCCGACGCGCTCGACTGTTCGCGGCGAACGGCACACAACAAGCTCGGCGAACTCACCGAGCGCGGCCTGTTACGCACGCGGAAGGTCGGCGCGCGGAGTCGCGTCTGGTGGACCCCACTCGACAGTGAGTCGGGAGGCGACCGTCGGAGCGCCGCCACCGACGCGGCGTACGAGGTCGACCTCCCCGGGTCGGGCGACATCCTCGAACGCCGACAGGAGGCACTGCTGGCTGCGTACGACTACCTGAGCGAACATCCGGAAGCGAAGAAGGCGGACTTCCTCCGCGACGTCTACCCGAACCACCGCGCGGAGTTCGAGTCGGCGGAAGGGTGGTGGAACGCTATCCAGCCGGCGCTCCGCGAGATGCCAGGCGTCGACCCGCCGAAGGAGCGTGGCCACATCTGGCACTACCTGGGGGGGTGACCCCCGGACGGAGACGTACACATTTATCATCGTAGACTCGACCCAGACACACGTCGTCGACACCTGACGGAGCGCTGGAATGGACTCAAAACGCGACACATCAGACGCGAGCGACGAGCAGGAGTTCGACGTCTACGCATCGGCCGTCGAGGGCCAGCAGTATCGGGGCACGTCGTACATGCCGATGCCGTACGACGAACTCGAGGACGCGCCCGACACGACTGACTACCCTGACCAGGGCGAGGGGGGTGGCTTCAAACTCCTCGACCTCCCGCGCGTCCCGAAGGTCAGTCACGTCGTCGGTCCCTCGGCTATCATGCTCGGTGCCAGTGTGGGCAGCGGGGAGACCCTGTTCTGGCCCGTCCTTGTCGCCCAGAGCGGGTGGGCGCTCTACTGGGCGTTCTGGATCGGCGTCCTCACGCAGTTCTTCGTCAACACGGAACTCCAGCGGTGGACCATCGCCACGGGCGAGAGTGTCTTTCGCGCCTTCGGCCGCGTCCATCGTCTCTGGCCCCTCTTCTTCCTCCTCGCCGGCCTCGTGAGCCTCGGATGGCCCGGGTGGGCCGCCGGTGCCGCGCAGGTCGGTGCCTGGGCGTTCGGCTTCGCAGACTGGAAACCGCTCGGTATCGCACTCATGCTCCTCATCTTCCTCTCGTACCAGCTCTCGCCGGTCATGTACAACGTCGTCGAGGGGGCGCAGTTCGTCCTCGTCGTGGTCTCGATCCTCGCCGCCGTCGCCCTGGCGGTCGTCACCGGCTCCGTCGGACAACTCTCGAACGTCCCCGCCGGTGCCGTCTCCATCGGCACCATCCCGGCGGGGACCGACCTCGCCGTCTTCCTCGGTGGCCTCGCCTTCGCGGGCGCAGGCGGGTACCTGAACCTCTCGCAGTCGCTGTGGGTCCGCGAGAAGGGCTACGGCATGGGTAACTACCAGGGTCGGCTGAAGAACCCGCTCATCGGCGACGATCCCGAGCCCATCCAGCGGAACGGGTTCACGTTCGAACCGACGGAGGAGAACCTCCGCCGCTGGCGGGGCTGGTGGCGGGTCGTCCAGCTCGAACACCTCCTGACGTTCGTCGTGGGCCTGCTCATCGTGGCGACAGTGTTGATGACGGTCGCCGCGAAATTCGCCGCGGGCACCGACGTCACCGGGATCGATATGTGGCTTGAGGTCATCTACCCGCAACTGTCCAGCGGGGGAGCCCTGCTCGTCCCGTTCGTCCTCTTCGTCGCGCTGTTCACCACCGAGTACGCCATCGTCGAGTCGTTCGTCCGTAACAGCGCCGACATCATCTACGAGAGCCATGGACGGCAGGCAGGATGGTCGCTCCCGACAATCTTCCTCGTCACGCTCACGGCGTTCACCGCCTGGGGTGTCCTCATCATCCTCCTGCCGTTCGAACAGCCGTTCTTCCTGCTCGTGGTCGGTGCGGCGATGTCGGGCGTGATGATGTGGCCGTACATCGCGCTCACGCTCCTCATCAACACGACGCGCCTTCCCAGACACCTCCAGCCAGGGTGGCCGCGCGTCGTCGCCATGTGGTGGGCGACCGGCTTCTTCGGCTACTTCAGCACGCTGCTGATCGGGCGGACGCTCGCCGAGAACTTCGGGGTCGCCGTCGCACGGACGGAGCCGGCAATCGTCGGGAGCGCCCCCGGTGGGTACGCACTCTGGGCCGTTTTCGTCCTGGTGCAGGGATACACGGTCGTCCGGACCATCCGAGCGAAACGGCGCGCGTCGGGAGTCGATCAGTCGATTCGCGAGGCCGCACGCGGGTGGTTGTCGTGAGCGACACCGCACGCACCAGTCTTTCCCGGGCGTTTGCCGCCCTGCGCCGCGTGCGATACCCGATTTACGCCGGCGGATTGGCGGTCGTCGGTCTCGCCACGACCGTCGGACCGCCGCCGGTCCGACCGCCGCTCGTCTCTCTCGCCCTCACCGTGATGTGTGTCACGTATCTCGCAGAACTCCACGGACGAGCGGGCGGCGTGCGTGCCGAGACGGCCGTAACGGCAGTCGCCATCGCGGGCGTCGCTGTCGGCGCGTACCTCCTCGTCACGGTGACCCGTCTCGGCGGCGCGTTGTTCGTTCTCGGCGGCGTCCTCTTCTTCCGTGTCGCGGTCGGGAGGTCGAATGGTTGACGCCGCCGATGCGGACAAGGAACACCTCCGAATCCACTACGGGATGTCCGGATCCGTGCCGCTGCACCTGCTAGAGTTCGTCTTCGAGCCGGCGGGGTGTTACGTCCTCGACTGTGGGGGGTTCACGCCGCTGTTCGACCTCACACGGGGAAGACATACGCGCCGTGCGGCGCAGATCAACGCTGTCTACCGGGACCACGGCCTTCAGGGAGTGCTCGCGAGCGCCGACACCGTGACCTGGCTCGCCTGGGAGTCTGTCGAACGGGTCGTCCTTCACGACGGGGGGCGGCTCACCCGACCGAAACTGCGCCTCGTGACGGTCGAGGGAGTGCCCTCGTCGTCCGTTCGACTCCACGATGTGGAGGTGGACGCGCTCTCGACGGCGCTCGCGCGCTTCGAGGGACGAGTGCGCGTCGACCGCGTCGCGGGTGCGGGACTGCTCTGACTCTGCCGACTCACGAGCGTGGGTGACGGATCTCGATCCACTCGATCGTGGCCTTCGCGTACCGCTCGGTGTCCGCCGCCGCGAAGTCGAGACTCGGCGCGATGACGAACGCCTCGGGCTCGTACCGGACGGCCGCGTCGTCGTGGTGGACGCGCGTTCCCTCCTGCGTCACGAGGTCGACCGCACCACGTCGGACAGGGTCGTCGACGGACTCCTCGCGACCCTCGCGGTCGCCGTCCACTGTTCAGGCGACCACCGCGGCCAACTTCTCCACCGGGTGGGGCGGCTCTTCGCCCTCGTGGTCGCCGAGCTGTGACCGACAGGAGGCGCCGGAGGCGACCACGGTGTCGGCGTCGCTCGCGTCCACCTGGTCGTAGAGGATGGACGCGATGGCCTTCGACATCGAGTAGTGTTCGGCCTCGTAGCCGAACGAGCCGGCCATCCCACAGCAGGTCGAGTCGAGCGGGTCGACGTCGTAGCCGACTCGTCCCAAAACCGACACCGTATGGTGGTCTTTGTTGGTCGACTTCTGGTGGCAGTGACCGTGGTACGTGAGCGACTCTCCCTGCTCTCGGAACTCGCGGTCCCCGAACAGGTCGAACGTGTCGACGTACTCCATCACGCCGTAGCTGTTGGCGGCGAACGTCTCCACCTCGGGCCCCGAGAGCAGGTCGAGGTAGTCCGACTGGAACATCACGGCGTCAGAGGGTTCGACGACGACGACGTCCCACCCCGCTTCGACTTTCGGAACCAGCGTCTCGACGTTCTGCTCGGCCTCGGCGCGCGCCTTGTCGAGGAAACCCTTCGAGTGAGGCGGACGGCCGCTACCGGCGACGTCCTCGGGGATGTGCACGTGAACGCCGGCGGCTTCGAGCACCTGCACGGCGGCCTTCCCCGCCTCGGGGTGGTTGTAAGTGGTGTACGTGTCGGGGAAGAGCAGGGCTCGGCGGACCGCCTCGCTCTCGCCGACTTTCGAACCGCCGCGCGCCTCGAACCACTCGGTCAGCGACTGCGAGGCGAACGAGGGGAGCGTGCGCTCCGAGGCGATACCCAGCGTCTTTTCCATCAGCCACCCCGACCCCGGAAGTTTCGTCGCGAGGTTCGACAGCGGGGCGAACGAACTGCCCACGCTGGAGAGGGTGTCGATGTTGGCGAACATCCGGTCCCGCAGACTGGAGCCGTTGCGCTTGTGGTACTCGTGGGTCACCTCGGCTTTCATCTTCGCCATGTCGACCTCGCTCGGGCAGTCCTTCGCACAGCCCTTACAGCCGATACAGAGGTCGAGCACCTCGTTGACGAACTCGTCGGTGAACTGCTCCTCCTCGTCGAACGATCCGGACATCGCCTGTCGGAGCATGTTCGCCCGCCCGCGGGTGGACTGGATCTCCTCCTCCGCGGCGCGGAAGGTCGGGCACATCACGCCGCCGGTCGTTTCCTGGGGACCGCGACAGCCCGCACAGCCGTGACAGAGCTCGGCCATCCCCTGGAAGCCGTTGTCGTTGTCCCAGTTCAGCGAGGGCTCGAACCCCTCCTCGAACTCGTAGTCCGGGGAGAACCGGAGGTGTTCGGTCATGTCGTGGTCGCCGCAGATGTTTCCGGGGTTGAGGAGCCAGTCGGGGTCGTACGCCGATTTGAGGTCCCTGAACACCCCCCAGAGGTGGTTGCCGTACAGCTTCCGATTCCACTGGGTGCGGGCGCGGCCGTCGCCGTGCTCGCCGGAGACGCTCCCGCCGTACTTCACGACGAGGTCCGTCACCTCGTCCGCGATGGCCTCGAACGTCTCCAGTCCCTCGACCGTCTTGGTGTTGACGAGCGGGCGGATGTGCAGTACCCCCGGCCCCGCGTGGGCGTAGTAGCTCGCGAACGTGTCGTGCTTCTCGAGGATGTCCTGGAAGTCAGAGACGTACGCCGGGAGGTTCTCCGCGGGGATAGCGGTGTCCTCGATGTAGGCGATGTGCTTCTCGTCCGTGGTCCTCCCGAGCAGGATGGGGAGGCCGGACTTGCGCATCTTCCAGAACTTCGCGCGCGTCTCCGCGTCGTGAGCCTCCATCGACCCGACCGCCGTGTGTGGCTTGTCGGTCGTCTCCACGGCCGCTACGGAGGGCTCGACCTGGCTGTCTCCGTCCGTGACCCGGTCGGCGATGAGGTCTGCGACCTGCTGTCTCCCGTGGTCGTCGTCCTCGGCGTAGAACTCCACGAGCAAGACGGCGTCCGTCCCCTCGGGGAGCAAGCCGACGACGTCGCGGAACTCCGCGGTCTCTCGGGCGAGGTCCAAGAGGACGTCGTCCATCACCTCGACGGCCGCCGGGTCGTGTTCGAGGATGGGCGCGACGTCCTCCATCGCGTCGACGACGCTGTCGTAGGTGAGAAGCGCGACGGAAGCCGTGTTCGGGATGGGTTCGAGCGAGACGGTCGCCTCGGTGACGATGGCTAACGTCCCCTCGCTCCCCGCGAGCAGGCGGGCGAGGTTGACCGTGCCCGCCTCCGAGTCGGGGTCGAGCCCCTTGTCGTCGGGCGTCCGTCTCTCGCCTCGGGCCTCGTCGACGAGCATGTCGAGGTTGTACCCCGAGACGTTCCGCTTCAGTTCGGGGTATCGCTCCTCGACCTCCTCAGCCTCTTCGTCGAGGATGCGGACCACTTGCGCGTACACCCGGGGGAGTATCTCGTCGCTGTCGGGGTCGGCCCGCGCGCGGAGCTCCTCGACCTCGATTTCGCCGAACCGCTCGACGCTCCCGTCGGCGAGGACGGCCTCGCACTCCTCGATGTAGTAGTCGGTCTTGCCGTACTTCAGCGAGTGCGAGCCGGTGGAGTTGTTGCCGATCGCCCCGCCGAGCGCGCTCTTGTCGCCCCAGGCGGGGTCGGGCGCGAACTTCAGCCCGTGCGGTTTCAACTCGCGGTTGAGGTCACCGAGGTAGGTTCCGGCTTCCGCCCGGGCCGTCGCTGCGTCGGCGTCGATCTCCACGACCGAGTCCATGTTGCGCGTGAAGTCGAGAACGACCGCTTCGTTCACCGTCTGTCCGGCCAGCGACGTGCCGCCGCCGCGGGGAAGGACGGGTATCTCCCGGCGAGCGCAGTACCGCATCACTGCGGCGACGTCGTCGGTCGACGTCGGCATCACTACGCCGATGGGCGTCCGTTCGTACGCCGACGCGTCGGTCGCGTACAGTTCTCTCGTGTAGGTGTCGAAGCGAACGTCGCCCTCGACCAGCCCTTCGAGGTCGTCGACGAGCGCCGGGCGGGCGACGTCGTCCGAAACGTAGTCGAAATCCGCCCCGTCACGCGGGTCGACGGCCCGCGACCCAAGGTCGTCCGTGTTACTTGCCATTGATAGTCAGTCCTTCGAGTCGCCGCTAATAAAATCCGGAGGTTACGCCGTCCGGGGGCGTCGTCGGCTGGCGGTTCTCCTGCCGCCTCGAACCGGGGGGGTCGGACGGACTGCCGTCCGTCCGTCTCGGACGTCGCCGACTCCGAGGGCGACACCCGGGACACAGAAACGGCGGACCGTCTCAGAAGACGCCCGGGAAGAGGACGTAACTGAACAGCAGCGTCACGAGGCCGGTGGCGGTCCCGTAGTAGACGAGCGGGATGAGCTCCAGCCGGATGACGCGTCCCTCCTCGCCGACGAGGCCGACGACGGCCAGCGCCGCGACGACGTTGTGGATGGCGATGAGGTTGCCGATGGCACCGCCGACGGCCTGCGCAGCCAGCATCAGCGTCCGCGGCGTCCCGATCTGGTCGGCGACGCCGTACTGGAACGTGCCGAAGAGGATGTCCGAGACGGTGTTCGACCCGGCGAGGAACGCCCCGAACGCGCCGACGTACGCGGCGAAGAACGGGTAGACGCCGCCGGCCAGGGAGGCCATGCCGTCCGAGAGGACGATGAGCATGCTGTCAGTCCCCGTCGCAGAGCCCGACTGCAGCATGATCTGGACCGTCGCCACCGCGAAGAGGAGGGCGATGACCGCGGGCAGCACCTTCTCCACCGTCTCGGCCCACGACGCCTTGATCTCGTCGGCCCGCATGTCGTGCAGCGGAATGGTGAGCAGGTGGACCGCGACGAAGACCGCTCCCGGCAGGTAGAGGACGGCGAAACTGTCGCTCAGTCCCGTCCCGAGGATGTCATTCCATGCGAGCGTGAACACGTCCATCGTGACGAACGCGTTCACGGGGTCGACGGCGCGGGTTACCACGAGGAGAATCGCGACGAGCGCGTAGGGCGTCCACGCCTTCCACAGCGGCATCTGGACGTGTCCGCCGTCGGCCGTCACCGTTCCCTCGCGGGAGGTGCCAGCGCCGACGCCACCCTCGCCGGGCTCGATGTCGCCGATCCAGTGGTCGGGCCACTGCTCTTGCGGCGCGAAGTCCCACTCGTCGTCGGGATGGAAGAAGCCGGCCTTCAGTGCACCGACGGTGACGAACAGACCGACCATCGCCCCGATGAGTCCGGGGAACTCCGGCCCGAGGAAGTACGCGG
>JBEPYA010000031.1:0-21925 GCA_041641615.1 Salinigranum sp. | reverse complement strand
GGATGGCGACGTCGATGTCCTCTCGCTTCCGGAACTCCCGCCGCGCTCTCATATCTGTTGCATCGAGCGCGGATGGTTTATACTGTTGGCTCCCCACCCTGTTCCGCCGCGCGACGGAGTCAGACGTCCGTCTGACGCTGGGGGTAGTTTTTTGCTGTCGACTCGGGAACAGTGTGGCATAATGGGTCTCAGGTGCCTGCTCGGACACGACTTCGGCCCGTCCGGCGTCGTTCGCGAGCACGAAGAGGATGGGAGCGAGATGGTGGTGACCGAACGCGAGATTCGGCGCTGTCGACGATGCGGCGAGGAACAGGTCCTCTCCGAGAGTACGGAGGTCAGAGCCATCCGTACAGAGGGGGAAGTCCGTTCGGAGCGGCGGGATGCAGACGCCGTCGCCCCCGCGAGCAGCACGCAGGGTGCGGACGTCGGCGACGAGTCGCCGCTGAACACCGAAACACCCGCGACAGCGGCCAGTGAAGGGGCGGAGTCGGCGGCGACGCCGGACACGACGACGCTCCGCGACACCGGCGAGTCGGCCACCGGATCCGGCGAGAGCGGCGTGGCGACGGCACCCGACGCCGGTAACGGATCCGGCCTCGACGCGGACGACGAGGACGCAGACTCGAACACGTCGCTCATCGAGCGCGCGGAGGCCGGGTTCGACGACGCCGACGACCCCGAGGAGGAGGACGCGGTCATCCTCGACGACGACGCGCCGTCCGAACGCGAGTACGGAGCGTGGCCCGACAGCCACGACACGCCTGAACCGAAGGGGGACGTCGACGACGCGACCGCAGCGACCGCCCCCGCGAGCGCGGACGACCCCGAGGAGGACCTGGCCACCGAGACTAACGACGACGCGGCCGACGACCCCCGTTCGCTCGCCGAGCGGGCGGCCGAGGAGGACGCCGAACTGATGGGTAGTGCGAGCGACGACGACACAGCCGACGCGAGCGAGCGAGCCGACGCATCCCAGTCGGCGGCTTCCTCGTCGACGTCGGGGGGCGCGTGGCCCTCCCACGAGGGCGAGGGTGAGGACGAGGGCTTCTCGGCCGGAGCGGCGACGTCCGGCGGCCCGGGACTGGCCTACGGTAACGAGCTCGCGCCGCAGTCGACGAACGGACAGAGTGGCAGCCACGACGGGGACGACGCGTACGAGACGTCCTACCTCGACAACACCGTCGAGCAGCGCGAGGGCGACGGCACCATCGTCAGCGCGCGCGAGGACGATAGCCAGGCCCCACGTCCCGGCGTCGAGACGGAGTACTACTGTCCGAACTGCGGCCACACCCGCCCGCTCGACTCGTCGATCCGGACGGGCGATATCTGCCCCGAGTGCCAGCAGGGGTACATCGCCGAGCGGGAGCGATGATGGCCCTTTTCCCTCCGAGGGTGACGAAACAGGTAAACCGTACCCTGTCAAACGACGGAGCATGAAAGAGTACAAGATGCGACGGGGCGAGACGCTCGAGGAGAACGCCCCGGACCTCAAGGCGACCATCGAGGAGTACTTCGGTCCCGTCACGGGCACCGACGAGTGGAACGGGAACGAACTGTACGTCGTCGACGAGCCGGACAACCCGGTGTTCAAGCGCATCGTCGCCGGCGCGGCGAAGTACAGCGGCAAGAAGGACCAGCTCGCCGTCCACTTCGAGGAACACGAGGCCGCGGCCATCCTCGAGAAGGGGCTCGAAGACCACGCACAGGACGCCGTCTCCGCGAAGAACGAGTTCCTGCTGGAAGTCACGGGTCGAGACGCGAAGTCCCGCCGTGACTCGATGAAGCGCGCCGTCGAGGACGACGCCCCGGACTACTGACTCCGGCACCCACGTTCGACGCGCTCGGCACGCACACGGGAGAGGGTAGAGTGCTCTGGCGTGTTCACTCGGATTCGAGTAAACGACTGACCTTTAAGTCGCCGGCGAGCGAACGCCATCCCGAGCATGAGTCTCGACACCATCGTGTTGGCAGTGGGGCCGAACGACGCGGACCGGTACGAACGACTCGCGGAGGAGACCATCGACATCGGCGTAGGAGCCAGTTCTCGCGTCGTCCTCGCACACGTGTTCACCGACGAGGAGTACGCGTCGGCACTCGACCGGCTGGAGATCGAACCGAACGCGGAGGAGGCGACGCCTGGTGGGGTCGCCCGTCGACACACGACGACGCGTGAACTCGGCAAGCTGCTCGAGGGGGCCGGCATGGACTACGAGGTGCGCGGCGGCGTCGGCGACCACGGGAAGGAGATCGTCGCCATCGCCAAGGAGGTCGACGCCGACCTCGTCATCGTCGGCGGTCGGAAGCGCTCGCCCGCCGGCAAGGCCGTCTTCGGAAGCACGGCCCAGGAGGTGATGCTCGAAGCGCCCTGTCCGGTGACGTTCGTCCGCGCCGATACGAAGTGACCGGCCCCCGAACGGTGACCTCCGCCGGTGGGAGGTTCCGGCCGGCGTTCCGCTCTCCCATCCGGCCGGCGACGACGCCGGGGATAGATACACGTTCTCCCGTCGTCATCTCGACGTGATGGAACACGACATCGACTACCGACCGTCGTTCGCCCTCTTGACCGTCCATCTCGACCAGGGGGAGCGCCTTCAGGCCGAAGCGGGCGCGATGGTCTCGAAGGGCGGCGGCATCGACATCGAAACGGCAGCGAGCGGTGGCATCCTGGGCTCGCTGAAGCGGAACGTCCTCGGCGGCGAGTCGTTCTTCCAGAACACCTTTTCGGCCACCGAGGCCGGCGAGGTGACGCTCGCCCCCGCGCTGCCGGGCGACGTCATCCGACACGACCTCTCGGCGGAGACGCTGTACGTCCAGTCGGGGTCGTTCCTCGCCTGTGCGCCCGACATCGACCTCGACACGAAGTTCGGTGGGGGGCGGACGTTCTTCGGTGGCGAGGGGCTCTTCTTGCTCTCGCTATCGGGGAGCGGCCCAGCGTTCCTGTCGAGCTACGGCGCGATTCGCGAGCGAGAACTCGACGAAGGCGAGACGTACACGGTGGATACGGGTCACATCGTCGCGTTCGAGGGGCGGACGGAGTTCTCGGTCGAGCGGGTCGGCGGACTGAAGTCGACGCTGTTCAGCGGCGAGGGACTGGTCTGTACGTTCTCCGGTCCCGGGAGACTCTGGCTGCAGACGCGAAGCTTCGACCACTTCCTCTCGTTTCTCATCCCGAAGCTCCCGCAGGTGAATAGCGGGGACTGATACACTCTGTCGTGAGTCGGTATCGGCTGTCGTCGCCCCCGAGACGGCGACGACTGTCACACAGTCACGACGGACCGTACGACGTCGCACCCGTCGACTCGCAGTGTCGATTCGCGGCGCGGATACGCGGAACCACCCTGATTAAGTGGTCGGCGCGTTCCACTGTGGACAATGACGTACTACGTCGGTGTCGACCTGGGGGCGACGAACGTCAGGGCCGTCGTCGCGGACGCCGAGGGGACCATCGTCGGCAGCGGCAAGCGCGCCACACCGCGCGGTCCGACGGGGATCGCCATCACGGAAGCCGTGCTCGAGGTCACGCGCGCCGCCTGCGACGACGCCGGTATCGATCCGGAAGCGGCGGTCGCGGCGGGGATCGGCTCCATCGGCCCGCTCGACCTCGCCGAGGGTGCCGTCGAGAACCCGGCGAACCTCCCCGACACCATCGACCGCATCCCGCTCACCGGTCCGCTCTCCGTGCTGCTCGACACCGACCGCGTCTTCTTGCACAACGACACGGCCGCGGGCGTCATCGGCGAGCGCTTCCACTCCGAGCGCAACCCCGACGACGTCGTCTACATCACCATCTCGACCGGCATCGGCGCCGGTGTCTGTATCGACGGGCACGTCCTCTCGGGGTGGGACGGCAACGCGGGCGAGGTCGGACACATGACGGTCGATCCGCACGGCTTCATGACCTGCGGCTGCGGCCACGACGGCCACTGGGAGGGGTACTGCTCGGGCAAGAACATCCCGCGGTACGCCTACGAACTGTTCCAGGAGGACGCCAGCGTCGAGACCGATCTCCCGGTCGACGACCCCGAGTTCTCCGCCGTCGACGTCTTCGAGCACGCCGGCGAGGACGAGTTCGCCGACTACGTCATCGACCAGCTCTGCCACTGGAACGCGATGGGCGTCGCCAACGTCATTCACGCCTACGCCCCCATCGTCATCTACATCGGCGGCGCGGTCGCACTCCGGAATCCCGAGCAGATCGTCGAGCCCATCCGCGAGCGCGTCGAGGAGATGGTGATGGTCAACGTTCCCGACATCCAGCTCACCGCCCTGGGTGACGAAGTCGTGGTGAAGGGGGCCGTCGCGAGCGCGATGACCGGAGGCACGGGCGATCGCGCCAGACTGTAGGTCCGGCGCACTCACGCGTGGTGCCGCAGGCGGTACCGGCGACCGGGCTCGTCTGTAGGACGAGACGACTCGGCAGGGGCTCCGACGGAGGCGCGGGCGACACCGCCGGACGGTCACAGCACGTTCTCCGATCATCCGCAGACGACTCGGCTTATCCGCCTCCGGTCCCAACAGCGTCCATGCGAAGGCGTGGCGTCCTCCGGGGGACCGTGGCGCTCGTCGGGGCGTCGGCGCTCGCCTCGTCCGCGAGCGCACACGAGGGCGGTGGCAGCGACGGGACCGTCTCCGGCGAGTCGAGCGACCGGTACACGCCGCTCGGTCACGTCGACGTCCCCGGTGCCAAGGAGGCGGTTGTCGGCGACGGGTCGACGGTGTACGCCGCGACCGGCGACGGCTACGCCACCGTCGACGTGAGCGACCCGACCGCCCCGCGGGTGGTGGCGCGGCGGGCTGGCCTCCGAAGCGACGCGGAGGACGGCCCGCTCGTGAACGTCCAGGACGTGAAGGTCGACGGCGACACCCTCGTCGTCGCGGGCCCGGCACACCCGCGTCGGAACGCCCTCTCGGGATTCGTCGTCGTCGACGTCTCCGACCCCGCGTCCCCCACCGAACGGGGCTTCTTCGAGACCGACTACCCGATTCACAACTGTGACGTCGTCGACGGCCGGGCGTACCTCACCGGGAACGACGGCTCGGGAAACCCCCTCGTCGTCGTCGACGTCTCCGACCCGACCGACCCAACGGAACTCGGTCGGTGGTCCCTCCTCGACAGCGACGACCGATGGGGGAGCGTCGACGCGAACCGCCGTCCGCTCCACGACGTGACGGTTCACGACGGCGTCGCCGTCTGTGCGCTGTGGGACGCCGGGACCTGGCTGGTCGACGTCGCCGACCCGACGGCGATGACTGCGCTGGGGAGCGTCGATGCGCCCGCCCCCGACCAGCTCGACTCTGGCCCCAGACCGGCCGTCACGCCCCCGGGGAATCACCACCACGCGACGCGCTCGGGCGACCTCCTCGCCGTCGGCAAGGAGTCGTTCGGCGTCCGCATCGACGAGGACGGCGACGGGTACTCCGACAGAACCGTCGGCGGACCGAGCGGCGTCGACCTCTGGGACGTCTCGGACCCCGAAGACCCCGAGCGACTGTCGACCATCCCCTCGCCCGTCAGCGACGACCCGACCTTCGACGGAACGTGGACGACGGCGCACAACCTCGACGTCGAGAACGACACGCTCTACACGTCGTGGTACCGCGGCGGCGTGAAGCGACACGACGTCTCCAACCCGCTCACTCCCACGGAAGAGACGTGGTGGCTCGCGCCCGACAAGGCGAGCTTCTGGACGGCACGGGCCGTCACGACCGGGTTTTTCGTCGCGTCGAGCCGCGGGGTCGAGGACGTCCCGGGCCGGCTCTACACGTTCCCCGACCGACCTGGCGAGGGGCCGTCGGGGGTTGCGCTCGGGTCGGACGACGGCACGACCGGGGCGACGGCGACAGCCACCCTGTCGACGCGAGCTAATCGAACGGGCTCGACGGACGCGAACGGCGGCGGGGACGCCGGGCCGGGGTCGACCGCCTCCGCGTCCGGATTCGGCGTCGGAGCGACACTGACGGCGCTGGCCGGTGGTGCCTGGTGGCTGCGGCGACGCAGGGACGACTGAGCCGAACGGGTCGCGCTACTTGCTCTCCGGACCACCCTTCTCCCTCTCCCTCGCTCCAGAGCGGTCTCCCTCTCTCGGTCGTGCTACTAAGCCGTTGTGCGGGGTACAGCCTCGCACAGCCACATTTTGGATACGGACGAAATCGTCGAGCCTGACGCGTCCGCGTCGACACGCGTCGTTCGCGACGGTAGGGTCACCGTCGACTTCGACTCGATGTCGAACGAAACCACATGGGAACTCACGGGATACGACCTCCACAGTGCGGTCTGCCACCGAACTCTATCTTCACGGACATCCTCTCTGTCACGATTTATTCGTCAAACCGTAACCTACCCATAGCTGGACCCACAAGTGAGAGCAATGAGCGACGAACCGCTACAAGAGCGCATCGAGACGTGGATGGTCGGCCAGATGCCGATCATCCAGATGCACGGGGGAGAGAGTGTCGTTCGTGAGGCGAACCCCGAGACCGGCGAGGTGGTCGTCGAACTCGGCGGGACGTGTTCGCACTGCGGCATCAGCAATATCACCGCACAGAACATCAAGGCCGACCTCATCCGCGACTTCGAGGAGGTCCGCGACGTCGTCGTCCGTGTCCCCGACACGGGCGAGATGACCTCCGATACGGTCGAGGGCGGCCGTGGCGGGGAACTGCAGTTCTCGACCGAAGGCTCGGACCACTTCTGAGCCGAGCTATCAGACGACTTTTTGGTGGATACCGATAGCGGTGCGGTGGCGCGTGACGGTCACGGCTCCGTCCGTGACCGACACGCGCGAGGGATGACTGAGTGACCAAGCGAAGCGAGGTCACGAAGGAATCGGCTGGGGAGGCCCGTGGCTGCAGCGCCCTGGCGACCGTGCTGTCTCTCTATCGTGCTCTGGGTCCACACCGATACAGAATCATCTCGACGATGAGTCCTGCACTGTGCAAAGCTCGCGTTGTGACGCTCGCTTCGCCCGAGCGTTCAAATACGAAGCCGCGGCCAACGCGCCCGTGACCTGACTCCCATCACGGGACGCCACGCGGTTGCGCGGCACACCGTCCCCTGTTCTCCGACTCGGTGCCGCCTGCTCGCCCCTCTCGCTTAGAGCGCGTTCTCCAGACTCGACGCGACGCTCCGCGCCTTCTCGACGAGTTCATCGCTCAGCTCTCCCGCCTCGACGGCGGCGTCGAGTTCGTCGTCGTCGACGCGCTCGACGCTCCCGTCGGCGTGTCTGACGACGTCGACGTGGAGGTCGACGTAGCGCACGACGTCCGGAAAGCACTCGACCGGCGTGCAGACGTTGACGTACGTCCCCTTCAGCTCTCCCTCCCGGCTTCGATAGACCGTCGGATACCACCAGCGCCCCTCGCGGAACTTCGTGAGCGCGACGTCTCCCCGTTCCTGCTCGACGCCGAGCGCGTCGTAGGTGCCGCTGCCCCCCATCTCGCGGCGGACCGCAAGCGTTCCGTCCGGTCCGTGCTCGACCACCTCGCCGCGGCCGAGCGTGATGAGCCGTCCGTCCGGCTTGCCGTGACCGATGCTGACGATGTCGCCCTCGACGGGGCCGAACTGCCGGGTGACGACGTCGAAGGGGAACTCACCTTCGGGGGTACAGAGTGCCTCCGCGAAGTCGACCCCCGCACTCGCCGCCTCCGACGCCGCCTTCGTCCGGTGGTGGCCCGGCATCGTCGTCGTCACCTCTCGCCGGTGTCCGTCGAGCGCGAAGCGCGACTCCCGCCCGAACCACACCCACGACGTGGCTGCCGGCTCGACCCGACTGTCCGGTTCCCCCACCGGTTCCCCGCGGACCGACTCCAGCGCCGCGGTGCGGTCGACGGCGGCTTCGAGCGACGACCGGAGCGTCTCCATGTCTGCGTCCGTGGCGGCGCGTCGCCATCGGATCCCCCAGCCGTCGGGCACGTCTACGCCGAGGAGGTCCGTCATGCCGGCGAGTTCACGCCCCGCGGCGTCGTCGCGCGTGTCGACGGTCACACCCTTCTTCCCCGCGACGAGCGTCACGAGTCCGGATTCTACCTCCAGCGTCGTCCCGAGTTCGGCCCGGTTCGTCCCCCAGGGAGGCTGGTCCGTGCGGACCTGCACCCGGAGTTCGTCCCCTTCCGTGACGTGCTGGTCGGCGGCGTCGTACGGGAGGTAGCCCTCCCTCTCACCGAGGTCGCAGACCGCGCCGCTGCCAAGCGTCTCGACGACACGCGCGTCGAACACGGCTCCCGTCGGAGTGGACGAGAGCCACCTCAGCGTGTCGGTCCCGACTCGGAACTCGTCGGCGATTCGCTCCACCTCGTCGGTGTCGCCCACGACACCGACGCCCTGTCGGTCGTCGGTCGTCGCGACCCTGACGTCGTGGCCGGCGTCGTCGAACTCCTCGTCAAACCGGTGACGGATGGGCGGCGACGCCTGGACGACGTCGTGACCCGCCGAGAGGAGGATACGCGTGAGCGCCGTCGCGTAGATGCCCCGGACTCGAACGCGGGTCGTCATAACTGTTCGCGGTCTCTGACGAACCGGACGCGGTCGTTGACGGTCCCGCCGAGGGTGAGCTCAACCTTCTCGTCGGTGAGCGGCCGCCCCCCCTCGACGGGGACGCCCCACGAGTCGAAGCGAAGGTAGCCGCGGATGTCTCCGCCGTGGGTGTAGAGGTCGATGTACTCGACGGCGTGTTCTTGAACCTCGTTCGCGCTGTGGGCCATGTCCATGTCGGAGTAGACAGTGTGGATTCCGTCGAAGAAGGCTTCGAGCGCCTCTGCGTCGCGCTCGACGGCCTCCGTGACGGCCTTCGAGACGGCCCGGATGTCCGAGCGCGAGAGCCCGGCGTCGCGGAGCGCTCGCTGTGTCCGCTGGTCGAAGTGCATACTGGAACGTGTGTCTCAGGGGTCTTCAACGCTTCAGCATCCGTCCGTTTCGTAGCCCCGAAACGGGATCTGCTTGCAAGCATCGGTGGTAAGACATTAATCCGCACGGAAACAGGTACGACCATGAGTAACAGCGTTGACCCCGTCGAGTCCGCGTCGGACGACGGTGTCGACCTCTACGACGTGTCGACGTGGGAGGAGCGGACGTCCCTCGACGGGCTCGCGGTCGCTATCTACCGCCTCATCGTCGGGACCGCACGGGTCGCCGTCATCCTCGCCGCTTTCCTCATCCTGCTCGCCATCGGTGGGTTGGCCGCGCTCACGGACCTCCAGATCGGCGTCCTCACCCTTCTCTCGGTAGTTCCCGCCCTGGGGCTCGCGGCGTACGTCTACTACAGCGACGTCACGACGAACGAACCTCTCTCGTTACTGGTCGCCACGTTCCTCCTCGGCGTCCTCACGGCCAACTTCGCGGCCGTCCTCAATTCGATAGCCCAGCCGGCGTTCCAGGCGCTCGGCTTCGTCGGCTCGGTCGCGTTCTTCTTCATCGTCGTCGGGCCGGTCGAGGAGACGGTCAAACTGCTCGCGGTCCGCCTCCACGCGTACCGGCGGAGCGAGTTCGACGCCGTCGTCGACGGGGCCGTCTACGGGGCGATGGCCGGCCTCGGGTTCGCAACCATCGAGAACTCGCTGTACATCACCCAGAACCTCGGGACGGGGACCGAGATGGACCTCGGTCTCGGTCTCATCGGCATGGGCGGCGGCATCACGGCGGTTCGGGCGCTCGCCGGTCCGGGACACGTCATCTACTCGGCCATCGCGGGCTACTACCTCGGCCTGGCGAAGTTCAACCGCGAGAACGCTGGTCCCATCGTCATCAAGGGGCTCATCATCGCGGCGCTCATCCACGCCACCTACAACTCCACGGTCGGCATCGGCTCCGGTATCATCGCGACGCTGACCGGCCTCCCGCCCCTCTTGGCGTTCTTCGGCTACGTCATCCTCTTCGACGGCGTCTTCGGCCTCTATCTCATCCGGAAGATAAAGCGGTACCGCGACGCGTACCGTCGCGCCCACGCCGAGGACACGGCCCACGAGAGCGCGTTCCGCTCGGAAACGACCGAGTTCGAATAGCGCTGGGAACTTCCGACTCAGACCCGTTCGTCGACGCTCGCGAGGTACCCCTCCAGCATCGATTCGACGTACTTCGCGACGACGTCGACCTCGACGTGGACGGGGTCGCCCGGCTGCTTTTCGGAGAGGGAGGTCAGGTCGTACGTCGTCGGGATGATGGCGACGTCGAACACCTCTTCCCCCCGAGAGGCGACGGTCAGCGAGATCCCGTCGAGCGCCACGGAACCTTTCGAGACGACGTACTGTCGGACCTCGGGGCGAAGCGAGAACGTGTAGCGCCAGTCCTCGCCGACCCGTTCGACCGCTTCGACGGTCGCCGTGGTGTCGACGTGGCCCTGCACGAGGTGACCGTCGAACCGCCCGTCGGCGGCGAGGGCGCGTTCGAGGTTGACGACGTCTCCCTCGTTGACCTCCCCGAGGTACGTCTTCGCGACCGTTTCCGCCGCGAGAAACACCTCGAACCACTCCTCGGAGAACTGTTCGACCGTGAGACAGACGCCGCTGACGCTGATCGACTGGCCGTGGTGGAGCGCCTCGAAGTCGTGGGTGATGCGGAGCCGACGGCCGTCGTCGGTCGCCGTCACCGACCGTATCTCGCCCGTGCCTTCGACGATTCCGGTGAACATACCCGGGGTTGGGTGTGGTTTCGTATACGGGTTTCTCTCTGTCGGCTCGCGAGCGGGAGAGGTACGACTCGACTGCTGGTGATGACTGGTGAGTGGGGGGTGGTGGGTGGTAAGTGGTGAGGAGCGCACACGAACTCGGCCCCCGATGGTCGCGCAGCGCACGGGCGCGATGAGAACCAAGGCCTCCCCAGCCGATTGCGGTGCTCACACCTCCGGTGCTGCGCTCCTCACCCCTCGCGCGTTCGCTCGCGTCCGCTCGCTCTCACGCGCCACGCCCTGTCTCGGGGGGTCGGCGCGCGGGACGGAGCGAACGGAGCTCCCATGAGCGAAAGCGAACGGGAGCACGGACGATCTCGCTCTTCCGGAGCGAGCGACAGTCTCGCGCGAGGTCTTCGTGAGGGGACCGAACGAACGGCTCGGAGCGACGCAGTCGCTCCGGTGGGCCGCGAGCGCCTCTGGGCGCGAGCCACCAGGTGGGGAGGATATGTGGCTGCGGCCACACCGCGTCCGTGTACCATGCGGTCTTCCTGGGATCCTCAGTCACCTCTGTGACCGTTCCGGTGTCTCCAGTCACTGCGAGACGAGAGCCGCTCGCGTGCTCACTGCTCCACACACCCCTCGTACGCCCCATCCTCCGATCGCGAGCGAGCCGTACGCTTTTACCATCCCACACGCGACGCTCTGTATGTCTCTGGCCACGCGCCTGCGGAACAGTTTCATCACGGGGCTCTTCCTCGTCGCGCCGCTCGCGGTGACGCTGTTCGTCCTCCAGTTCGCGTTCGAGTGGGTCACGACGACCATCCGCCCGGTCGTCCGGCAGGTCCAGCCGTTCCTCGCGAGCACGCTCAACTACTCGGGCGACCTCGTGTTCGTCTCGCAGGTGCTCTCGGCGCTGCTCATCGCCACCGCCATCACGTTCGCGGGCTACCTCGCCTCGAAGAGCCTCGGTCAGCGGCTCTTCGGCGGCTTCGAGCGCGGCATCCGGCTCATACCGCTCGTCCGAACCATCTACTTCGGCGTCCGGCAGGTCTCCGAGTCGCTCACCGAATCGACAGAGAGCTACGACCGGGTCGTCCTCGTCGAGTATCCCCGCGAGCGACACTGGATGCTCGGCTTCGTCACGAGCGAGAGCCCCCGACGGGTCAACCAGGCGACCGACGAGGACCTCCTGACCGTCTTCATCCCGCACAGTCCCAACCCGACGGTCGGCAAACTCATGATGGTCCCCGAAGAGGAGTTGTGGGAGCTCGACATGTCGGTCAGGAACGGGTTCCGGATCATCGTCACGACCGGGCTGAGCGCCGAGGACATGGAGGACGACCTCCCGGCGGGCGTCATCGCCGACTGACTCTGGCCTCCCCCTCGCAGCGGTTTCAACGATTCACACGCCCCACAGCACGACGATACCGAGCGTGGTCACGACGGTCAAGAGCGCCTGCAGCGGCGCGCCCACGCGGACGTAGTCGGTGAACCGATACCCGCCGGGGCCGTACACCATGAGGTTCGTCTGGTAGCCGACGGGCGTCATGAACGCCGTCGAGGCCGCGAACGTGACGGCGAGGACGAACGCGAACGGGTCCGCGCCGATCCGTCCCGCGGTGTCGACCGCGATCGGGAGGAGGAGGACGACGCTCGCGACGGGCGTCACGACGTTCGCGAGCAGCCCCGTCAGGAGGTAGAAGGCCGCGAGCATCCCGACGGCGGGGACGAGTGCCGAGAGGGCGACGACGCCCGAGGCCAGCACGTCGACGCCGCCGGTCTCCTGCATCGCCAGTCCCAGCGGGATGACGCCCGCTAAGAGGAAGATGACGTTCCAGTTGACGGCGTCGTAGGCGTCCGACGGCGTGAGCACGTCGGTGACGACCATCGCGACGACGCCGCCCAGCGCCGCGATGACGATGGGGACGATACCGAGCGCCGCCAGTCCGATGACGCCCCCCACGATGGCGAGCGCCGGGAGCGTCGTCGGCTGGAGTTCTCGCTCCCGGATGCGGTCGATGAGGTCGGGGATCTCACCGGTGACGACGAACTCGTGGGTTTCGAGGAGGTACTCGACCGTCTCCTCGGTCGTCTGCAACAACAGCGAGTCGCCGGCCTCGATGACGTGCGCGCCGAAGCGCTCGCGGACGAGGTCGCCGTTGCGCCGGCGGACCGCGATGACGGTCGCGTCGTACCGCTCTCGCACTCGGGCGTCCGCGATGGTGTCCCCGACGATCGACGATTCCGGGGGGACGACCAGTTCGACGAGCGTCCCCTCGGTAGGGTTGTCGAGTTCGTCGTCGCCCACCGTCGCTCGCGGGAGGTACCGGAGGTCGGCGACGTCACAGAAGCGCTGGATCTCGTCGGGTGCGCCCCGGACGGTGAGGATGTCGCGCGCGTTCAGCTCGCGGTCGGAGTCGGTCGCGATGAAGTGCTCTTCGCCGCGGACGACGTCGAGGATGTCGATGTCGAGGTCGCGGGCGGCGTCGCTCGCAATGTCCGCGGCCGGAGCACCGACGAGCGGCGACCGCGTGGGGACGAGCACCCGCGCGAGGTACGCGTCGACCTCGTACTGGGTGGTTCTGTCGCCCGGCGTCACCCGCGCCGGCGTGAGCGCCTTCCCGACCGTCAGGAGGTACGTGCTCCCGACGACGAGGACGACGAGGCCGAGGGCGGTGAACTCGAACATGCTGAACGGGTGGTCGATGAGCGACGCCGAGAGGTCGCTGGCGACGAGGTTCGTCGCTGTCCCGATGAGAGTGAGCGTCCCGCCGAGCATCGACGCGTACGAGAGGGGTAAGAGGAGCTTCGAGGGAGAGACGCCCGCCTCCTCCGCTAAGTCGGTCACCATCGGAATGAACACCGCGACGACCGGAGTGTTGTTGATGACGCCCGCGATGGGTCCCGTCAGGGCGACGACCGCCGCCAGCAGCCGGTTCTCGTTACCCCGGGTGACGTGAGCCACCTCCGCGCCGAGGCGTCGGACGACGCCCGTCTCTTCGATACCTTTCGAGAGGACGTACATCGCCAGGATGGTCACCGTCGCTGGGTTCGAGAAGCCCGAGAGCCCCTCCTCGGGCGAAATACCGGTCCACCGTCCGAGGACGACGAGAGCGACGACGAGCCCGATTGCGACGATGTCGGGCGAGACGACCTCGGTGACGAACAGCGCAACCGTGACGAGGATGAGCCCGAACACCAGCGCCGTCTCGGTCGGCAGTCCGAGGAACATATCGGTCTAACCGAGCGGTTTCGGCTTAGCTGTTCGCCTCGGAGACGAGAAGGGGCGCGTTTTTACCGCCCGCTCGCCAACCTGTCCCCATGGCGCTGGGTATCTCCGAATCGATCCAGTTGGCGGCGAGCCTCATCTTCGCCATTCCGCTCGGCATCTTCGGCATCGACACGCTCCTCGGCGGGGACACCTTCCTCGGCGTCGTCGCCCTCGTCATCGCCGTGCTGATGGTCGTCCTCCCCCGGATGCTCACGACGCCGGCCGACATCCCCGCGGCTGCCGCCGAGAAGGCCGTCGGCAAGGCGGTCAAGACGCCCGACGACGAGGAGAAGCAGAACTAGTCGAGTACCCGCGACGGCGACAGCGAGTTCGGGAGGGGAACGACTCGCTCGACGCCAACGCCACCACCGCCGTCGGTGTCGTCGAGACAGAGCGTCTCGACGTGACGCACGACGTCCGCCCGACGACCGTCGCTCACGGTCTCGTCGCCCTCCCGGGTGACGCTCGCCGCGACGACGACCACCTGCCCGGACTCGATTTTCTCGCCACCTCGCGGTCGTTCGCTCGACGCCAAACCGACGCCGTACACCGCCACCGACGGCTCCTCGAACCCGTAGGCCGTCACCTCGGCACGGACCTCTCCGGCGACCTCCCCCACCGTGACCGGTTCGTCGCCGAGCGCGGCGGAGAGCCGGCCGCGGCCGGCGCGATGGGCGGCGTCGAGAGCAAGCTGCGCCCGTCGCTCCCACCCGCCGTCGCCGTCGACGACGAACGTCCACGCCGCCCGGATCCGTTGTCCGCTCGGTCCCACCGGTCGACACTCCACGACGACCGGTCGACCGGCCGGGAGCGCACCGCTGTCGACCCCCCTAACCCGAACCCCGGGCGTCTCGACGCCGCTCCTCGCGAGCGTGGCAGCCACCGAACGGGCGAGTCGCTCGGCCGTCAGCGGCTCTTCGGCCTCGTGGAGTTTTCCACTTCCGACGTCGACCGCCGCGAGGCGCTCGACCGCCGTGTCGAATCCGCTCCCCGCGGCCGCCCCGAGCGCCCGGACGGCGTCGCGCTCGGCGGGCGTCTTCACCACCCGCGCGTCGTCGAGTGCCGTCGTCGATGTGAGGTCGTACCCCGCGCGTTCGAGAAAGAGCGCGGCGTCGTGACGAACCGCACGCGGCGTGAGCACTCGTCTCGCGTCGCCGCCCAGTTCGTCGACGACGCCCGCGACCGACCCCGCGGGGTCGTCGACGGGACGAACCGCGACGCGTTCGCGCACCGGGGGCGTGAATCCGGCGTTGTCGCCCCGCTCGACCAGTCTCACGGCCCTGTCGGCCGTCACGACGACGGTGTCGCCCCCGAGGTACGCGCCGTCGGCGTCGCTTCCGGCGTGGACGAACGCCACACTGGCCTCGTCGGCCTGGAGGCGGTCGCGAACGACGCTCAGACCCCGCTCGACGCGGCTCGCGCTGACGCGCTGCGGGTCGAACTCGGGGTCGCGGCCGGCGGGCACAGCGCGCTACGGCTCCGGCTCCGGTGCCATCGGTTCCTGTGCCGCGTCGAGTAGCTCCCCCAGCTCCTCCTCACGGAGTTCGTTGTGGAGGAGGACGCTCACCGGGAGGGTGGGCGCGCCGTCGACGAGGTTCTCGAGGATGACGAGCCGCTCGCGGGCGCGTGACATTCCGACGTAGAAGACGCGGCGTTCGTTGTCCGTCAGGATGGGGACGGGGCTCGTCGTCGAGGTGAACCCCTCGATACCGTGCGATTCGAGCTCCTCGTCGGACACCGACGCGGCCATCTGCTCGACGACCTTCTCCGTGAGGTCGGTCGAGACGAAGACGTGGTCGGCCTCGCGACCCTTCGCGGAGTGGATCGTCCCCAGACGGACGTGGCCGGGGTCCATCCCCTGGTAGGGGCCCTCGAAGTACGCCGCGACGGACTTGCGCTGGAAGCTCGTCACCTTGCGGACCATGTCCGACGCCGACGCCCCGTCGGGGACGAACGGGGCGAGGTTCCGTATCTCGTCGGCGGGGATGGTGAAGGCCGCGAGGTCGTCCGTCTCCGCGCTCTCCTCGTACTCGTCGATGAGGTCGTAGAGGTCGTCGCGTTCGTTCGAGCCGAACGCCGACTCCTGGAGCATGTCGGCCAGCCGGCGGGCCTCCAGTCCAGAAATGGGCTCGTCCTCGACCAGCTTCTCGACGGCGTGGACGTAGTCCGTCAGCCGGTCCGTCCACATCCGCTGGTCCGTCAGGGTGGAGAAGGGCATCCCGAGCGGGAGGAACTCGTCAATGAACTGGAACATCTGGTAGCGTGCCCGAAAGAGGATCATCACGGTCCCCTCGTCCTGTTCGACGGTGTAGCGGACGTTCCGGGCGAGGTCGAGCATCGAGGGGTTGTGGACGCCCTCGACTCTCCCGCCCTCCTTGCGGGGCTTGAGGTCCTTCTCCTGGCGCTTCTCGATGTGGCGGATCTCGCGGTTGACGACGTTGAGGATCTTCGAGGGTAAGCGGTAGGAGTTCGGGAGGATGACGTCCTCGTCGCGGGGCGTGTCGAGCAGGAGGTCCGGGTCCGCGCCCTGCCAGGCGTAGACGACCTGGTCGTCGTCGCCGGCGATGAGGACCTTCTTCATGTGCGGCTTCCACTCCTCGTAGACGTCGTACTGGAGGGTGGTGATGTCCTGGAACTCGTCGATGACGAGGTAGTCGACGTGCGGGACGAGCGAGCGCTGCTTCACCCGTTCGAGCATGTCCGCGAAGCCGACGAGCCCGTTGTCACCCTTGTACTTCCGCCAGGCGCGGATGGTCTCCGGAATGTCGACACGGTCGTCCGAGGAAGGCCACGTCGGCGTGTACTTGTTACCTTCCTGGGCGTTCGGGTCGATGTCGGGGGGGAGCCGAACCTCCTCGACGTTCCACTGGAAGGGGACGTCGTACCAGTCGGCGACCTCCCGTCTCGTTCGCTGGAGCCACTGCGAGGTGGCGATGATCTTGTTCCCGAGCGTGGTCGAACGGGCGGTCCGGCGGCCGCCGCTCTTGTACTCGTCCTCGTACTCGATGCCGTACTCCTCACAGAACTCCTGTTTGTCCTTCTCGCCGACGACGTCGCCGCGCGAGAGGTTCAACAGTTCGTACGCCTTCGCGTGCATCGTCGAGACGTTCCCCTTCAGCACCCGCGGGTTCGTGCCGAGGCGCTCTGCGAGCCGTTCGCGTATCTCGGCGGCCGCCGCGCGCGTGTAGGAGACGACGAGAACGTCGGTGACCTCGATATCGTCCTCCTCGAGCAGGGTTTCCACGCGGTCGAGGAGGGCTGTCGTCTTCCCGCTCCCCGGGCCACCAAACAACCGGGTGACGGTCGGTCCTTCGGTCATTGTACCCGTTCACGCCCCGCTGGTTCATAAACGGCGTGCCTCGTCGTGTCACTCTCCGAGGAGACGAGCGGACCCGGCGGTACCGGTCCGCGGTGGACGCCAAAAAAACGAAGCGGGGTCGTGCGACGAGCCGCGGCGGATCAGGTACTCGGGTTCCATCCGCAGACCGAACATCGGTTCGCGGAGGTGTCGTGGAGTCCGCCGCACTCCGGGCACTGAAGCTTGTTATACGACTGATCCCAGCGTACCGGTGTCGTCTCGTGTCCGCGGTCCGAGAGGAACTGGTCGAACACTTCGTCTTCGAAGTCGCTGGGTTCTGCTGCCATACGAGCCATGGTACGGTGTGACGTTACTTATGTCTGCTGTTACCATGGTATATCTTCCCGCTACGACGTCGTTCCCGCCGCTCCGTGTCGGGCGGCCGCGAGGGAGTGTACGAACGTGAGGGGAGGGTCGGTCGGCTACGCGGTTCAGACGCTTTCGAGGTCGTACAGCGCGCCGTACTTCTCGGTGACGTACTCGGTGAAGGCGTCGGCCGAGAAGTCCTCGCCGGTGGCTTCTCTCACCAGCGCGTTCGTCTCGTATCGCTGGCCGTGACGGTGGACGTTCTCACGGAGCCACTCGCGCAGGGGGTCGAACTCGCCCTCGCGGGTGAGTGCGTCGACGTCTCCGAGGTCGGCTTCGGCCGCCTCGAACAGTTGTGCGGCCATCGCGCTCCCGAGCGAGTACGTCGGGAAGTAGCCGAACGAGCCGTGCGACCAGTGGATGTCCTGCAGACACCCCTCCGCGTCCGTCTCGGGCCGGAAGCCGAGGTACTCCTCCATCTTGTCGTTCCACACCTCGGGCACGTCTTCGACGCTCAGGTCGCCCGTGACGAGCGCGCGTTCGACCTCGAACCGGAGGACGATGTGGAGGTGGTAGGTGAGCTCGTCCGCCTCCACCCTGATGGGGTTGTCCTCGTACACCTGGTTTACGGACTCGTACGCCTCCCGGGACGTCACGTCTTCGAGGGAGGGGAAGTACTCGACCATCGTCGGCAGGAACCGCTCCCAGAACGCCTGCGAGCGCCCGACGTGGTTCTCCCACAGCCGCGACTGGGACTCGTGGACCGACAGCCCCCGGTGTTCGCCCAGCGGCGTCGCGTACGCGTCGTCGGGCAGGCCGAGGTTGTACGTCGCGTGCCCGAACTCGTGGACCGTCGCGGTGAGCGCGTCGATGGGGTCTTCGGCCTTGAACCGAGTGGTCACCCGTGCGTCGAACTGCGTCCCGGTGGAGAAGGGGTGCGAGGAGGTGTCGAGCCGTCCGCGCTCCCACGGGTAGCCGAGCATCGTCAGCGCCTCCCGGGCGACCTCCTCCTGAACCTCGGTGTCGAACTGCCCGGAGAAGGCGTCGGTCGTGATGGGCGTCTCCGAGTCCCGAATCTCGTCGATCATCGGGACGAGTGTCTCGCGGATCTCGGTCAGGATCTCCTCTGCGCGTTCGAGCGAGAGACACGGCTCGTAGTCGGCGAAGAGCACCTCGTAGGGGTCGGCGTCGGGGTCGATGTGCTCGGCGTACTGCCGCTTGAGGTCGACGAGCTCCTCGACGTGCGGGGCGAACTGCGACCAGTCGTCCTCGGCCTTCGATTGCTCCCAGACGGGCAGCGCCTCCGACGTCTTCTGTGAGATGCGTTCGACCAGGTCGGTCGGGACGCGCACGGCGCGTTCGTAGTCGCGGCGCACCTCGCGGACGACCGCCTCCTGCTCGGGCGAGAGCGTCTGTGAGTCGAGTTCGTCGAGGAGGTCGCCGACCTCGTCCTCGGTGAGCAGTTCGTGCTGGAGCGCCGACAGCGCCGACAGCTGCTGTGAGCGTGCCGGCGTCCCCCCTTCGGGCATCATCACCTGCTGGTCCCACGAGAGGAGCATCGACGCGGCCTCGACGTTGTTGATCCGTTTTACCTTCGAGAGGAGTCGGTCGTACGCCTCGGGCGTCTCTGCGGTGGAGGATTCGGTCGCCATACCCCCTCATGGGAGGCCGTGGCTATCAACTCCGTGCTTCCCGGGGCTCCGACATCGCGTCGGGGCTCACCCGAACCGCTCCGCGACGCCGCGGTAGATACGGTAACACCGCTCGACGACGGCGAGGCTCACTGACTCGTCCTTCGTGTGAGCTTCACCCGGCTCTGCCGCCCCGCAGACGACACAGGTCGTCCCGGCGTCGGCGAGCCACCCCGCGTCGGTCGCGTGCGGCTTCACGACGTGCTCCGGAATCCCTTCCTGGGCGTCCCGGGCAGCGTCGAGGACCAGGTCGGCGAACGCCGCGTCGTCGCAGGCCATCGGCGGCAGGTCCTGGTCGACGCGCCACTCGACGCCCGCGATCTCCTCGACCCCCTCCAGCGGCGCTCGCTCTCCCGGGACGGTCCGCTCGTCGACCGTCACCTCACACCGGTCGGGGATGACGTTCCACGCCGTCCCGCCCTCTATTTCGGTGACGGCGACGCTCCCTTCCATCCAGTGACCGAGTACCTCCGTCTCGGGGAACTCGAAGCCGCGAACAACGTCCACGGCGTCGCAGGCGCGGTAGACGGCGTTCGTTCCCGACTCGACCTCGCTCGCGTGGGCGGCCTCGCCGCGGGCGACGAGCGTGCTTCCCCGACGTCCCTTGTGCGCGACGGCGACGTCGGTCACTCCGGGCGCGGAGTAGCCGGTCGACCCCTCCCCGACGACGGCGTAGTCGACGTCGAACCCCGAATCGAGCGCGGCCCGTGCACCGACACCCCCCTGTTCCTCGCCGACGAACGAGACGAACAGCAGTTCGCTCGCTCCCGGTGTCGCGTCCCGAAACGCGCACATCGCCGCAGCGACGGCACCTTTCATGTCGGCCGTCCCGCGGCCGTACAGCCGACCGTCGCGTTCCTCGACGACGTACTCGTCACTGTCGATCTGACGCTCGGCGGGCGGGACCACGTCGTGGTGGCCGACGAGCGCGAGCGACGTCTCGCCCGACCCCCGGCGGGCGATGACGTTCCCGGCCTCGTCGCGCGTCACGTCCGCGTCGGTGTTCGCGCGGAGCCACTCCTCGATGGCGTCGCCCACCTCGGTTTCGTCCTCGTGGCTCGGTACCGAGACCAGCGACCGGGTCAGTTCTCCGACGTCCGTTGTCGTGTGCATACCTGTTCGTCGGTCGGGTCGCTCTTGAATACGGTCACCTGTGTCGCTCGGCTCCGCGTTCCGTCGCCGACCCCTCGGTCAGCCGTCTCGCTCGAACAGGTCGCCGAGCGCGTCGTACTCGTAGGTGGTCAGTTCCAGCGCGTGCCCGTACGGGTCCGTGAAGTAGATGGACGCGGAGCGGTCGTGGTCGACGACGTCCCCGGCGGTGACCCGCTCGCCCGTCGCGTCGGACAGCGGTTCCTCGTCGAGTCGGTCGAGAAACGCGCGGAACCCCGCCGCGTCGACGCGGAAGGCGACGCGGTACTCGTCGAGTCCGGTCGTCGGTTCGCCGGCGAACAACGCGAGCTTCGTCGCCCCCTCGTCGCTCGAAACCATCAGCGGCCCGCCCGGGTCGTCGGCCCACGACTCGTACTCGTCGAGGACGACCAGTCCGAGCACGCGCTCGTACCACTCGGCCGCCTCGCGTCGGTCGGGGACGGTCAGTTCGACGTGGTCGACTCCGGAGACCCGAACGTCGTCGGTCACGCCCCGACAGGCGTGGGCACAGCGGAAAAAGCTTCGTCCGAGACGAGCCCTCTCGAACGTCTTCGTCCGGGCGTGCCGACTGGGACGGGAGCGACCGGCGCTCGCGGGCTTGCACTGTCCGGCCTCGCTTACTTGACTCGACGGAGAGTGCATGCGTCCATGGCGCTCTCCACGCGGCTCGACCGACCGCTCGTCGTCGCCGGCGGAATCATGGGGTTCGGACTGGGCGGGCTGCTCGACGTCCTGCTCTTTCACTTCGTCCTCCAGGAGCACCACCTCATCTCCGGACTGGTCGATCCGACCACGCGGGCCGGGCTTCGACTCAACCTCATCGCCGACGGACTGTTCTCTCTCCTGATGCTCCTCGTCATGGGCGTCGGGTTCGTCCTCCTCTGGCGGTCGGCCAGCCGTCGGGACGTCCCGTGGTCCGCCAGCCGCTTCGTCGCGGCGACGGTCCTCGGCATCGGGGCGTTCAACCTCTACGACGGCGTCGTCGACCACTACGTCCTGGGGCTTCACCACACCACGTACCCGACACTGGACGTGTACGATCTGGTGTGGGTCCTCGGAAGTCTCGTCCTCCTGGTCGCCGGCGGCGTCGCCCTGCGGGCGGAGCGGCGCGAGCGCGCCGAAACCGGCTGAGGGGTGGTCGCGTTCAGTTGACCTCGTTGTACATCTGTTCGAGCATCTCCTTCACGTCGGGCTCGCCGCCGCCGGGCTGGTACCCGTAGGAGAACTCGCCTTTCCCGTCGGGGGACGTCCCGCTGGTCCAGGGCTGTTCGGGGTCCTCGTGGCGGTCGCGGAATGTCGACATGAACTCGTAGTTGACGTCCTGGTTCTCCTTCTCCTGCGGGAAGCTCGACGGGACGGGGACGTGGTCGTCGAGCGAGTCGAGCGCGGCGTGCCACTGGTTCTGGTGCATCGTGTCGCGGGCGATGAGATATTCGAGCATCTCCTTCATCCCGCGGTCGTCGGTCATCTCGTACAGCCGGGTGGCGAGGAGCCGACCGGTCGACTCGGCCATGACGTTCGCGTACAGGTCCGCGGCGAGGTTGCCGCT
>JBEPYA010000030.1:0-22413 GCA_041641615.1 Salinigranum sp. | reverse complement strand
GAGATCATCGGCGGAACGTGGTACGACTGGATCTTCTTCGCGATGTCGGGGATGTCGTGGTCGTCGTCCTCCTCGCTGTCGAGGCCGTCGCCCTCGCTGTCGAGGCCGTCGCCCTCGCTGCCGACGTCGTGGCTGAGTCCCCCACCACCGCCTCGAAGTGCCTCACGGGTGACGAACGCGCCGATACCACCCAGGAGGGCGACGTAGGCGACGCTGACGACGCTGTCGGCGAGGCCGATGTGCTGGAGGTACTCCAATCCGAGCCTTCCGACCTCGATACCCAGGGTGGTCCCGACGATCATCGAGACGCCGAGTTTGTAGTCCACCTGTCCCAGATCGCGGTGTTTCAGCGTCGCGATCACGGAGGTGCCGAAGACGAACGCCAGCCCCGACCCGACGGCTACGTTCGGTTCGTATCCCATCACCAGGAGGGCGGGCGTGACCAGGAACGACCCTCCCATCCCGAAGAAGCCGAACAGGATCCCGATGAGGAGGCCGAAGCCGGCGAACATCGTGAGCAGGGCGACGCTCACACCCATGAGTTCCATCGCCATCGTCACTCACCCCGCAGCAGTCTGACGACGTGCCTTCCGACGAGCTGTTCGAGCGCGCCGTAGCCGACGTAGAGGATCGCCGCCTCTACGAGGACGAGACCGACCAGCGCGGCCGCCTGTGCGTTCCCCGAGAGGGATTCGATACCGAACATCACCGTTCACCTCGTTGCAGTCTTGTACTGGTTTCGGATTCTTGCACAGAGCACACTACACTGTGGGCGGAGATAACAGTTTTGGGTCTATCGTGCAATACTATATTCCCCTAACCGACCGATGGTGATACATACGTTATCGGTACGTTATTTCGGCGGTCGTTACCGAGCCCTCGCGTCCGGGGGAGACGAGGGGTGGCGTGGGGGACCGAACGACGAAGGCGGCGAACCCGACCGACGCGACGGACAGGGCGCATCGGTGACTCCGCGGAACCGTTCGAGCGGGTCTATCGGGGAGGAATGTGTCGTGTTGGTCTGGTATCAGAACGCTACAGGAGTAGAACAGCAGGTGTGCTCGATCGGAGATGCACACCGTCGACGCGAAGGGCCCGCCGGCAGGGTCGAACGACGAGGCACGAGGAGACGATTTAAGCTGATATGCGTGGTACAGGTCCCGAACCAGACTGTCGAGGACGCCCGTCGTTCGTGCGGAGTCGGCTCCCCGAGCGCGTGCCTCCGGTCTGCGACCGGCACCGAAAACGGCCGCCCTCCCACACCGTCAATGAATACGAACCCACGGAAACTCTCGCCGGACGACGTCCACTACCTCTCCTTCGAGGGGGGAGGGGGCAAGGGGGCGGCCTACCTCGGCGCGCTGGCCGCGCTCGCCCATCCCGAGGTCGGACTCCTCCAGCACGAGATGGCAACGGACGACTACCACCTGCGACGATGGACCGGCGCGGACGGGGTCGGTATCAGGGGAGTGGCCGGCGCGTCCGTCGGCGCTATCACCGCCGCGTTGCTCGCGAGCGGGTGGGGCATCCGCGCGCTGTACGAGGACGTCGTCTCGGATCGAGCGGCGCTCGCGGGCTTCTTCGACCCCGCCGAACCCACATACCGCAAGGTGCCCGTTGCACTGCAGGCCGATGGGGAGTCGCCTCCACGGACGGATGAGTCGGCACACCCCGGACCCTGTCTCGTCGAGCATCGGGGGAAGTTCGTACGGCGGCTCGACACGGACTGGGGGAGGCCGACGGTCGACGGTCCGTTCGGAGAACTGGTCGCGCACCTCACACCGAACCCGGCCGTGCGTCAGTTCTTCACCGCTCCGATCGGACACCTGCAGAACCTCTGGCTCGACTACGGACTGTTTTCGGGGTGTGCTGGACAGTCCTTCCTCGAGACCAGTATCCGGGACGGACGGTTCATCGCTCGGCAGGACGACCCGAGTGCAGGAGGCTCCGCCGTCGGAGAGCGGGACGTCACCTTCAGCGAGCACAGACGACGCAGCGGCATCGACCTGGTGCTGACGGGAACGAACCTGCGAACGGGCCGCGCGGCGTACCTGTCCGACCGACACGGGCTGGGAGGGATGACCGTCGCCGAGGCCGTGCGGATCTCGATGGGGCTCCCGCTCGTCTTCAAACCGGTTCAGGTGTTCCGGGACGCCGAGCCGCGCTACGCCGGGCTCTGGGTCGACGGGGGAGTCCTCAACAACAACCCGATCCACGCGTTCGACCACGCTGACGGCGCGTTCAACGAAGCCGTCCTCGGGTTGCGTCTGGAGGTGGACAGGGACAGCGAGATAACGGACCTGGTGAGTTACCTGAAGGCGATCGGGAAGACGTACCTCGACGCCTCCGAAACGCGCGAGATCCGGACCGAACGGGAGGAACACCAGACGGTGTCGCTCCCGATTCCGGACGGGACGCTCGGCCTCCTCGAGTTCACACCGACCGAGGAGAGCGTCTGGAAGGCCGGCGTCGCGTCTGCGAACGCGGTCTACGACTACTTCGAGGTGGACGGGGACCCGGAGTCGTCCCTAGAAACGGTCGTCGGGCTGCGTGCACCGTGATACTGTCGGCTGTACCGGTCGAAAGGAGCCGCCACCCGGGGTGCCAATCACGAGGAGAGACCGAGGGTTGAAAGTCGGGATCGCTCAGTCGCCGGCCAGCGACTCCTGGCTGGCCGCACAGTTGTTCGGCCCGAGTTCGAGCTCGAACGCCTCGTCGTCGTCGATGGATTCGAGCCCGAGGTTGGTCGCGATGATCTCCTCGTAGTTGCCGGGCCGGGGCGGCATGTCGGACAGGACGAGGTCGACGAACTCCTCCTCGCCCATCGTCAGCGCGTCCATCTTCTCCACCAGGTCGCCGAGCGGCGCGGTGTACGTCCCGTCGGGCGCGGGCGTCGCGGCGTCGCTGAAGTGCGCGCCGGCGACGAGCGTCTCGTCGGGGAGAGCGAGCACGCGCTCCTGGAGCGACTCGTACAGGGTCCGGGCCGCGTCGGGCGCACCCTCGTCACCCTCCTCGAGGTCGGGCCGGGCGACGCTCTCGGTGAAGAGCCCGTCGCCGGTGGCCAGTAAGCTCTCGCCGACGAGATAGGAGGTCATCCCGGTCGTGTGTCCGGGGGTGGCGACGACCTCGATGTCGACGTCGCCCACCGAGAGGACGTCGCCGTCCTCGACGGTCTCGATGACGTCGGCGTAGGTCACACCGCGTCCCACGGCGGCCGCGGGGATGATACCTCTGACGCCCTCGTCGTCGAGATCGCGGACGCCGCTGACGTGGTCCGCGTGGATGTGGGTGTCCACCGCGTACTTCAGTTCCGCGCCCAGCTCTTCGGCGTCGGCGAGATACCGGTCGGTGAACGCGCGGAGCGGGTCGATGACGGCCGCCTCGCCGTCGGAGACGACCAGGTAGGCCAGACAGCCCGAGGAGGGGCGCTGGTACTGGTAGACCGTGCCGGGGCCGTCGTACTGCTCGATCTCGATCCGGTCGTACAGCCGCGCCCAGCCGTTCATCCCCTCGTCGAGGTGGACGACGTCGCGGCCCGCCTCCTTCAGGACGCCGGCGACGTACTCGCTGGCGCCACCCTTCGCACAGAGCACGACCAGCGGGTCACCCGCGGGCACCTGTTCGAGGAGGTCGTCGTCGACCTCGTCGAGGAACTCGAAGTACGGCACGTTCACGATCTCGACCGAGTCGCCGTCGATACGCCACTCCTCGAAGTCGCTCTCCATCCGGGTGTCGAGGATGGTGACGTCCTCGTCCGCGTCGATCTGTCGCTTGAGTTCGGCAGGGGCGATGCTGTCCACCGTAACGTCCGGCGTCGGGAAGTCGTCTGCGTCCATCGTCGAATAGACGTATATTGTGCGTACCAATAAGTATTGCGCACATCGAGCAATACAATCTCGGGGAGAGAGTTGTTCGAGATTCGCGGTGAGCTGAGCGACGTGCGCGACAACCGGGTCGCTTTTCCTACGAATTCGGTGTTTTCGAGAAGTAGAGGTGAATTATTTCGTATATCGGATGACCGCTGTCGCGGCCATTTCTGGTACGAGTCCTCATACCCCGGTCCACCTACAGCCGTTGTATGGTTCTACTTTTGCAAGATACTGGGCGAGAGACTCGCCAGCGGACGTCCAAACGACCGAGCCGTGTGAGAAGGGTTACGACGTGACACGTCCACCGCGTCGTATAGGTCACACGACAGTGGTCGTGCTCACGTTCGGTCAATCTGGCCGGCATCGTCGCGACCGTCGCCGGCATCGTCGCGCTGTACGTCCGCGAGGGTGTCGTCGACGCCGTCCGAGCACGGCGGTAGAACGAGAGACGAACGGGACTAAAAGGAGACGTCCGTTTCGAGGTCCTCGGTCGCCTCTTCGAGTCCGTCGCGTCGGGCGTCGGAGGCGAACCGGGCGGAGAGGTCCTCGTCGCTCAGGAGTTCGGCGAACTCGTCGCGGAAGCGGTGGCTCGCGCGAGCCGCGGCGGCCTCGCTCGCCGTCACGAGGAACGCACGACGGACAGCCTCGGTGTCGGCGTCGATCGCTTCGACGCACTCGTCGAGCGAGGCACCGTCGACGACGAGCGGCCGGACCGCGTCGCCGACCGGCGTGTGGTCGGCGTCGGCCACGAGGTGGAGGTCCATGCGCGCCTCGAACACCGCGCCCTCATCGACGTCGAGTTCGTCGGCCAGGTCGGCGTCGGTTCGCCCGTCGAAGAACCCTCGAAGGACGGTGACGAGCGCGTCGATTCCGAGCGACGACCGAAAGGTGAACCGCTCACGCATCGTCTCGACCAGGCCGGCGAGTCGCTCGTCGTCGACCGCTTCTCCACCCGTGAGCGACCCGCGACCCGCTTCCTGCCGCTCGGTGACGGTGTCGGAGCCGGTCGTCTCGAGGAAGATGTCGCGGAGTTCCTCGGTCTTCTCGTCCATGAGGCCTGGGTAGATGCGGCGCGGCCAAAAGCCTGCTGTCGTCGCGCGCCGACCGTTCGTCAACCGAACTATTCAAGATGGTTTACGGAGCATCCTCGGGCACAATGGCGACGAACACCGAGTCGGTCGAACTCGTCGGCGACGAGGTCGTCGGCAACGTCGCACGGGCGGTCCTCTTCGCCGCCGCGACCGCGGCGACCGCCCCCGTCGACCTCGTACACCCGCTGGCACCGAACGTCCCGATCACCCTCCAGACGCTGTGGGTCTACCTCTCCGGCATCGTCCTCGGGCCGATCTGGGCCGGGTTCGCGTTCGTTCTCTACCTGCTGGCGGGTCTCATCGGATTGCCCGTGTTCGCCGGGGCGAACGCCGGATTAGGCGTTCTGCTCGGCCCGACGGGCGGCTTCCTCGTCGGCTTCCCGCTCGCCGCGGTGACCATCGGCTTCGTCACCCACGGGACGGACGGCATCGCCCCTCTCTCGGAGGTTCCGCTCCCCCGGATGGTCGTCGCGCTCGTCGCCGGGAGCGCCGTCGTCTACGTCGCCGGCGCGGTCGGCTTCTCGCTCGTCCAGAGCGTCTCGCTCCTCGCGAGCGTCTCGGCCGTCGTCGTCCCGTTCCTGCCTGTGGCGGCACTGAAGATTGCCGCGACGGTCGCCATCGTCCGGAGCGACGCGCTCGTCGCGCGGTGATCGCGTGATACGGGTCCGAAACCTCACTCACTCCTACAGTGAGGAAACGGCCGTCGACGACGTCTCGCTCACCATCGAGGACGGTGAGTTCCTCCTGCTCGCGGGGCCGAACGGCTCGGGCAAGACCACGCTCGTCCGCCACTTCAACGGCCTCCTCGACCCCGACGCGGGGGAGGTCGAGGTGAACGGCCGCCGGGTCGAAGACGACGTCGTCGCCGCTCGAACCGCGGTCGGGATGGTGTTTCAGGACCCCCGCGACGGCTTCGTCGCCGCCACCGTCGGCGCGGACGTGGCGTTCGGTCCCGAGAACCTCGGACTCGACCGCGCGGAGATCGCGGACAGGGTGGACGACGCGCTCGCCGCGGTTCGACTGGGGGGAAAACGCGACGCCCGCATCGAGGAACTCTCGGGGGGCGAACGCGAACGGGTCGCCATCGCCGGGGCGCTCGCGATGGATCCCGACCACCTCGTCCTCGACGAGCCCTTCACTGGACTGGACTGGCCCGCGCGACAGGCCGTGCTGGAACGGCTCGACGCGCTCCACGAGTCGGGGCGAAGCGTCGTCGTCGTCACCCACGACCTCCGCGACGTCGCGGCGCTCGCGGACCGGGTGGTCGTCCTCTCGGCGGGGCGGGTCGCGCTCGACGCCGAAGCGCCCGACCCGGAGCGCCTGGTCGAACTGGGGGTCCGCCCGCCCTGAGCGGGGGTGAGCGCGAATGAGCCTCTCGTACGTCGCGGGCGACTCGCTCGCGCACCGACTCGACCCGCGAATGAAGCTCGCGCTCCAGGCGGGCTTCGCCGTGGCCGCGGTCGCTCACACGACCCCGATAGGGCTCCTCGCGCTCACGGCCGTGACGCTCCTCTTCCTCAGGCTCGCGTCGACACCCGTCGTCGCGAGCCTCCGCTCGTACCGCGCCTTCCTCCCCTTTCTCGTCGCGGCCCCGGTCGTGGAGGCGCTGACGCTCGGCGCGCCGTGGCTGGTGGTGGAGGACGCCGTCCGACCGGCGCTGGCCTCGTATCGCGTCCTCCTGCTCCTCCTGGTGTCGACGGCGTACATCCGTACGACGCCCGTCCGAGCGTCCCGCGCGGCGATCCAGCACCTCCTGCCCGGTCGCGTGGGGGTGCTCCTGGGCGCCGGCGTCGGCCTCGTGCTCCGGTTCCTCCCGCTGATGCGCCACGACCTGGCGACGATTCGGAACGCGATGGCCGCCCGCCTCGGCGACCAGCGCTCCCTCTTCGACCGGATCCGGCTCGTCGGCGTGACCGGCCTCGGTCGGGTGTTCCTGCGGGCGGACCGTCTCTCGCTGGCGCTCCGCGCGCGCTGTTTCTCGTGGAACCCGACGCTCCCGCCGCTCTCGTTCGCGCGGCGGGACTACCCCGTGCTGGCGCTCTCGATACTGCTGGCGCTGACCGCGCTGGTGTAGTCACGCCGGCGGCGTCCAGGCAGGCGGTGCGTCGCCGCCGCAGACTGGTCGTCGCGCGTCCCCGAACGAACACGTCTTCTGGTCCACGACACGCCGTCGGTGCCGACGAGCGAACCCTCCGTTCAGCACAACGGTTAACACACCTCCGGACCCGGCATTGGGTATGCTACTCCAGGCGGTGACCCGTGAGACGTTCTGGACTATCAGCCCGGTCGGCGAGGCCGTCTTCTACTTCCTTGCGGCTGTCGCAGTGCTCGTCTTCTCGTACGGCGTGTACGAGCGGTTCGCCCGGTACGCGAAGGGGACGGCCGACCCGTTCGAGCGACTCGACGACCTCGGGGGGAGGGTCGGGCGCGCGGCGCGGATGCTCGTCTCGAACGAGGCGCAGTTCGACCGCGACATCTACGCCGGCGTGATGCACGCGTTCATCGTCTGGGGCTTTCTCACGCTCCTCATCGGCACGACCATCCTCGCCATCGACATCGACATCTACCGTCGCCTGACGGGAGAGTCGTTCTTCGTCGGCGACTTCTACCTCTCGTACTCGCTGGTGATGGACGCGCTCGGCCTGCTGTTCGTTGTCGGCGTCGGGATGGCGCTCTACCGGCGGTACAGTGTGAGAGAAGAGCGGCTGTGGGGGAAACACACCGGCTTCGAGGACGACGCGTTCGTCTGGACGCTCTTTATACTCGGGGTCGGCGGCTACGTCACCGAAGCCCTGCGCATCGTCGGCACCGGCTTCCCCCCGTTCGAGACCGTCTCGTTCGTCGGCTACTTCGTCGCCACCCTTCTCTCGATGGGCGGAATGTCCGCAGGCCTGGCTGAAACGCTCTACACCTGGTCGTGGTGGTCACACGCCGTCCTGGCGCTGGCGTTCGTCGCCGCCATCCCCTACGCGAAGCCGTTCCACATGCTCTCCTCGCTGGCCAACGTCGTCACCGCGGACGAGAAGGCTGGACTGCGCCTCCCGCGCGTCCCGGAACACCTCGCGCCCGACGAGATCGGGTACACCGGGATAGAAGACCTCTCGTGGCGGCAGCTGCTCGACCTGGACGCCTGCACCAAGTGCGGACGCTGCTCCGCGGTCTGTCCCGCGAAGGAGTCCGGCCGACCGCTCGACCCGCGCGACGTCATCCTCGACCTGAAATCGTACCGTGAATCGGTCGACGCCGGCGGTGAGGAGGTGGATATCATCGCCGACGGCGGCACGTCGGTCATCGACTCGGCGTCGATGCGCTCGTGTATGGCCTGTATGGCCTGCATGGACGCCTGTCCCGTCGACATCGAGCATCTGACGCACTTCACCGAGATGAACCGCCGGCTCACCGAGACGGGCCAGCAGCCGGAACAGGTCCAGGAGGCGATGATGAACGTCTTCCAGAACGGTAACGCGTTCGGCGACCCCGCACGGAAGCGCCCCGACTGGGCTTCCGATCTCGACTTCGAGGTGCCCGACGCGCGCGAGGAGTCGGTGGAGTTCCTCTGGTACGTCGGCGACTACCCCTCCTACGACGAGCGCAATCAGCGCGTCGCGCGGGCGCTCGCGCGGATCTTCCACGAGGCGGGCGTCTCCTACGGGATCCTCTACGAGGACGAGGCGAACGACGGCAACGACGTCCGAAGGGTCGGCGAGGAGGGGCTGTACGAGATGCTCGTCGAGGACAACGCGGGCGCGATGGCCGACTGCGACTTCGAGAAGATCGTCTGCACCGACCCCCACTCGTACAACACGTTCGAGCACGAGTACCCCGAGATGGCCGCGGAACTCGACGTCGAGTTCGACTACCCCGTCGTCCACTACACGCAGCTGTTGGAGACGCTGGTCGCGGAGGGTCGGCTCGACCTCGGGTCGATAGAGCGGACGGTCACCTACCACGACCCCTGTCACCTGGGGCGGTACAACGGCGTCTTCGAGACGCCGCGCGACGTCGTGCGCGCGACGGGCGTGGACCTCGTCGAGATGCCGCGCAACAGGAAGGACTCGTTCTGCTGTGGCGGCGGCGGCGGCGGCCTGTGGCTCGACCAAGAAGAGGACGTGAAACCGAGCGAGGAGCGGTTGAGGGAGGCGACCGAGGACACGGTTCGGAGGCCCGAGCAGTTCGTCGTCGCCTGTCCGATGTGCGCGACGATGTACGAGGACGGCCGGAAGACGGGAGGCTTCGAGGAGGCGCTGGAGATCGTCGACGTGAGCGAACTCGTCGTCGAGGCGCTCGACGCGCGAACGGGAGCGGGTTCGGAAGGGACGACGCCCGCGGCCGCCGACTGAGAGCAGCACAGATACCGCTTTGCCACGACCGCGCGAGAGGGAAACATGGACCCTCGCATCAGCCTCGTCACCCTCGGCGTCGCCGACGTCGACCGCTCCGTCGACTTCTACGGCGAACTCGGCTTCCCCGTCGAGCGATGGGGCGACGCCGCGTTCTTCGAGTGCGACGGCGCCTGGCTCTCGGTCTATCCCCGGGAGGCGCTCGCCGCGGACGCCGGCGTCGGCGGTGGGGGCGCGAGGGGAACGTTCGACGGCGTCACCCTCGCGCACAACGTCGGTTCTCCCGAAGCGGTCGACAGGACTCTGGAGGAACTCGTCGCCGCCGGCGGGACGCTGACGCGACCGGCACGCGAGACCGACTGGGGCGGCTACTCGGGCTACGTCGCCGACCCCGACGGTCACCTGTGGGAGGTCGCGTGGAACCCCCACGCGGATCTCACAGACGTGTGACACCGAGTCGAGGAGCCGACGGCAGGGTTATGCCCGGATACGTTGTATCAGACTGACATGCCAAACGGTGACGGTGACGACGTCGAGCGAATCACGCGACCGCTGGGGACGGTCATCCGCGACGTGGGACTGGCAGTCGCCGAAGGGCAGCAGGCGCTCGACGAGGCGCTCGACAAAACGTACCGCCGGGAGGGCGACGACGGCGTGCTGGACTGGGGGACCCCGTGGTACCGCTTCGCGGAGGTCGAGGTCGACATCCAACTGTACTTCGGGACGCACGAAGAGGAGGAGCGCCTGGACGATGCGTCGGAACGGCTGCGGCGGGTCGTCGCGGAGAAGGGGAACGTCGCGGAACGACCGCCCCGGTACGGTCTGACGGCCGCCCCGGCGACGCCGTCGGGTTCGACGCTCTCCGAACGCGAGACGGGCGGGGCGAGCCGAATCCACTTCCGTATCGTTCCCGTCACGCCGCCGGTCACCGTCCAGCGCGACACGACCGACGACGAAGGGCCGGAGAAGGTGACGGGATGAACGATCACCACACGCCCGCCCCTCCGGCGGAGCAACGCACCGACGGCGGCGACGGCGAGAGAGTCGACGACGGTCGCGACGAGAACGCCGACGACGGCGGAGGTGGGTGGTTCTCCCGACTGTTCCCCGATCGGGACGAACGGGTCCGATCGCTCAGGCGACAGCTCAGGCGGGCCGAGCGCGAAAAGGAAGACCTGGAAACGGACGTCGAACGACTCCGGGGCCAGGTCGACGAACTCGAGGCGACGGAACGGAAGCTCAGTTCGGAGAACGAGGCGTACAGGGAACGACAGTTCGCGTTCGACGCGTTGCTCGCGAGCGTCGGTCGGTCGTTCAGACAGGCGAACGCGGACCTCGAGGGACAAGACGTCGCCGTGGGCGACCTCGACGTCACGCTCCGTGCGGACGTCTCCAGCGGGGGGACCACGGACGGCCTCAGCCTCCGCCTCGTCGACCCCGACGAGGAGGTCGACCCCGACCGACTGAGCACGGTCTCGTTCAGCGTCGGCCGGCGCGGACAGTTCCGTCACTATGGGGGGTCGGGCGCGCTGACGCGGGGTACGGGAGGCGGCTTCAGGGCGACCGACCCGTCGAGCGCGGACGAGGCGCCAGAGCCGGGCGGACCGCCCGTCGAGGTACCGAACGTGCTCGGTCTGTCGCCCGAGGACGCCGAGGCGGAACTCCGCGCGGAGGGGTTCGACGTCCACACGGAAGACGAGAGCGCCGGCGACGGCACGGTCGTCGAGCAGTGGCCAAGGGCGTTCGCCGTCGCGCCGAAGAGGTCGAGCGTCGTCGTCATCGTCGACGACGAGGAGGGTTCGTAGGTGGAGTTCGCCGACCGCTTCGGCGCGACCGTCGACGTCTCCGCTCCGATGGCGGACGCCGGGTACTTCCTCGTCCGCCGGTGTCCCGCGGTCGACCACGCGGAGTTCCGCCGCGCCGTGGCCGCGGTCGTCGGCGGCGCGGATCGGATTACCCTCGACGCACCGGGCGGGTTCGTGGTCGTCGGAACACGGTTCGAGACCGCACAGGCGCTCCGCGCACATCCCATGGTCGACCACGTCGGCGGCGTGACGGTCGACCCGGCGCGACTGCACCCTCCGCTGGTCGAACACGTCGAGCGGGTCGGGAGCGGCGGCGATTCCTGAATAGTTCGGTAGAGCGGTCGCATCACGCGCTCTACGAGAGTAGTGTCGGATTGCCACGAACGAATCGGTCGACCTGTCGCAGAAATGAATATCTCGATGCGTGCCGTACCGAGGCGGGAGGGACCGACAGATGTCAGTAGGACAGGAGCTGCTGGACGTACCGCTGCCCGACATGGTCGCACGGCTCGGCATGGGTATCGCCGAAGCACAGGCCTCGCTAGACAGGAACTCCATTCGGACGCTGCAGGAACTGAACGCGGAGGAGAGCAAGGTCGACGTCGTCACCAGCGTTACGAAGTTCATCCGAGAGGTCGACGCCAACGGGACGACCGACCCGCCCGAGGGTTTCAGCTGGTCGACTGCGAAGGGAGAGACTCCCGAGTGGCTGAAACAGATAGACGTCGAGGAAGAAAGCGGTGGAACGAAGAAGGAGAATCGGCCGATCAGGGTCCCAGAGATCGTGTACGCGACGAACACGACGAAGATGTCGCCGCTCCAGCTCGGGCTGATGCCGACGTTCTACCAGTTCAGCGAGGCGGTCATCGACGTCTCGATGGACATCGCGACGAAGAGCGAGTCGGAGACCGGTGGGAGCGTCTCGGCGTCGGCCGGCGGTCGATTCGGGCTCTGGGGGGCCAGCGTCAAAACCGAGGCGAAGCACAACCGCAAGTTCGGGAGGACCGTCGAGGGGAGCAGTCGTCTTACGACGACACTCGTCCCGGTCCCGCCGCCGGAACGACTTCAGCCGGAATACGAGACCATCGACCTCCGTAGGGACGACAGCGGCGGGGTAGAGAAGAAAGAGCCGGAGCCGGATGAGTGAAGCAGCGACGGCAGCGCGAGTGGCCGTGAGGTTCTGGTTCCCAACGGGTGACTGAAACCGATGTCAGCCGACGAGGCCCCCCGGGAACTCCTCCACCGAGTGGACGAGATAGACTTCCGCGACCTCATCTACGGCATGGCCGAGAGCGTCTCCGAGGCACAGGTCGAACTCGACCGGAACCTGGCGGCGACGATGGTCGAGTTCGCCGAGACCGAAGTGGACGTGGTGCCGCAGGTCACGCGGACCATCGCGGCGGACGGGACCGTCACTTACGACTCGACGAAGCGGGCGAAGCGCTCGCTGCTCGACCTCGGCCTCACGCCGACGCGCTATCAGTTCAGCGAGGCGACCGTCGACGTGGCGTTCGACCTCTCGTTCGCCGTCGGCGGGACCGACACGGAGGACGGGACGAATAAGTCGCGGCTCCGAGCCGACACGCGCGAGGCCCACCACCAGCGGCGGTACTACGGTGAGTTCGACACGACGGCGAAGGTCTCCGCGCGACTCGTCCCGGTTCCAACGCCCGCGGCGCTCACTCCCGCGACGATCGAGCCGACTCCGGAGTCGACCACGGGAGACGACGACAGCGAGGCGGACGCCGACGCGAACGGCGAGGCGGACGACGAGCGGGAGACCGAGACGACCGGTGGACGTCGTGCTGGCGACGCTCGGGGCGAAGACGGGACGAACGACGAGGAAGAGACGCCCGACCACACGGCCGACGAGTCCGTCGGCGACGCCTGACCGAGCGGGACAGTTCGACGTCAGGCGGTGAAGTCGGTGCAGACCGGGATTCCGATGGTGTCGTAGTCGCTCATGGCTGCGAGTTCGTCGGGCACCTGGTGGATGTCGATGGTCTCCTCGACGAGCGCCGTCGGGTCGAGCTTGCTCGCTTCGATCATGTCGAGCATCTCGCTGTACCGCGACGGCTGGAGTCCGAGCGAGCCCTTGAAGTCGATCTCCTTGGCGACGAACTCGTCGGTCGGGAGCGACACCATTCCCTCCTCGTCGCTCGTCGTCAGACCGATCTGGACGTGCGTGCCGCCCTTCCGCAGACTGTTCACCGCGTTCTGACACGTCACCGCGATACCGAGCGCGTCCGCGGAGACGTCAGCGCCGCCGTTCGTGATGTCTCGCACCTCCTTGGCCGGGTCGTCGACGTCGCTCGCGTTGACCGTCGCGACCGCACCGAGTTCCTCGGCCCGTTCGAGTTTCTCGTCCATCAGGTCGACGCCGATGACGTTCCCGCCGAGTGCGTTCGCGATGTGGACCGCCGACAGGCCGATCCCCCCGCACCCGTGGATGACGACGTCGTCGCCGGCGCTCACGGGAGCGCGATGGGCCATCGCGTGGAACGACGTCATGAACCGACAGCCACACCCGGCGGCGGCCCCCGCGTCGATACTGTCGGGAAGCGGCACGGCGTTGATGTCCGCGTTGGGGATGTGGACCTCCTCGGCGAACGCGCCGGGGGCCTCGTTCATGAACCCGAGCCCGACGTGGTTCTCACAGATGTTCTCCCGGCCGTTCCGGCAGAGGTCACAGGTCCCACACGCGAAGTTGAACGGAATCGCGACTTCCTGTCCTTCCTCGACGTTCTCGACCTCGTTCCCGACGGCGACGATGCGGCCGGTCGGTTCGTGACCGAGCACGTGCGGCGGGTCGGGGCGGTAGCCGAACCAGTCCCAGTCGCCCTGCCAGCAGTGCCAGTCGGAGCGACAAACACCACAGCCGATAACCTCCGCGACGGCCCCGTGGGGCTCCGGTTCCGGCCGGTCGACTTCCTGTACTTCGAGTGGTTCTTCGAACGCCTTGAGTACCACTGCTTGCATTGCGTCTGCCCTCTTGGGACTCACATGACAAATAATTATGTTATTGGAAATTATTATGCAAATACATCGTTTCGTGGTGTTTTGACGGCACAACCAACGCTTCACTCAGCGTGTGGGAGTGACGAGGGTCCGCAGGAACGGGCGAGAGACTTCGGTCGCAGCAGCAGGGACCGTCCGTGAGACAGTCGCTCGTCAGGTCAGCACGGGAACAGCGTGTGACGACGTACGGCCGTGGCTGGTCGGGGCGCTCGATTAGGGGAGGACGGCGAAGCGTCTACGAACCACCCACCGATGTCGATGGGGGCTGGACTCCCGATGACGTCGGAGACCGCCGTCTCGGCCGAACGCAGACTCAGTCGTTCTGGTACTCTTTCCTGTACCCGCGGAACTCCGTGCGGTGGGCCTCCTCGTCGGCGAGGATAGTGACGGCGATGTCCTCTGTGACGGGGTCGTCCGCCTCCTCGGCCGCCTTGATGAGCGCGCGGTAGGTCTCGATAGCGTCCTCCTCGGCGTCGAGGACACCCTCGATGACCGAGAGGACGTCCATCGAGTCCTCGGGGGGCTGCAGCGAGTGCTGGTTCGCCTCGAACTCGCCCGACGCGGGCGGGCGCTCGTCGAGCTGTTTCAGCCGCTGACCCAGCTGCTCGGCGTGGTTGAGTTCCTCCTGGATGTCGGTCTGGAGAGACTCTTTGACCTCCTCGGCGCGGACGCCGTCGAGGACGATGGCGTTGGTCATGTAGTTGAGTACAGTCTCGTGCTCGTCCAGGTACGCCTTCCGGAGGAGTCGGGTGACCTCTTCGGACATATCTAAACATCACGCTCGGTCGACAAGAAGGTACGGACGGCGGCAGCGTTGGAGGCGTTCGGGAACGCAAGACAGTCAAGCTGAAGATGTGGTTCGGTTCACCGAGACGCCGAGTGGTGAACGCGTATCCGGACGGCTCATGCCCCGTCGTGCCCCCGCTTACCGCCACCGCATACCCTCCCGATGGACCTTTATCCATTGTCGCCGACGCTCACTCCGTGGAACCAGTCAACGAGGAGACATTGGAGTGGGATGAAACCGACCACGGAGCGACCGCGTTCCGCCGCAAGCAACTGGGGCGCGCAGGTGGGAGCGAACGGCTCGGTGCCAGTCTCTACGAACTCCCGCCGGGGAAGCAGTCGTGGCCGTACCACTATCACATGGGTAACGAAGAGGCTCTCTACGTCCTCTCCGGCGAGGGGACCCTCCGCGTCGGCGACGAGGACGAGTGGACCCGATACCCGTTACGAGCGGGTGATTACGTGGCGTTGCCGGTCGGTCCCGGGAGCGCCCACCGCGTGTCGAACGTCGACGCAACCGGAGAGGAGGGAGACGACGACAGGAAGCCTCTCAGGTATCTCGTGTTCTCGACGATGAACGATCCCGACATCACCGTCTATCCCGATTCGGAAAAGCTCGGGTTGTACGCCGGGGCCGCACCCGGTGGGGACTCGAACGAACGGGTCGTCGACGGCTACTACCCGCGCGACGCGGACGTGGATTACTGGAGGGACGAGGAGTGACGGCTGCTCGCGAGGCGGCCGCTGCGGGTCGGGACGAGTGAAAAGGAGGAACTGACATGTGGGGGGGAGAGGGGGGGAGTCCCACGCAGTCCCTCGTTTCGTAGATTGTGATTCGGGGTCTATTAACTTTCGGTATCGGCTACCTGTTACGTGTTCTCATTGCCACAGGTGGGAGCTTACTCGGTCGAGTGTCCGGGACTGAAACAACGTACAGCTATGCAAACAATACTGTCGGCGGCGAGTAGATCCGTAGGTCGGCCGCGATTCCACCGACCACGTGACCGAACTCACTCGAAGGCCGGAATCCCGGAACCTCACCGCGATTCCACCGACCACGTGACCGAACTCACTCGAAGGCCGGAATCCCGGTGAGTTCGTGCCCGACGATGAGCGAGTGGATATCGTGGGTGCCCTCGTAGGTGTACACCGTCTCGATGTTCGCCAAGTGACGCATCGGCGAGTAGTCGCGCGTGATGCCGTTGCCGCCGAGCATCTCGCGGGCGGTTCGGGAGGCGTCACGAGCCATTGCGACGTTGTTCCGCTTTGCCATCGACACCTGCGCGGAAGTGAGGTCGCCTCGCTCTTTCAGCTCGGCGAGTCGGTACGCCAGAAGTTGGGCAGTGGTGATGTCGGTGGCCATGTCGGCGAGCTTCTCCTGCTGGAGCTGGAACCGTGCGATGGGGCCGCCGAACTGTTCCCTGTTCAGGGCGTACTCGCGGGCGGTCTCGAAGCAGTCGCGCGCGACGCCGACGGCACCCCAGGCGATACCGTACCGCGCTTGCGTCAGACACGACAACGGGCCCTTCATCCCCTCCACGCCTGGTAACACGTCCTCCTCGGGGACCCACACGTTCGAGAGGCCGATCTCGCCCGTGATCGAGGCGCGCATCGAGAGCTTCTCCTCGATCTTGTTCGTCGTGACGCCGTCGCGGTCGGTCTCGACGAGGAAGCCACGCACCGGCTTCCCCTCGGAGGAGGTGTCGCGCGCCCAGACGACTGCGACGTCGGCGATAGGTGAGTTGGTGATCCACGTCTTCGACCCCTGGAGTCGGTAGCCGTCGCCGTCTCTCTCTGCTCTCGTCTCCATACTCGCGGGATCCGAGCCGTGTTCGGGTTCCGTGAGGCCGAAACAGCCGACAGCCTCGCCGGTTCCGAGATCGGGAAGCCATCGCTCCTTCTGCTCGTCGGAGCCATACGTGTGGATGGGATACATCACGAGCGCGCCTTGGACGCTCGCCGCCGACCGAACGCCGGAGTCGCCGGCTTCCAGTTCTTGCATCAGGAGACCGTAGGCCGTCTCGCTCACGCCAGGGAGACCGTACCCGTCCAGATTCGGCGCGAAGAACCCGAGTTCGCCCATCTCCGTGATGAGCTCGGTCGGGAAGGTTCCCTCCTCGAAGTGTTCGCCGATGTCCGGGCGCACCTGCTCGTCGACGAAGCGACGGGCGGTGTCGCGGATCATCCGTTCTTCCTCGTCGAGGTCAGCCTCCAGGTCGACGTAATCGAGCATACCGACAGTCAGGGAGCCCGGAGCAAAAGCTTTCGTAGATGTCGTGTCAGCCGAAGTATCGGTGTCGCCGCTGTCGAGGGGACGAGACGGATACGAGACCACAGTCAGCGCCGGAAAGCACCGACAGTGTGCTGGTTCGGCGGTACGAAGTCGTCGGACGAGTCGACCGTCCCGATTCACTCAGTACAGTTCCTCCACTTGGCAACGGCGACGAACGGGGTCGTAGGTGGCAGCGCAGGAGGGGAGCGTGAAAGCCACGCGGGATACGGGTACGGCCTGCGTACTGCGTAGCCGCGACGGAGAGCCCTCAATCCGTTCTCCGGCTCGCTCCATCTGCAGCGTATCACGCCCCAGTCAACCCTTAAGTACGAGAACGCGGCAACCCCCGGGTATGCGCTGACGAGTGTCGCAGGGCGACTCGCGGGAGCGTGGTGCATCGCCCTGCGTCCGGACCGCACCACCAGTTCGCCCAGCGCGTCGGAGCGAAACACGATGCGGTGGTCCGTGTCCGAAACCGGCGACACGTGCGCCGCGACGTACCGCCCTCAGTCCGCGGCGGGAGCCCGCCCGTCGCGGACGCCGTGAGCGTAGGCGACGAAGTTCTCGAAGAGCTGTTTGGTCTCACAGGCCGCGGCGTACCGCTCGTCGGTGATGCCCTTGACGACGGCCTGAATGCGGTCCTCGGAGAGCTGTCCCTCCTTCCCGCGGGTCACCGACTCGGCCGTCTGGGGGTCGTACTCGGGGTGGAACTGAACGCCGAAGGCGTGGCCCTTCCGGAAGGCGTGGACGCCGTAGTCGTTCTCCGCGAGCAGTGCCGCGCCCGGCGGGAGTTCAGTGACGGTGTCCGAGTGGGTCGTGAAGGCGGTGAACGAGTCGGGGACGCCGCCGAACAGTTCGTCCTCGTCGACGACCTGGATCTCGCGGTAGCCGATCTCGTACTCGCCCATGTCGTCGACACGACCGCCCAGCGCCTCGGCGAGGATCTGGTGCCCGTAACAGACGCCGAGCATCGGGAGGTTGCGACTCGCCGCCTCGGCCGTCCAGTCGAGGAGCGATCCGATCCAGGGCTCGTCCCAGTAGACGGACGCCCGAGAACCCGTGATGACCACGCCGTCGTACGCGAACGTCTCCGGCAGTTCGCACTGGGTGACGTCGAACTCCGCGAGCGTCGCGTCGAGTTCGCGTCGGAAGTTCCGGCGAGTGTGGGGCTCGCCGTGTGAGGCGTCAAGCAGTGCGAAGCGCGGTCGATCCATCGGTCATTGGTTTCGACGTGAGCGCATCGGAAAGATGTTGCGCTCGGACGGACGTTTGCCGCGCTCTCGGACCTCACACGTTCGAGAGGGTGTCCGAGCACGACTCGACGTGGCCGACGAGCCGGTCGTTGACGATCCGCGAGCGCTCGACGCCGACGAGGTGCCCTGCGTCTTCGTAGGTGACACCCTCCCCGCGGGGGAGGTCGTCTGCGAGGCTCCGGGCGTCCTGCACGGGCCACTGAGCGTCCGCCTCCCCGTGGACGACGAGCGTCGGCGTCGTCACCTCGTACAGCGGCGGCGATTCGTACCCATCAAGCGCAGCCGCCTGCGCCCGCCACTCGCGCTCGGCAGCGTCTTCCTGCGCCCGCCACGCGACGATCTGGTCGACGACCTCAGACTGCTCGGCACAGAACGCATCGGAGAGGAGGCGCTCGGTCGACGCCCGGAGCCCCGCCTCGTCGTCCGGGGGAGCGAAGACGTCCATGGCGTCTCCCCCGAAGCCCGAGCCGACGAGTGTCAGGCTCCGAACCCGCCCCGAGTCGTGCGCAAGGTCGATTCCGACCACGCCCCCCAGGCCGGCACCGACGAGGTGTGCACGGGAGACGCCGGCGTCAGCGAGTACTGCCGAGAGGTCGTCCGCGAGGTCGGCGACCGAGTACGGTCCCGGCGGAGTGTCGGAGCGTCCGATACCGCGGTGATCGAAGACCACCGATTCGAGGGGACCGGTGACGGCCCGGTGCTGCCAGCCCCACTGCCAGGAGCCGAAGCCGACGTCACCGACGAAGACGACGGTCTCCTCGCCGCTCCCCGCCGATTCGTAGTACAGCGAGACGTCGTCGTTGATTGCGAAGGGCACGGACGGACGAACGAACCGGCGGGGCCTCTACGTTCCGGTCTCTAGCGAGGGTTCGTGGCGCGAGTTTCGGCTTCGGGACACAGGGCGCTCGATTCTCGATTCGCTGGAATCGGGGCGGAGGCTTATACCCGGAGCCGCCAAAGAATTGCACAGAGGTGACACTCTCATGAACGCGCTCACCGTCCTCCTGCAATGGGGCCCACACCGAGGACCGCACCCGGGACCGCACGCGCCGATGGGACCGACCGGTGGCGCCGGGGCCGGGATGCCGTGGGGTGCCGGAACGTGGGGGATGGGAGCAGGGGGCGGCCTCCTCCTGGCACTCCTGACCCTGCTCCTGCTCGTCGTTTTCGTGGTCGGAGCGGTATATCTGCTGTCGATCGTTCGGCGGGAGACCACCGGTGACACCGATTCCGACGCGCTCGCCGTTCTCAGGCGACGCTACGCTCGCGGCGAGATCGACGACGAGGAGTTCGAGCGGCGGCAGATCGGACTCGACGGTCCGGTCTCGTGAAACGTGTGGTTCCCGGTACCGGGGTGAACTGACGTCCTAGTTCCCGCTGTTGCCCCGCGCCTCGAAGTTGTAGCGCGTCGTCTTCCCGTCGACGCCGATGGTGAGGTCGTCGACGTTGCCGACGAACGACGGAGCGTCCCACCCGGAGCCGACGCCGACGCCGAAGCCGAAGCGGATGGTCGCGTCCGGGTAGAGCTGGAGGAACTCGTCCCAGGTCACCGGGTCCGAGATGCTCCCCGGACCTGAGAGGCTCGTCGGGGTGCGCCAGACACCCGCATCGGCCGTGAGGACGTCCCACGTCTGCCACTCGCCGGGGACGACCGTGTTGTTGTAGTACGGCTCGAAGTTGAGCGTCGCGTAGTTGTCACCCGACGCGTCCGGGCCGTCGGGGTCGATCTCCATTTTCAGCGCCGGGACCAGCGTGTCGTCGTTCGTGTACGTGCTGTACTCGAGCTCTGTGACGTCCGCGAGCGCGACTCCCTCGTTCGACTCGGTGCCTGCTCCGACGTCGAACGTTCCCCAGTCGTAGTTGTAGAAGAACAGGCGGTCGGCGGGACCGGTCGTCGTGAACTCGACGCTCCCCGACCCGAAGGGGGCCTTGTCCGGCCCCTTGACGAACTCGTCGGCGGCGTTCCCGGCCTGTGCGACGCGGTAGAACACGGCGTCGGGGCCGTCGATATCCGACGGGAACACCGGGACTGCTCCCGGGTTGCGGGACGGCTTCGCGACCGCCGTGCCCGACAGTGTGGGAACCCCGATGGCCAGGGCACCCGTGGTCAGGACACCGTTTCGAAGGAACGTCCGTCGCGAGGTCGAACCGATCTCAGTCAGATTACTCATTTGATATCTCCTCTTCCGAATAGATATAGCTGAGACTACATATAATCACTCTGAAAAGTGATATCAGTTCGCTCGCATCTGGCGACCGTCGCGTCCGTGGACGGGGCCGTTCAGGCGTCGAGTACCTTCTTTAGGACGTCCGGTGCCTCGTCGAGGACCTCGTCGAGTTTCTCCACCTCCGGACCCCCTCCCTGTGCGAAGTCCGGCGGACCGCCGCCGCCGCCGCCGACCTTCGCGGCGAGTTCGCCGACGACCTCGCCGGCGTTCAGACCCACGCCGTCTGGGACGCCGACGACGAACTGCGCGCTTCCGCCGGCCGCAGAGCCGAGGACGGCGACCTTGCCGCCGTCGACGAGCGCGTTCGCCGTCGCCCGGAGTTCGTCGGCGTCGCCGTCGAGACGCCGCACGACCGCAGGCGTGCCGTCGATGTCGACCTCCTCGCTCTCGGCAGCCGCGCGCGCCTCGGCGAGTTCGCGCTTCAGGCGGTCGATGGTCTTCCCGCGGGCCTTCCACTCCTCGAAGAACCGCTCGGCCGTGTCGGGGACGTCCGGAGGCGAGACGTCGAGGACGTCCGCCGCCTCGTAGAGGGCGTCCTCCGTGCGCTGGGTCGCCTCGATGGCAGCCTCACCGGCCGCGAAGGAGATGCGTTCGACGCCGTCCTGGACGGGCTCCGTCGAGAGCACCTTGATCGCGCCGATGTCGCCCGTTCGGCTGACGTGGGTGCCGCCGCACGCCTGGACGTCGTCGCCGACGTGGATGAGCCGGATGTTCTTCCCCGGCGGGATACCACCCTGATAGAGGTCGAAACCGTGTTTTCCCTCGGCCTCGTGGCGGTCGGGCCACTCCTGTTTTATCTTCGTGTTCCGCGTGATGAGCTCGTTCGCCACGCGCTCGATCTCCTTCACTTCGTCGCGCGTGATGCGCTCGTAGTGGCGGACGTCGAGGCGGGCGCGACGGGTACCCTTCTGGGCACCGGCCTGTCGAACGTGCTCTCCCAGGACCTGCCGGGCGGCGTACCCGACGATGTGCGTCGCGGTGTGGTGTCGCATCAGCCGGCGGCGGCGGTCGACGTCGAGTTGCCCGCGGACGAACTCGCCCTTGCCCGGATCCTCGTCGGTCCGGTGGAGGACAACGCCGTCGTGGACCTGCACGTCCTCGACTTCGGCGGTGACGTCGTCCGAGGAGAGCGTCCCGTGGTCGGCGGGCTGTCCACCGCCCTCGGGGTAGAACATCGTCTGGTCGAGCACGACGTCGTAGCCCGACTCGCGCTCGAACACGTCGAGGACGACCGCCTCGAACTCCGTCCGCTCTTGGTCCTCGTAGTAGAGCTTCTCCGTCTCGGGGAGGTTCGAGAGCCGCTCGTCACGCTCGGTGACGGCGTCGGCCTCGCCGGCACCCTCGTGGCGCTCGGCGACGAGCGAGTAGAAGTCGTCCGGGACGTCGACCTCCGCTCCCTGATCGGCGGCGATCTCCCGCACCATGTCGGGCTGAATGCCGTGCGAATCGTACAGCTCGATGAGCGTGTCGGTGGGGATCGGTTCGTCGCGGTCGGCGTACTCGCTCGCGAGCTGCTGGACCTTCCGAGAGCCGCGTTCGAGCGTCTCGCGATACTTGCGCTCCTCGGTGCGGACGATGTCGCGGATGGTGTCGCGGTTCCGGTACCCCAGTCTGTCGGCCTGCATGTCGACGAGTTCGTCGAGCGGCGCGTCGACGCCGACCGAGTCGACGAGTCGCTTCGTTCGCCGGAGGACCATCCGGGCGAGGTAACCCGTGCCGACGTTCGAGGGGACGATGCCGTCGCCGAACAT